>JASJDI010000310.1 GCA_030065155.1 Xenococcaceae cyanobacterium MO_188.B29
GCATTTTCTACCATTTTTTTGTTGACTTTATTAACCATATCTTGGTCTATTCTTTCTCGAAAATAAACCATAAGTGACGCATCAAATGGTACATCATTGCTATAGGATGCCATCCCTAGAAAATACTGTAGATATGGGTTTTCTCTTATTTGTTCTACTAGTTCTCTATCAGAAATTCCTGATTTTTCTTTAATAATTAATGCGCCCAATGCCATCCGAAAAGGTTTGGCTATTGCACCCATTTTTTCTGAGAAATTTTCTGCATATTCATCTTCAAATTCTGCCCAAGGTATTAAATCTGCCATGACTACCCATCGATTCTCAGAAGATAAATCGATCGCTACAGGTAACTCAAATTTTTCTGGAGTCAGGTCAGACTGGTTAGATTTACGGTACATTTGTTCTGACTAGATTTTGGCTAGATGAAGTCCAAAGTGCAAGGGTCTTTTACCAATTTTAGGGGGTTTTCGGCACTTTTACTTAACTTTTTTCTGCACCTAAAATCTCTGTAACCTTTATAAAATATAGCTTATCAGCTATTCAGCAAACCCTAACTATGCTCAAAAAAAAAGGAGCGCACCTTTAAGGACGCACTTCCTAGTACTATATTACCGAGTTGATAGTGATGCAATCATGATTTACTGTCACTAATATTATCTTTACATGATTAGATTAATTTCATAATCTCTTCATCTAATCTTTGCAATATTCTTCATCTAATCTTTGTACTTTTCTTCGTATTTTAACAATTGGCAAAAATGATCGAAAACTAAGTAATTTCACTTAATTGCTATTAAAATATACTGCTTAGATTAGATTTAGTCAAATTCAGGCAAATGCCACAATTGGGGTTTAAATTCGCTTAAAGAATCAAGGATTTGGTTAGCATCTTGATATAAAGATCGATCGAAATCAAGAGGAGGAATTGCTATGACAGACATATTAGCTGATAATGCAGCTTGCATACCAGCTAAAGAATCTTCAAAGACTAAACAATTTTCAACAGAAGCATTCAAACGTTGTGCTGCCAGTAAAAAAATGTCTGGTGCAGGTTTACCTTTCTCAATAGCAGGATCGTCTCCTACAATTACTTCCGTAAATAACTCTAGCCATTCTTGATAATGAGTAGTTTTCATCTCAAAATTATGAAGAGAAGAACTAGTCGCGATCGCTTGAGGAATTCCCTGTTGATAAAGATTTTGAGTAAGATTAATTGCTCCTGGTAGAGGTTTTACTTGAGAGTATAAAGGATAAAGAAGTTTATTTCGCTCTTGTAAATACTCTTCTATAGTTAGAGGCAAATTTAATAAATCAATGACAATTTTTGCTGAATCTACAGTTGTTCTACCAGCAATTTTTAGCTTCACGAAGGTATCAAAATTTTTGCCGTAACGTTGAACAATTTCTTGATTAACTTTTTCATTTAAAGATTCGGTATCTAATAACAATCCATCGAGATCGAAGATGACATGAGTAATTGGTTTAAACATAATTAGGTTTCTACTGATAACTAATTTAAGCCATTGGAGGAATAGTTAAACCTTTGAGTAATTTCTCTTGTTGTTGTAATTGCTTGCCTTGAATTAACACTCCAAATCCCCCTAAACCCGTAGGATCGATTAGTTGGTGGAGGGCATCTCGACGGCGAAAAACTTCCTGTATATCATACTTACCACTAGAAAGTTGATTAAGGCGATCGCCCAGTCCTAATGCCATTAACAACATCCCTTGTTGAGTAAAACCAATCTTTTCCAATCCACATAATTCTCCCTGTTTTTCTAGAGCGGTAAAGTCAACATGGGCAGTAATATCTTGATAGCCAAGATTAACATAAGGATTATTATGGTGACGATGTTGATAGTAGCATTTTAGTGTCCCTTCATATCTTTGGGGGTGATAGTATTTACTAGCAGGATAACCGTAATCTATAGTAAAAATATATCCTTTGTGTAGTTTATTGGCGACAGTAGATAGCCAATCTAAGGCAGCCAAGTTTACCTCTGTTCGATAATCTTCAGGATAGTCTTTAGTTAATAAATCAATCTCAACGAAATCAAAATAATCTTGTAACTTAGGTGTGGAAATTTCCCCGTAAGTTTCTATTATTTTTTCTTCTTCTCTAGTCAAATAAATTTCTTGTAATTTACTGTTTTTAACGCTAACTAAATGCACAGGGAGAGCATCAACCAGTTCATTAGAAAAAAAACAACCAACTACAGAGTCATCTGGGATTTCTTGCCAAGTTTTCCAAGTTATATTAATCTCTTCTAAACTCTTTAATGTCTCTTGTTGTACTTGAATTAATTCTGGCGATTCTTCAATTAAAATATATTCTATTACTTGACTAAAATCAGGATAAAAAGTTTGTAAGTACTTTAAGATGTCATAAGCTGTTCTACCATTTCCTCCGCCCATCTCTACGATACTAAAAGGAACGGTACAGTTCATAGTTTGCCATATATCCCACCACTGACTTGCCAAGAGTTGTCCGAAATCTTCTCCTAAAGAAGAAGAAGTAAAAAAATCTCCTGTAGAGCCTATTTCTACTATGCCAGAACTATAATATCCGTACTGAGGATGGTATAAAACCAAGTTCATATATTCAGCAAAAGTAATTCTGTTTTCTGGTGTAGTAGCAAGGCGATCGCCAATTATTTTCTGTAGAGCGTAAGAATTAGGATAGTAGTTATTAGTTATATTGGTCATTGCCGATTAAAATCAGTAGCGGTAGCTTCATCAATTATGTAAAAGCTGTTTTTATACTACTAAACATTCGGCTTTAATTCTTGATTTATCAGAAAATTAGTAAGGGTAAACGGCGAGCGTTCACCCTCACGATTTAACAATGTGTCCTAATTTACAATTTCACTGTTTACTTTGGAGATTTGGTATGAGTACCTAAAAAGTAGGGTGGGCAAAATTAGTTTTTAATTGCCCTGCTGAGTTGAAAGTTAGTTTGCCCACCTTACAAGGTTTACTGTTTTACTGGGAAGATTTGGCATGAGCATGTAAACTTGCTAGATAATTTCCATAGAATAGGCTAAATTTCCCAAATTCCTTAAACCACTTCCAAACTTTGGTGTTGGTAAAACCTAATAAATCAGCATTAGATTGAGAAAACTTCATTTTATTTTTTCCTCCTAATTTAGATAATTTACCGATAGTATTTTTAGAAGCTGTGATAACGATTTTCAATCCAGGCTCTTACATCTTGTTCTGAACCAAAACTATAGGATTTGTTAATAGTGGAATCGTAAACCTGCCAATAATCATTACCGTAGCGATCGCGCTTATGTTTAATTTGAGGTTCGACATTGCTTGCTACCAAACTACGTCCAATACTTTTAAAGATACTGACAATAAAGCTCATAATTTTCATAGTTAATCCTCTTCATTAAGGAAACGACAACTAGTAAATAGCTGTGATGTCAACTACTCAAATAAATACTCTCTAATGGATTAACTAGATATTGACTTGAAAGAGTAGCAATTTTTTAAGTAATAATAAATATTCGCAAAGTTAACGATATTAAATAGAAACAATCAACAAAATCTTAGAAAATCAAAGATTCAGATCGGTTTTTTCTTGACAGCTATTTTGCAAAAAAAAGTATTGTAAATTTAAACTAAGAATGCCCAAAACAATATATTCGTCCAAAAAACTTGAACAAATATTATCGCCTTATTTCCACCTAACACTTAGATGATTTTAGAAGCTTATAGCTGTAAAAAAAATTTCCATTATTTGAGTTTTTTTGTTAAGATTTGGAATATTTTTGTTGACGATAAATAAACTCTAACTATTTAATTTCCAATAAACAAAGCAATGTATGCATGGTAAACATGAATAAAATTAATACTTGAATATTGCAACCTCAAGCTAGCTTTTTCCATAATTTCTAGCAAAAAAGGTTGAAAATTTTATCGAGATATTCCTCAGAGATTGATAATTAGGTTTATGAATATGATCGATCCCTACAAACTGAAAATCTCACAGTTAAGAACCCTAGTTGCAGTGGCAGATTATCAAAATTTTAGTGAGGCTGCTTTACACCTAAGGATTTCCCAGTCAGCAGTCAGCCATGCGATCGCCACCTTAGAAACAGAATTAGGAGTAATTTTATTTCATCGAGGTCGAAATGGAGCATATCTTACTCCTGTCGGAGAACGTTTAATTTTGCCAGCCCGACAAGTATTGGACTTGTTACATAAAATAGCAACAGAAGCCGATCGAACGAAAGGTTTAAAAGGAGGAAACGTCAGACTCGTATCATTTCGTAGTGCTGCAACTCATATACTACCGGCACTAATTGCTCAGTTTAGTCGTCAGTTTCCTTTAATTACAGTAAGTGTGATTGAAGTTGATGAACATACTCAAGAAGAAAGTATTTTACGTTCTGGGCAAGCAGACATTGGTTTAGTTCATTTACCCTGTTCTGAGGAGTTAGAGACTTGGGAAATTTTTAGGGATGAATATGTGGTGTTGCTACCTCGTAGCTCAAAATTACACCAGACACAAATAACTTGGAAACAATTAGCAACCTATCCTCTAATTATCTCGGCTGTTGATAGCTGCTCGACAACAATTCGTAAACATTTACAGCGTTCAAAATACCCAGTAAACATTGCTTACGAAATGAAACAAGATTCAACCATAATCAGTATGGCTATGCAAGGCTTGGGCGCAGCAATTATGCCTCGACTTGCTGCCGAACCTGTCCCAGAACAACTCCAAGTATATTCTTTGCCTGTTCCTTTAGAAAGAATTATTGAAGCAGCCGTTATGAAAAACGCTTTACACACTCCAGCCGTTTTCGCTTTTCTCGATGTTCTCAAAAATCACCAAAATAGTATGGCTCTGAAGCCACGCTATTTATGGCGTAAAAGCTCTTAGGGTTCTAATATTTCTCGTATAAGCTTCTTTATTACTCATTTAAAAATTCTTTGAGACTTAAATAAGTATTATCTGGAGCTTCTTCAGGTAAAAAATGACCACAGTCGATCGCTTTACCATTAACATTACTTGCCCTTTTTCTCCAACTTCCTAAGACATCATATTTTTTGCCAATAATACCCCTACTTCCCCAAAGTACCAGCAAAGGGCAAGTTACTTTTTTGTCTAAATCTTGTTCATCATGAATGAGATCGATCGCAGCAGAGGCGCGATAATCTTCACAAGTGCCGTGGATAACCTCTGGCTTTTTAAAACAGCGTAAATATTCAGTTAAAGCTTCGGTAGTAAAAGCATCAGCTACTTTACTCCAATTGTTTAAACAACTGCGTAAAAAGTATTCTGGATCGGCACTAATTAGTTTTTCTGGTAGAGGAAAAGGTTGAATCAGAAAAAACCAATGATAGTAAGCTGTGGCAAATTCTCGATCGGCTGTAGTATAGAGTTCATAGGTAGGGACAATATCTAATACAGCTAATTTTTTGACTTTTTCAGGATAATCGAGAGTTAAACGATGAGCTACTCTACCACCGCGATCGTGTCCCACTAAATAAAATTCTTCGTAGCCTAATTGGGACATTACTTCTACTTGGTCTTGAGCCACAACTCTTTTAGCATAGTTACTAGAATCTGCTTTACCTTGCGGTGCATAACTATCCCCGTAACCTCTTAAGTCTGTGGCAATAACTGTGAAATCTTGTGCTAACCTGTCAGCAATTTTGTACCACATAAAATAGTTTTGCGGATAACCATGGAGTAACAGTAGCGGTTTTCCTGTTCCACCTACTACTGTCTTAATTGCAGCTTGGCTAGTCTGAACAATTTGGGATTTAAACTTGGTAAACATAAGCAGCTTAAAAAATTATTTTGCATAAAACAAAATAAATCTCGTATTAATAAAATATAAGCCTAAAATAACTCTTAAAAGCTCTAATAGTCCGCTATTTTTCTATTTCTCAAACTGGATACTTTAATTACTGAGAGTAGTGAATTTGATTTGTCTAGCGATCGATTAGAAGAAAAAGAACTTTATCAACAGAAATATGCTTAAGTACTTAAGCACAATTAGTTACACATTTCTAATTTCCTCTTGCCTGTTGCCTAGACTCAAGTAGGTAATTTATCTTGCACGACTACTTAAGAATTTAAATACTTAGGAGATAAGTATATGGCTACTGACTATATTTTATTTATACACGGAGTAAGTACCCGCGACAGAAGAGAAAGTCCTGACTACGCTAAAGACCTAATTGAAGGTATAAAATCTCAGTCTCTAAACTTTGTTGATATACCCTTGTACTGGGGTGATGTCAATGAACCATCAGAGACAAAGCTATTAGAAAAATTACAAGCTTCCCCTCTGTGGGATGAAATGTGGTTTAGAAACTTCCGCGAACAGCAGTTACTACAATTTGCTGGAGATGCTGCACTTTACATAAGTCGTCATGTTGGTTATAAAGTTGTCCAAAGATTAAAACAAGATGCTCTTCAAATTCTGCAACATGCTCAACCAGATGATTGCTTACACTTAGTTACTCATAGTTGGGGTACAGTTATTCTCTTTGACATTTTGTTTGCTCCTCGTTGGGACGAGCCAGAAGTGCCTGGTTATGAAGATGTTATGGATATTAGAGACTGTATTTTTGGCTTATCAGGAAAAGATGACAGCATTCATCAAGGAATCCAATTAGGTAGTATTAATACTATGGGTTCACCGATCGCTATTTTTAGTCTGACTAATGTTAATTTCGACCCCGATCGATCCAACCCTGATAGTAGTAGTCATGATATTACACCAAGATTGCAAGAGCTATTAAATAATCTTTATCAAGCCAGAAACGGAGAAAAGCTGCCCTGGAGAAATTTCATTCATCCAGGAGATCCGATTGCTTTTCCCCTAGAACAATTAATGAAAGAGATAGTAGATAATGAGGAAAAATACATCGATTTTCAGGATTTAATTAGCTCAGAACCCAATTCATTTAGTGTTGTAAGCCAACCAATTAATCAGACAACCTTAGCTTTATTAAGAGGAGGTAAAGCTCATGGTAGCTATTGGCAAAGCCAAAAAGTAATCCAAGAAATTAGCAGGATTTTGAAAAAAAATGGTTAATCTTTCTAAGATCAATACTCAAATGATTTAGCTTGTTTAGAAACCTGCGATGGATCACCTAATCTATCAGCATCGGTTAATTTAGTTTCCGACTTTGTATTATTAAAAGCTAGTAAAGTTAAATGTCCAACCATCATTAATAAATCTCTTTCTAGCCCTGCAACGTCATTAATATCTGCCAGAAATTTAGGTAGCTGAACAGTAGCGATCGCTCCAGCCATAATAAATAATAAAACTAAATTTGTCGTTCTCCAGTAACGACCAAACAGCAGCAAAACACTAGCAACTACTTCCACAATACCCGTTATAGGTCCAAGAAACCCAGGCAATCCAAAACCGACAAACTTAGACATTGCTGCTGACCAAAAAATTGCTTTTGGCAAACCATGCCAGAGAAAAATTGCTACTAGTAAAATGCGTAAAATTAATAAAGCGTAAGTTGGGAACTT
>JASJDI010000311.1 GCA_030065155.1 Xenococcaceae cyanobacterium MO_188.B29
AGTTATTAATTAGTGGGAGATTGGACTCGC
Organism: Xenococcaceae cyanobacterium MO_188.B29; assembly: GCA_030065155.1. Lineage (GTDB taxonomy): Bacteria > Cyanobacteriota > Cyanobacteriia > Cyanobacteriales > Xenococcaceae > JASJDJ01. The sequence goes on from JASJDI010000311.1 coordinate 31, forward strand.
CACTAATTATAAGCCACCAAATCAAAGATTATGGTGGGGACGGAGCTTATAAACTGCGGAGGAGACCTCCGCAGACAGCCCCTCGTCTTTAACCCAAAAAAAAACTAACTACGCGGAATGCGCTCGGCTTGCAAGGGGTCGTGTGCTGGGGTTTCCCCAGCACCTTGTGAACCCCGCGAACTGGCGTTAAACGCCAGTTCGTTCCGAGCTAAATACTAACTACTAAAAACTACGAGCGTAGCGAGATAATATTTGCTCAAGCGGTGCGACCCTGCGTTGTCTTACGGCGCAAAGGAACGCGCACCGAGGGAAATCCCCCCAACGGGACTGTTTCACAATTAGCAATCTGACTGATTAATCAAAAATTTGGACAAGATATGTTTAAAACATGCCTGCTTGAGTTTCCCATGCTTCTATAGAAACAGGAACTATCGATTTAATTAGTTCTGTAATTGCCTGAGCATAAGCTCCAATTTCACTTTGTGCGCCTGCACCACGACGCAAACTAATAAAGTGCAAAACCGCTTGCAAAGAAACAGTCCATACCCAAGAAGTATAAACAGAGGGAATTAGTACTCCTCTTGCTTGTTCTCTACCCACACCCAACTCTAATAATTGTTGATAAGCTTGATAACTGGAATGACATTGTTGTGAATAAATTTCTAGTGCTTTTAAGCTAGATTCTTCATCTAACATTCCTTCTGTTGCTTGTTTATTATTGGCTGATTGTTGACGGAAAGTTTTGGGAATATAAAATTCATTACTATCATCGATCGATACATAGCGAAAACTCTTTTCATTCCACCCTAATTGTTCATCATTATGATTACTTGCTATGACGTGTTTCCCAGTTGTGTTACGGTTAACCCGATTCCGATTAACCTCTTACAGTTTCCTGTAAGCTCAGACTATATCATAATCCTTCCAAATTGGTTAGGATTCTCCGCGCTTCGAGTTCTCTTGAACCCTACTCTCTAACGAGATAGTCGTTGCACCTTCCGAACGGACATCTCGCCGTGTCCTCTGTTATCTCGGCTTGGCTCAGAATTGCCATATTCCCTAAATTGTCAACACAGCGATTGGATATGCTCCTTAACCAGGAGCATCCCTCGCTGTCGATCGAGAGAACGTAGGGTTTTTCTGAGTTCACGGAGTACTCATTTAGAATCTCTTCTAAATGGGGCATTATCTATTTTTCTGTTTCATGGTCAAATTGAATTACTCTCGCTTTTACGAGAATCATTGATAATTCTTCTAATTGAGTATGTATATCCTCTAAACTCAACAATCATTAATACACCTCAATTCATACCATGTCAGTATAATATGGCTACCACTGGCGACAAATGTAAAGAGGAGCTTTAACTTTAAACTTAAAAACCACTCCTCGAAAGGGACTAGTATGTTGATGTTTAATTAAATAATTGATTAGTTTAATATCTTTTTGATTTAACTCTTCTGAGCTTTTGGCAAAACTAGCACGGGCATCATTTACTACACTTAAATCACTGCCCATCGAATCAATTAATTCGATTTTACTTTTACCATCTTTAAGAGGGTCTATCCAAGTCATATTTTGTTGTCTTCTAAGCAATTAACGCTCGACTAGTATAATCAAATTGCCATAAAATTACAAAATCTTTCTGCCTACTAATATTTCTCTGACTTCTAACATGGCTGAATAAGTGGGCAGAATATGTAAGGTTTCATCTTGAGGACTGCATTCTAAAGCTGTAGCGATCGCATCTTGTAAGTCTTCTTTAACAATTAGCTCTACATGATTATCTTGTTCTGACTTACTATAGTCTAAACGTAATGCCATATCATAAACTCGATCGCCACTGACAACTAAAGTTCCTCCTAGTTTCACTAATTCTTCTGTATCTACATCCCAAATCCAAGATACATCTGTACCGTCAGGAATGCGATCGTTTAAAACCAATAAAGTGACAGAAGATTTTTGGGCTTTCTTAATATCATTAACTGCCCGAATAGTTTCATTCATACCCACAGGATTTTTAGATAATAAAATACGGACATGTTTTCCTTCTACGTCCAACTCTTCTGCTCTACCAAAAGCTGCTTTAAAGTTCTTAATTGTCTCAAATATACTATTAGTATCAATGCCTATCTCTTGAGCTAACAATCCAGCAGCTAGAGTATTATATTTGTTGTAAACTCCGATGAGAATTTGTGACCATTCTTGACTATTGACTGCAGTTTTACTTTTACTAAAACCACAACTAGGACAACTATAATCACCTAAATGAGATAAATAAACTCCCTGATAATCTAATAAATGTCCGCAAGCAGGACAATAAATCGAATCTACTGCATGAGGAATTGCTTCGAGATACAATTGGGGTTCGTTGAGTCCAAAATAGACTACTTTTTGCTCTAGTTGTTGTCCTAAATAAGATAAGGTAGGATCGTCAGCGTTAAGCACAATTACCGTATCTTTAGGTAAAGGATGAATAGCCTTTTGCCAACGCTGAGAAATAGTATCTACTTCCCCATAGCGATCGAGTTGATCGCGAAACAGGTTCAAACCAACAATATACTGAGGCTGACAATCTTTTAATACCAAAGGTAAGATATTCTCATCTACTTCTAAAATGGCATAGTCGGCGGTTAGCTTCCCTGTCAGATTGGTATTAGCTAAGAGGGCAGTAATCAAACCATTAATTAAATTAGCACCACTGGCATTGTGGGTAACTCGATAGCCTTGGTCTTCTAAAATAGTACGTAAGAGTAAAGATGTGGTGGTTTTGCCATTTGTCCCTACAATCAGAATTACTCCCTTACTGACTTGAGTAAATAGTAAAGGTAGAAGACGGGGATGGAGACGACGAGAAATTTCCCCTGGTAACACAGACGCAGCACCCAAACGCAGTGACTTGACAATAGCAGTGACTGTTTTAGCAACCCCCACAGCTAAACCTAAACGGACTCTATCTCCCAGTTGCATTTTAGTTCGCAATGAATAATTTCCTTATTTATCTAAAAATAGCTAAAAACTAACAGCTTTATTTGGCTTTGTCCAATAAACATTCAGTAGCAATTACTGTAAACCGATCGTGTTCAAAAACTTTACACTTATCTTGATAAGCAAGTAAGAATGGCACATTACCTTGACGTAGACTATCAGCAGCTTCTTTAGTAACTGGTTGGTATTGTCTAAACCAGCGATTATTATCAACATATTCTGGAGTAAAACTAGAATTTTCCACAATCCATAAATCAATTCCGTAGCGACGGATAAATCGTCTTAATTGATTAGGATCGCTAGTGTACTGATTGGCAATTAAATCTATTATTCTTTGTCGAAAAGGCTGATAATATCCCCAATGGTAAGGTATGGCATATTCTCTACTGGCTAAGATGGAACGTTGAGCAAAAGTGGGAATATTATCTGCATCAGCAATGAGAGAAGCAATGAGAGTATCTTTGGGTTGCTGTTGTAAAAACTCGTATAGGCTCGGTATTGCTCCAGTTTTATACTTAGTAACAGGAAAGCTATCAACAAAGCTAGGATAACCGAGTAAAGCGATCGCGATCGCGATTAAACCAAGAGAAGCAGCAATTTTCTGCCCAATTAATTTGAAATTGCTAGCCTTAGCAGCTATTTTATTTACTAGAGCATCCGTAATTATACTGAGAGTTATTCCTGCTGCCACCGCTACAATAATCCGCAAACTGTAGCTTGTATATCGGCTAGGTAAATGAAGCCTAAACAGAAAAAGATGAGCCATAGCAAACATAAATACAGAAGTTACCATCAGCTGGGGCAAAAGATTTATATCTGACTGTATTTTGTTCAGTAAAGGAAATCGCTGCCGAAATCGTAACAAAATCGGTAATAAAAGGCTAAAAATAGTTGTAGCTGGAGTCCAGATTGAATTAGGAATCATGCCACTCCGTCCGCCACCGATATAGAAGTCGTACCAATTATCTTTAAAAAAAGCCGATCTTCCTTTCAAATAAAATTCTGGTAGCTTTTTTGCTTGTTCTACACTAATAACAGGAGCAAACTCTGACAAATGCAGTGCATAGGGTGACAGTACCGCTACGGCTACTCCTAAACCCATCACACAAAAATAATAATCATCGAAGTTGGCGGAAAAACGCAGACGCATACCCTGCCAACGAACAAGCTGTAGAACTAACATTCCTGCACAGAGGAAAATGCCCTGAGGATAAAAAGCACCAAGTAAAGCAATTATAATTAAGCAGGGAAAAAGAGAACGTTTAGATAAATAGTACAAAAAAGCCAGTAAAAGAGGATAAGCAAAAGCTCTAGGAGTGGCAGAAATGATATCGTCCTTCATCCAGATAATCTGATTGAAAATTAAGCTGGAGAGAAAACAAGTAAAGGGGACAGGAAATATTCGTTGACAGAAATAAAAACAATAATAAGTGCAAGCTATCCCAATGATGGGAGGTAAAAACTTATTAAAGACTAAGGGATTAATGCCCAGGGCTGCTGCTAGACGATACAAACTAGTGTAGCCAACTGGAGCAACTGATTGAAAATAGTCAGCAATTAAATCATTAGCAAATAATTCTGGGTCTGTATAACGCAACATCCAAAATACATGTTGCCTTGCATCATCTTGCACAATCCATTCATGACTAAAACCCTCCCTAATACCCAATAATCCATAAACAACAGCAAAGGTAATACTCAAACTTAACCAAAATAACTCATTTTGCTTACGGAGTTGAAAAGATACAAAAGTCAAAGATTTAGATACCATAAATTTATGATTTGGATTAGCATAAAAATCTATATGTTAAAAACATTAAGTTTATTTTTATACACTTTTACCAAAATTTCCCAAGTATTTATACTTAACTATTTTAAGTGCGATCGCGTAAATTATGAGCATTTTTGCATAGAGCATTTTGGTATAATCACCTAAATTATGATTAATAGTTTTAAAATCTTATTTAGTGTTGCTTAAGTATTGCTGCATAAAAGATTTACCCAGTTTAAAAAACATCATTAATCTAACAAAAAGGAAAATAATGATTAATGTCAAGTCTAATTCACAATTTAAATGATTTTTAGCTTAATGCATAAGGAGATAAACGAGATCAACAGAGTAGGAGACTAGGTTTGAGCAATGGCCCAACAATTTACTACAGGAAGAAATATTTATCTTCCCCCCACCGAATTACTCGAACAACTATCTGGCTCTCAAGCTAATGGCTGTTTACAAGTATCATATAACTCGATTTCTTATCTTATATATTTGACTCAGGGAAAGTTGACTTATGCGACTAATTCTCTAGAACCGTTTGAGCGAATTGAACGGCATCTACGCAGGTTAAATCATGAAATTCCTGCCTTAACCCGAGAATTGCGTACCCAAGTTCGTCTACAGTTTGAATCTAGTTGGCACAATGATAGTATTCTTAAATCTGATTATCAAGCTATTTGCTGGTTAGTCGAACAAAACTATTTAAAATTAGCAGAAGCAGAAATCTTAATTGAAAGATTAACTAGGGAAGTACTAGAGTCTTATCTTTTAATACCGAAGATAGAATCAGAAATTACCGTTAGTCAATCTAACTTATCACCCATAATTTGTAGTTTTGCTTGGCAACCCTTTATCAAAAACTGTCAAGAGAGGTTGCAAGCTTGGAAAAGATTAAGTCCCCATGTATGGTCGTCTTTTCAGCGTCCCTACTTTTTTGCTCAATCCCATGCTCAAAGAAGAATTTCTTCCGAACAGCAAGAAAAACTGGGTAAAGTTTTGAAAGGATTTAGTTTTTGTCAATTATCTGCTTTATTTAATGAAGACGAACTACAACTAGCGCAAAAGTTATATCCTTTAATTGTTAAAGGAATTATTTTTTTGCGCAAGCCCTATCCTCCTTTCGATCGATTACCCCAAATATCTAACATTAACTCTCTAGCTATTACTAAAGCAGAACCTATCCCTCCAGCAGATACCAGAATAGCTTTAGCGAGAATACCCAATTCTCCTAAAGTAGAAAAAACTTGGAAGATTGCTTGTGTTGATGATAGCCCAGCAGTATTGCGTAAAATTGAACGATTTTTAGATAACGATGCTTTTTCTGTCTCTCTCATTCAAGATCCAGTTAAAGCTTTAGTCCAAATTTTGAAAATCAAGCCAGACTTAATTTTATTGGATATTGGTATGCCTAATCTAGATGGCTATCAATTATGCTCTCTGTTAAGAAATCATGCTCTGTTTAAGCTAACACCGATTGTGATTGTCACGGGTAAAGAAGGATTTATCGATCGAGCTAAAGCCAGATTAGTAGGAGCAACAGACTATATCACTAAGCCTTTTACTCAATCTGAATTACTCAAGATAGCTTTTCGCTACTTGACTTAAAAATCAAACTTAGCCCAAGAACATGATTACAGTTTTAGTGGTAGATGATGTTCCCTCCCAAAAGGAACTAATTAGTATTTACTTGAGAGAAAGTGGTTATAAAGTTATTCAAGCGAGTAACGCCAAAGAAGCTTGGCTAAAAACTGTCGAGCAAAAACCTGATGTAATTGTTACAGATGTAGTTATGTCGGGCATGAATGGTTTTCAGTTATGTAGAAAGCTGAAGAAAAATCCTGCCACTTGCAACCTACCCGTTGTTCTTTGTACTAGCAGAGATCAAAAATTAGACCGTATTTGGGGTATTAGACAGGGAGCAGATATGTATCTCACTAAACCTTTTACCAGAGAGGAAATTGTTAAAGCAATTCGTTCCTTAGTCTCTTAATTGTATGGATATTTCAATGTCTACTCTAGGATCTAATCAATTACAGCCAAAATTAGGAGATGCTTACTTAAAACTACAGCTAGATCTCACCACAGTATCTGCTTTGCTTCTAGACCATATTCAAGAAGTTTTGGTGATACCAGTTGAGCAAATTACTTTTATGCCGAATATGCCTGATTGCGTTTTAGGCTTGATCAATCGACGCAACAAAGTTCTCTGGTTAGTTGATTTCCCCCAAATGATGGGATTAGAGTCTTTAGAGCGAGATGTGCGACAATATCATATCGCCATCGCCAGATTAGAAAATATGCTCTTAGGATTAGCTGTAGAGCAAGTTCGAGGAGTAATACGCTTGACAGCAGCTGAAATTGAATCACCCCAGGATGATGATGCTCCTAATTTAAAGCCCTATCTGAAAGGAAGGGTTTTAGAGCAAGGGGAAAGCTTAATGGTTTTAGATGCTAAAGCTATTATTAATGCACCTATTTAGCAAGGTTATTAATTTTGATTTTAACTCGATCGCTCACTCAATTAACAGCAGATATGATTCGAGTAGCCGAGCGTACTGTGGATTCACCTATCGTGGTTTCTAATGCTTGGCAAGAAGTTTATCAATAATACAGGAGTTGCAAGTATTTATAGAGACTTTCAAAATTGGAGATGAAACATAA
>JASJDI010000312.1 GCA_030065155.1 Xenococcaceae cyanobacterium MO_188.B29
CCAAAGATTCAGTCGGCTAAAAATAGAATTTTAGAAATTAATCCTGATTGTCAGGTAGATTTATACGAAACTGCCCTCACTTCAGCTAATGCTCTTGATATTCTTGCGCCTTACGATGTGGTCATAGATGGGACGGATAATTTTCCTACTCGTTATTTAACTAACGATGCCTGTGTTTTACTAAACAAACCTAATGTTTACGGTTCTATTTTCCGTTTTGAAGGACAAGCAACCGTATTCAACTATCAAGATGGTCCCAACTATCGTGACTTATATCCTGAACCACCACCACCAGGAATGGTTCCTTCTTGTGCAGAAGGTGGTGTCTTAGGGGTACTTCCTGGCATTATTGGTACAATTCAAGCAACTGAAGCAATCAAGATTATTTTGGGCGCAGACACTACTCTCAGTGGTAGACTTCTACTTTACAATGCCCTAGATATGAAGTTTCGGGAATTGAAGTTACGCCCCAATCCCGAACGCCCTGTCATTGAAAAACTAATCGACTACCAACAATTCTGTGGTATTCCTCAAGCACAAGCAGAAGCAGCCAAACAACAGCAAGCTATGTCTGAAATTACCGTCCAAGAATTAAAACAACTGATGGATAATGGAACAAAAGACTTCGTTTTACTCGATGTCCGCAATCCTAATGAATACGAAATTGCTAAAATTCCTGGCTCTGTTCTAATTCCTCTTTCCGAAATTGAAAATGGTTCTGGGATAGAAAAAGTTAAGGAGTTAACTAATGGTCATCGACTTATAGCTCATTGTAAGATGGGCGGGCGATCGGCAAAAGCTTTGGGGATTCTCAAAGGATCGGGTATTGAAGGAACGAATGTTAAGGGTGGTATTACTGCCTGGAGTAAAGAAGTCGATCCCAATGTACCTCAATATTAATAAGCTGTTAGCTGTTAGCTGTTAGCTGAAGAATTGAGACAGGGTTTAAATATCCTGCTCAATTTTTTTTAACCGCTAATGTTTATACGTACCATTAAAATAAGTTCAAGCAGGCAATACAGGAGGAAATAGCTTGAACTCATCGCTCGAAACACAAATTTTACAAGCAGAAGAACGTCTCAGAATGGCAATGCTTAATTCTGATGTAAATACCCTCGATGAACTGCTTGCACCCGAACTTATTTTCACCAATCATCTTGGTCAAGTATTAAGCAAACAAGACGATCTTGCTGCTCACCAATCTGGAATAATTAAAGTGAGCAAGTTGATACCTTCTGAGCAAGATATTCGACTTAGTGGAGATGTCGCGATCGTCTCTGTCCGAGTTCATTTATCAGGTAGCTACGCTGGGAAGGAATCTGATGGTGATTTTCGCTTTACTCGTATTTGGACTCTTTCTTCTAGCGGTTCTTGGCATGTCATCGCTGCCCACTCTAGTATGGTGGCTTAGTAGAGTCTAGAGAGGTTATTGTCTTTGGTGAAACTTTCGTCTTAGCCAATTTCTGAAAATCTGAGTCAATGAGATAGACTTATTGATGGATTAAATCAAATTTCCTCCCATCAGGAATCGGTTTAACCTAGTAAAAAGCACGGGCTAAAATTGTCCAGTCAAACCAAGCTACTAAATAAAGGTAATTAAATGTACCAAGGAAGTATAAGGGAGTTACATCAACAATTAGTTAATAAAGAACGCTCTGCAGTAGAAATTACTAATGAGGCATTAGCCCAGATTGAAAAAGTAGAACCAAAAATACACGCCTTTTTAGCTGTCACTGCCGATCTTGCTTTAGAAACAGCCCAGAAAGTAGATGACAAAATTGCAGCAGGAGAAGAAATTGGCTTATTAGAAGGTATTCCTATTGGTATCAAAGATAATATGTGTACTAAGGGAATTAAAACTACTTGCGCCTCGAACATATTGGCTAATTTTGTTCCTCCCTATGAATCAACTGTTACCCAAAAGTTGAAAGATGCTTCCGCAGTCATGGTAGGTAAAACTAACCTAGATGAGTTTGCGATGGGTAGTTCTACTGAAAATTCGGCATTTCAGGTTACTGCTAATCCCTGGGATATATCTAGAGTACCTGGTGGTTCTTCTGGGGGTTCGGCTGCTGCGGTGGCTGCGGGAGAATGCGTTGTGGCATTGGGTTCAGATACAGGCGGTTCAATTCGTCAACCAGCTTCTTTGTGTGGTGTCGTAGGGATGAAACCAACTTATGGTTTGGTTTCTCGTTTTGGCTTAGTTGCGTTTGGTTCTTCTTTAGATCAAATTGGCCCTTTTGCCCGTAGTGTAGAAGATGCAGCTATTTTACTTAATGCGATCGCTGGATACGATTCTGCTGATGCCACTAGTTTAAAAGTAGAAATTCCTGACTATACTAAATTCCTCAAACCTGATTTCAAATCTACAGGAGGTTTGAAAGTAGGAATTATTACAGAAACCTTTGGTGAGGGACTAGATGCCAGTGTTACCAAGGCTGTTCGCAAGGCGATCGCCCAATTAGAAGCATTAGGTGCTGAAGTCAAAGAAATTTCTTGTCCTCGTTTTCGCTATGGTTTGCCAGCCTACTACATTATCGCTCCTTCTGAAGCTTCTGCCAATTTAGCTCGTTATGACGCAGTAAAATACGGTATGCGTCAAGAGGCGGAAAATTTAGTGGATATGTACACTAGTACTCGCGCTACTGGTTTTGGTAAAGAAGTTAAGCGCAGAATTATGCTAGGTACTTACGCTCTGTCGGCTGGTTATTACGATGCTTATTATCTTAAAGCTCAAAAAGTACGCACTTTAATTAAACAGGATTTTGAGCAAGCTTTTGCCGAAGTAGATGTGTTAGTTTGCCCCACCTCTCCTAGTACTGCTTTTAAAGCAGGGGATAAAACTACCGATCCTCTGAGTATGTATCTCCTCGATTTAATGACTATTCCGATTAATTTGGCTGGTTTGCCAGGAATTAGTATTCCTTGTGGTTTCGATGAACAGGGTTTACCCATTGGGTTGCAATTAATTGGTAATGTCTTGCGAGAAGATATTTTATTTCACGCAGCCTATGCTTATGAACAAGCTACAGAATGGCATAAACAACAACCTAGTTTGTCATAAAAGGATCGATAGACTTCTTGCACAAATCCTCAATCGATCAGTTGAGGAAGATAAGGAGGACAAGGATTACTTTACTTCTCTCTTGTCTCCCTTTTCTTCCTACTCTCCCTCTCTTGGTCGGCTTGCTCTCGGTGAGGAAACCTCACCGAGTTCCGACCGCTTGTCTTACCAAACCAGTAATTTATTTATGTAAGAGGTTGAATTTCTTGTCGGTAGTGCGGGCATCTTGCTCGCATATCCCCTAAAGAATTTTGCTCACATATTTATTAACAAAACTAGATTATAGTTGAAATTACTTTACAAAAGTTCATATCTTATAGATTAATAGATTCTATAAGGCAATATTTTTTTGATTTCAACTATGATTAGTAACTTAGCAGGATCGGCTAAAGACCAATACTATAAAATTGAAGAATGGAAACGAGGATATCAATCCTTACCCCATGAATATGAATATGAAATTCTAGACATAGAAGGAAAAATACCCCTAGAATTAGAAGGGACATTATTTCGTAATGGCCCTGGTTTATTAGATATTGCAGGTACACCAGTACATCATCCTTTTGATGGAGATGGGATGATCTCTTCCTTTGCTTTTAAAGAAGGAAAAGCTTATTTTCGCAACCGTTTTGTACAGACAGAAGCCTACGTTGCCGAACAAGAAGCAGGTGAAATACTCTATCGTGGGGTATTTGGGACGCAAAAGCCTGGCGGTTGGCTTAATAATGTCTTTGATTTTAGACTTAAAAATATTGCCAATACTAATATAATTTACTGGGGTGATAAATTACTGGCTCTTTGGGAAGCTGCTGAACCTCATAGCTTAGAACCTAAAACTTTAGAAACTATCGGTATAGATTATTTAGATGGTATTTTACAGCCTGGAGATTCGTTTTCTGCTCATCCTTGGATCGATCCAAGCTGTGAATTAGATAACGGCGAACCTTGTTTAGTAAACTTTTCGATCGAACCAGGACTATCTAGTAAAATTACTGTGTTTGAATTGAATCAGGATGGGAAATTATTACGCCGTCATGCTCATAGCGTTCCTGGTTTTTCTTTCATACACGATTTTGCTATTACGCCTAATTACGCTATTTTTTGTCAAAATCCTGTTAGTTTCAATCCTTTGCCCTTCTTGTTTGGTTGGCGTGGCGCAGGAGAATGTGTGGAATTTCAACCCCATAAACCAACTAAAATCATCTTAATTCCCCGTAATCCCGACAACAAAGAAGTTAAAATCTTTGAGGTGAATTCTGGTTTCATTTTCCATCATGCCAATGCCTTTGAAACTGAAGATAAAATTTATCTAGATTCGATCGCTTATGCTACTCTTCCCCAAGTACAACCAGATTCTAACTATAAAGAAGTAGATTTTAATAAGTTAGACCCAGGACAATTATGGCGATTCACCATTAATCTTCAAGATGAAACTGTCGAGAAGGAATTACTAGAGAGTAGATGTTGTGAGTTTCCTACTCTTCATCCTGACAAAGTGGGTAGAGATTACCGCTATATTTTTATCGGTGCTGCTCATAACGATACTGGTAGAAATGCTCCCCTGCAAGGTATTCTCAAGTTAGATTTACAAACAGGCAAACAAGAGTTACATTCTTTTGCGGGTAGTGGTTACGTTAGTGAACCAATTTTTGTACCTAAACCCAATGGTACTAAAGAAGATGAAGGCTGGATATTAACCTTAGTTTACGATGGCAGTCAACATCGTTCTGACCTAGTTATTTTAGACGGGGAAAATATGCAAGGGGATGTGGTAGCTAAACTACATCTTAAGCATCATATTCCCTATGGTTTACATGGAAGTTGGACAGATAACGTTTTTTAAATAGAAAATTAGCGATCGCTCTTTATTTACTTTGATAAGTTGCGATCGCTTTATTAGAAGTTGATTGTAAATACAATCCTGGTACTACGAAAAAGGCAATTAGAGTTGAAGAAATTAAACCAACTTTAGTGGTTAAGCTGATATTGAGGATAGGACTCAAGCGATCGCTTTTTATAAGATTTAATAATATAATATTCGAGTTTGATTGAACCAAAGTATTAGGTAGTTTCTTTAATGTGGATTGGAGTTTATTTATTAAATAAAGGCAATCAATTTTTTATGTTGATTAATTTACAATAACCGAAAGTCAAACTTGATACTTAATTGATTGTTCCTAGTAAAGGTGATCGCTTTATTTATTTCGATAGTTGCTTTAATTCTTCAATCTTTTTAACTACTAATTCAACTTGATGTGGTTTATTACGAAACCAATCTGTAGACCAAATTCGGTATATCTTCCATCCCAGTCTTTCTAATACTTGTTGTCTCAGACGATCACGATCTCTGGCGGTAGGAGAACTATGATAAGAAGCTCCGTCGCATTCTATGCCAAGCAAAAATTGACCAGAATGATTTTTATCCACAACTGCAAGATCGATGCGATATCCCGAACATCCAACTTGAGTGCGAAGAGTACAACCTCGATCTTTTAAAGCATGATAAACATCTTCTTCAAAAGGAGAATCAAATTTTAATTCGTTGGAATAAGAATTGCCTTCTAGTCTTTCCCCAGCACTTTCTGCGTATTCTAGATAATCTCGTAATATTTTTAAGCCTTTACTTTTACTATTGGTTATGTCAATATCACCAGCTTTTATGGAAGAAACCACAATAATTTTGCTTTTAGCTCTTGTAATTGCTACATTTAGTCTTCTTTCTCCACCTTGTTTATTTATTGGACCAAAGTTTAGAGAAAGTTTTCCTTGTGAGTCGCGAGCATATCCTACACTAAGTAAAATTACATCTCGCTCATCACCTTGAACATTTTCTAACGCTTTAAGGAAAAACTGAGTCGAGTTATCGTTACAGAAAATATCGAAATCAGAATGTTCTCTACCTAAAAGTTCTAATTGCTCCTGAATTGCGTTTCTCTGCGCCTCACTAAAAGCAATAATACCTAAAGACTGCTTGGAGTTTTTTTCAAACTGTTCTAAAGCTAACCGAGCAACTTTTGCTGCTTCCCGTTGGTTGTCTCTTCTTCCAGAGCGATCGTAAACACCATCAGCAACATATTCAAACCATACACCTAGATTAGGATTAGCAACTGGATTAGGAAAAGTGATTAGTTGAGAATCATAAAAATGTTGATTAGAAAATGCAATCAAACGTTCGTCTTGACTTCGATAGTGCCACTTAAGAGTGCGTCCAAACATGAAATTAGAGCATTCATCTAAAACACTCTCATAAATAACATTGTCCTCATCTTCATCATCATTGTCTCCACTAGCAAAAAATGACGTAGGAGGTAATTGTTTCCTATCCCCAATAACTACAACTCGGTCAGCACGAATAATCGAAGAAACAACATCTTCAGTTCTAAGCTGAGAAGCTTCATCGAAAATAAGTACGTCAAAATGAATCGTATCTGCATCAATATATTGGCTAACTGAAAGTGGACTCATCATCCAACATGGTTTTAAAGCTTGAACTAAATTGGGTATTCCTTTCTGGCGATCGTTGAGTAGTTTTCTAATTGGCAAGTGTCGTTTTTTCTTGTTTACTTCCCTCTTAAGATTTAGTAATTCAGCTTTTATTGTTGAAGTTTCCTTTTGCCTTTGCCAATATTCTTGATGACGCTTACTCAAACGTTTTCTAGCAACTTCTAATTGATCTCGATCTAATTCAATAAACTCCTCAATTTGACGTTGATGAACTTCTGAGTTAAAACTTCTTAATTCTGGCTTTTTCCTCAAAATTGCTTCTAAACAAATTTGATAAATTCGCTTTTCTAAAACTGGATACCAATATTCTGATTCTAAAGTATTTTGTCTTAAATAATCTAGAAACTTAGTAGCACCAAAACCCTCTATTTTGTAGCAGATATTTTTGTAATCCAACCAATCCTGCAAATCTGATAGTTCGGAGTTAGCTTGACTGAGAAAGTTACTTAATTCACAAAATGTAATTTGTTGAGATTTTAAATTGTCATTAGCAATATCTTCTACAGCAAAATACTCTAATATAAAGTCCAAGCCTTGCTTGATTTTTGTAACCAGATCTTTAATTTGTTCGGAGAGTCGAATTAGTTGTTGTTCGTGGGAACTAGAATGTGTAACTTCTACTACTGAATCAAAAGCTAATTGATATTGCTCTAAGTCAAGTAACCACTCTAAAAATATTTCGATTGGTTTTAAATTACTTAATTGAGCAACTTGAGGATCGAATAAAGAGCCAAAAAATTTATGTGCAGGATAATTATCTTTCTTAAGATCGTTGTGGAGTGATTGAACTCTAGCAGCTTGCGCTAAGTCTTGTTTTAACTGTTGATAAGAAGTCTTTTTATCTGTAGTTTTTAAGCTATTTATATATTTGCGATCACGCCAGT
>JASJDI010000029.1 GCA_030065155.1 Xenococcaceae cyanobacterium MO_188.B29
CCCAAGAGCTCCAACTGCACTAGAGCGTACCCGATAATCATCATCTTGGAGAGCAGCAATCAGAGCAGGAACCGCAGGTTTTCCAATTTCCCCAAGAGCTCCAACTGCACTAGAGCGTACCCGATAATCCTCATCTTGGAGAGCAGCAATCAGAGTAGGAACCGCAGGTTGACCTATTTCACTTAGAGCTCCAACTGCACTATAGCTTACATGATAATCATCATCTTGGAGAGCAGTAATCAAAGCAGGAACCGCAGGTTGGCCCATTTTCTCCAAAGCATTAACTACCATTAGCCTGCTGTCTTCATTATTTTTCTGGGTATCTTTCAATATCTCTTCAAAAAAAGGAATTGCGTTCGTTGCTCCTTCTCCAATTTCCCCGAGAATTGCAATAGTTATAATACGAAGATTTTCATCTTCATCATCAAGCAACTCAATCAGAGAAAAAACAGCCTTTGAATCACAAGCAACTAGGAAATCAAAAGCAGCGATATCTCCCGTTTCTAATTTATTAATGGAGTCTTTGATATTCGCTTTTTCGCATTGGCGACTAGACACTGAAGAGGTGATTGTTTGAGCAAATAGCCGACTTGAGATTAGATTGGGAACAATCGCCCCAACAACTAAAGCTATAGGAATTAATACTTTTGATAGTAAATAGTAAGCTTTAGTGCTCATAGTAGCAATTTACATAAATTATAAAAGAACATAATTTAATACTACTATTGGAACACTAAAAAAGATAAAAATATTACTTTTGTACTTATTCAATCGTTACTGATTTGGCTAAATTCCTTGGTTGATCAACATCTAACCCTTTAATTACGTCAATGTAGTATGACAACAATTGCAAAGGAATAACGGCTAAAATTAGAGGCAACAACTCCTCCACTTCAGGAACATTCAACACATCATCAAAAGTAATTCCAGCCTCCTCTGCATTTACCGATGTTACTCCAATTAATCTGGCATCTCTTGCCTTAGCTTCTTGGGCATTAGGAATCACCTTCTCATAAACAGAGCCAGGCATTGCGGCTGCTTACAACATTTTATTTGTTTATTTCAGATACTGGTACAAAATTAATTTCTACTTTATAGCCAACAGCATCAGCATATTTTTCAATAGTCGAAAGTCTAGGAGAAGAAGATGCATTAACATTTTCTAAACGAGAAATATTACTTTTTTTGGTATGTAATCTTTCGGCTAACTCTTCCTGTGTTAATCCTGCTTGAATTCTCAAAGCAATTAATTCTTTTCTAAGTTTATATAAAGGAGATAAAGCCTCATATTCTCTTTTTACTTCACTATTGGCTAAAGCCTTTCGTTTAAATTCTGTAAATGTTGGACGATTCATTTTTTCACTTCCTTCATTCTCTTTTTTGCTAAATCCAACTCTTTCTTAGGAGTTTTTTGCGATTTTTTAATAAAGGAGTGGAGAATAACTATTTCTTTTCCTTTGAGGGTACAGTAAAAAGAACGACCAATACCTTCTCTTCCTTTTGCCCCGATTTCAAATAACCCACCACCCATAGAAGCAACATAGGGTTTGCCGAGATTGACACCAAACTGTTCAATCATTTCCAAAATATGTAGAAAGTTGGCTAAGATACCAGGCGGAAAGTCTAAGGTTTCTTGTTCTACCTTTTCACTGTAAAAAGTAATTTTCCACATCATAGCTCTAGGTTATCAAATTTGATAACCTAATGTCTATTAAAGTTATTCCACCGTTACTGATTTAGCTAAATTCCTGGGCTGATCTACATCTAACCCTTTAATTACGGCGATATGATAAGACAACAGTTGCAAAGGAATCACCGCCAGGATAGGCGATAACAACTCTTCCACTTCAGGTACAGTTAACACATCATTAAAGGTATGTGCTGCTTCTTGAACATTCATAGCAGATGTTACCCCAATAAGTCTTGCATCCCTAGCTTTGGCTTCTTGGGCGTTAGAAATAACCTTTTCATAGACGCTGCCAGGCATTGCCACGGCTACTACTGGAACTTTATGATCCAATAGAGCGATGGGACCATGTTTCATTTCACCTGCGGGATAGGCTTCTGCATGGATGTAAGAGATTTCTTTGAGTTTTAATGCACCTTCAAGGGCTATGGGGAAGTTGATACCACGCCCAATAAAGATAAAGTCTTCTGTTTCTTGGGTGAATTCGTGTGCTAATTCTTCGATCGCGTGATCTTGTGTTTCCAGAGTTTTTTCGATACTATCGGGTATGTGGCGCAATCCGTCGATAATTTCGGTCAGACGTTCGTTTGATAGGGTTTTACGGTGATACGCGAGGTCTAGGGCAAGATAGTAAAAGCCTAGTACTTGAGCGATAAAGGTTTTAGTAGCAGCAACACCAATTTCAATTCCTGCTTGAGTATTAATGATATGGTTACATAGTTGACCTATAGTACTCTCAGGGCGGTTAGTAATAGCAAGGAGTTGAGCTTGAAACTTACTTTCTAGTTTACTGCGTCTGGCTTGTTCCATTTCCAATGCAGCTATAGTATCGGCAGTTTCTCCTGACTGGGTAACGCCTATGGTTAGGGTATGGGGAATTACGGGTTTAGGGGAATAGCGATACTCGGAAGCATAATCGATAGTAGTGGGAATACCTGCCAGTTGTTCTAAAAGATATTTTCCAATTAAACCAGCGTGCCAACTCGTACCGCAAGCTACTATTTGAATATAGTCGATGTTGTCGTAGAGTTGAGATGATAAACCTAAGTTGATCGGACTAAAGTCGGGATTTTCATCCGCGTGCCAATTAGGATTAAGATAGGTTTCTAAGCTGCTGCGTACCACTCCTGGTTGTTCGTGGATTTCTTTCAGCATATAGTGACGGAAACCCTGTTTTTCTACTTGTCCAGGATTCCAATCGAGAGTACGAGGGAATCTACTAACTCTTTGTCCAGTAAAAGTATATATTTCTACTCCTAAAGGTGACATTCTAGCTATCTCGCCATTTTCTAGGCTTAAAACAGCGCGGGTATGGGGTAAGAGGGCAGTAACATCGGAAGCGCAGAAAAATTCACCCTGTCCAAAACCAAGGGTAATAGGAGCTTGTTGACGAGCTACTATAAGTTCATAGGGATTATCGGCATTAATTACTGCAATGGCAAATGCACCTTCTAAACGGGAAATAGTTTTTTGAACTGCATCTAAAAAAGTAAGAGTTGAATCGGTTAAATACTGGGATATAAGATGGGGGATTACTTCTGTGTCGGTTTCAGAGCGAAATTCTACTCCTTTATTCTTTAGTTCTTCTCTTAACTCTCGATAGTTTTCGACAATGCCATTTTGAACTACGGCAATTTTAGTATTAGAATCTAGGTGAGGATGGGCATTATGTTCTTCTGGTTTACCATGAGTTGCCCAACGGGTATGTCCAATCCCAATTTGAGCATGAGTAACATCTCGTTCTAATTTTTCTCGCAGATTGTGGAGTTTGCCTTTAGCTCTAATACAGTTTAATTTACCTTCAGAAATAGTAGCTACTCCTGCGGAGTCGTAGCCACGGTATGCTAACCTTTCTAAACCAGATACTAAGATCTCTGTAGCTGTTTGAGTACCAATATAGCCAACAATTCCGCACATATTTCTAGTTATCAGTATTAGTTACTAATTAATAGTTGTAACTTATATTTCTGAATCTGGGAGATTGATTTACATTTTTTTGCTCTGAATTAGTATTAATTTTGTAGTGTTTAAAATTATAAATCTTAAAATATACTTAAGAAGTCTCAATGATCAATAATTGTAAAGAACGTTTTGGCGTGGTTTCAGCCTGTGATAATTTGTAGAACATCTAGTCAACACTCTAGATGTAATGATGAGGCTTTTATAACTAAAATTTTTCACTTAATATTTATTTAAACTGACTAGGGTTCAATTAAATAGAGATCTACTAAGAATTGAGGTAGTCTATTTTTGCTGATTGTGAACAATAAATCTTAACAAAATAGCCTTTTAAGTATGTTTGCTTATCTTGACAAGTTTTGTAAAGTTAATCATTTACTACCTAAAACCTAACACCTGTCGCCACCAAGAATTATGACTTGTTCAGTAAGCCCTATTTACATTCAACAATTACATTAACAAGTTTAGACAAGGATCGATCGAGATCCCAATTGCTCATCTTGCTTATGTACTTTTCTTTGGTAGTAAACACAGTACTAATTAATGCTAATAATCGATCGCCAGTAAGATTTTCTTCGAAAATAATTTCCGCAAATCCTTGCGATTGAAAAGCTTTAGCATTTTCAATCTGATCTCCACGACTGGACTTTTTGGGTAGCGGGATTAGAATCATGGGCTTTCTTAGTGCTAAAAACTCAAAAATAAAGTTTGAACCTGCACGAGAAATAACCAGATCGGCTAAAGCCATCAAATTGGGAAGATCATCTCCTACATACTCAAATTGCTTATAACCATTTTGTTCTAAAGCTTTATTGACATTCCCTTTGCCACAGAGATGAAGAACTTGAAAGTCTGCTAAAAGTCGATGGAGCAGAGAGCGAATTACTTCATTGATAGCTACAGAACCAAGACTTCCACCAGCTACTAAAAGAACTGGTTTTTCCCGATTAAATCCACACAAAAAACGACCCTTTTCCGAATCACCCTCTTTTAATTCTGGACGTACTATCGCCCCAATAAATTCACCCTTGTTTTTTGGCAGATAGGATAGAGTTTCAGGAAAGGTAGTGCAAATTTTTTGAGCAAAATGCATAGTTATGCGGTTGGCTAATCCAGGAGTTAAATCCGACTCATGAGTAATTATTGGTAGATTATTGAGCCAACTTGCTAGGACAACTGGAACAGAAACAAATCCACCTTTGGAAAAAACGATATTAGGTTTCTCGATTTTAATAATTTTATATGCTTCGATAACACCTTTCCAGACACGAAAAAAATCCGTAAAATTTTGCCAGTCAAAATATCTTCTTAATTTTCCCGTGGGAATTCCATAATAAGTAATATCGGCAATATTGGAGATAAGCTCTTGTTCAATTCCTGCAAAAGAACCGATATAAAAGATCTCCCATCCTTGCTCAAGCAATAAAGGAATTAAAGCGAGGTTCACTGTAATATGACCAGCAGAACCACCACCTGTTAACAAAATTTTCTTCTTGGCGGGTGATACATCCAAAGCAATCTACTAGGTAAATTAATTGACTTTGATTTTGCCTGAAACCAAGCAAAATGTAAACGATCTAATAAAGAAATAAAGCAATCAGTCCAGCAATAGGAATAATTAAGTCTAAAATTTTGCATTGTATAAATTGAGTTAGGTGTGGGAAAAGTAGGGAGTGTGGAGAGCTTTCAAGAGTATGATTTTTAGATTTGATAGCTGAAAAATTTAGATTAGCTTAAGATTACTAAAGTAAATTATGGGGATGTTTAGCTTATGAGAGTATGGCTGGTTAGTGTTGCTATTCTATTTGTTTTGGTCGAAGTTTATCTTTCCATCAAAGATTTTATTTTACCCCTACCAATCTATATTTTAGGAGGTGCATTTTTAGCGATCGCCTCCAATTACGATAAAGGAATTATGGCTCTTTTTCGACAACAATCTCCAGCTAATCAAGAAATAATATCTCAAACCGCCACTCTAGTTGAGAAACAGGCATTAAACCCAGAAAAATCTCAAAAATCATGAATCTCGATCGTGTTAATATCAGCTATTACCTTACTCTCTTCTAAATAAAGATAGATAGAAAGTTTTTTTGTTCGAGAAAAACCTGTCAAACTCTTGTTTTCTCGGTTAAAAAGCTTCTACCATCATCCTAACGACATCAGGCATTTTGTATTGAGCTTGCCAACCTAATTTCTCTTTGGCTTTGTTAGGATTACCTTTGCTTACCGCTAAATCAGTAGGACGCAGTAGACTATTATCAGTGATGACATAATCTTGCCAATTTAGACCCACAGAGTGGAACGCTTCAATCACAAACTCTTGTAGAGAATAACTTTTTCCTGTGGCAATTACATAGTCATCAGGTTGGTCTTGTTGCAACATTAAATACATAGCCTCTACATATTCTGGAGCCCAACCCCAATCTCGTTTCACGGAAATATTACCCAAACGTAGTTTTTCTTGACTTCCTTTAGCGATCGCTACCGCAGCAGCGACAATTTTTTGGGTGACAAATCTAGTTGGTCTTAAAGGAGATTCGTGATTAAATAAAATACCCGAACAAGCAAAAATATTATAAGCTTCTCGATAGTTAGCTACTTGCCAGAAAGCAGTAGATTTAGCCACAGCATAGGGACTTCTGGGGCGAAAAGGCGTATTTTCATCTGCAGGGCGATCGCCAATATCGCCAAAACACTCACTTGAACCAGCATTATAAAACTTAATTGGTGCGCCAATAAAACGAATGGCTTCTAAAAAATTAAGTGTACCTGTAGCAATACTTTCTAAAGTTTCCACTGGCTGTTCAAAAGAAAGACCTACAGAAGTTTGTCCAGCCAAATTATAAATTTCATCAGGCTCAACCTTACTAATTACTTGTAAAACACTACGAAAATCGGTAGGAACAAGAGACTCATACTTAACTTTTTCCCTAATACCCAAACGCAAGAGATTACGAAAAGAAGAGACTTGAGCATCCCGCGACGTTCCACAGACAATATAGCCTTTCTCTAACAGTAACTTTGCCAAATAAGAACCATCTTGACCAGAAATACCACAAATTAGTGCTTTTTTCATAAATAGTTGTTAGTTGTTAGTTGTTAGTTGTTAGGTTTATTTCTCCCCTTCTCCTCCCCCCTGCTCCTCTGCTCCTCTGCTCCTCTGCTCCTCTGCTCCTCTGCTCCTCTTCTCCCCTGCTTTAGACCAACTAGAAATACCCAACAAATTTTGACATACTGCCCCAAGATAGCCTATTTGTCCATAAGCATAAGTCAAATTATCAAAACGTAAAGCAGGATCGTCATAATATTTCACTGCTTTATATATTCCTCGTATTAACCTTTCTCCACCCCGATTAAATTGAGCAAAACCTGTTCTTCCTGCTACTTCTTCCCGATAGCATTCACTAACACCTTGCCACCAACTACGACTAAGAAACCAACTTGGTTTAGTTCTTTCTGGCGCAACATTATGGGCTACTAGGGCATTAGGTAAATAAGCGACTTGCCATCCTTTTTTTAGTGCCAACTCTGTCATATACAACTCTTCATTAGAGAGCAAATTTTTACCTACTCTCCCCAAATTGGGGTCAAAACCGCCAATTTCTTCTAAAAAAGTCCTTCTCAGAGAATAATTCAAACCTCTAGGAGTTAAATTAGGATTTGTGATGTAAACAACTTCCTCTCCTAAATCGTATGCTCCCAAACCCCCTGCCATATCTGGAGAAATCCATTTCGGGGGAGTAATTTCTGGAGGCCAAATTAAAGTTACTTTGCCTCCTGCGATCGCCAATTTTTCATATTTTTGATAAGCTTCAGTAATTACTTTAAGCCACTGAGGAGAAGCCTCTGCATCATCATCTAAATAAGCCAGAATTGGCGCAGTAGTTTCTTTAGCACCACGATTACGAGCAACCGATAGCCCTAAAACTGGTTCGTAGTAATATTTCAGACGAGGATCGCCCAGACGAGACTCAACAACCTCTTTAGTGCGATCGCTCGAAGCATTATCAACTACCAATACTTCGTAATTATCACCATCTTGTTCTAATAAGCTATCGATAGCTGCACCCAAATAAGAATCACGGTTATGGGTACAAATAATGGCAACTATTTGTAATTCAGACATACAAATTAATCTAAATTTACTGATTACTGTTCACTGTTGACTGATTTCAAGGCATTGAGTAATACTTGTTCGTATCTTTGACCTACCTTTTCCCAAGTGTATGCTGTCTCTACTAAAGATCGCCCATTTTCCGAAAGTTTTTCTCTTAATTTTGGCGTAGCAAACAAACGACCAATGGCATAGACATATTCTTCTAAGGTATTGGCACGCATTGCCCGCAAGGGAACACGAGCACCATCGACTTCCAAACCAGACAAAGCGCGATCGCTGCCTACCACTGGTACACCCATTGCCATAGCTTCTAAAGTTCTATTTTTTAAGCCAAAACCTTGACGCATAGGTAAAACACATACCGTTGCCCAATGTAAATATTCAACTACAGAAGAAACTTCTCCTGTTACTTTAATGCCAGGTATAGCATCTAACTCTTGTATTTCCGCCACAGGTTTAGCACCAACTAACTCTAGGGTAGCTTCTGGATAGCGTTGGCGAACAGCAGGAAATATTTCTAAAGCCAAAAAACGGGCTGCATTAATATTTGCTGGTCGATCCATATTGCCCACAAACACCATACGCTGTCCACCCTGATTAGTGACACGACGAGGAAATTTAGCTAAGTCTACTCCATTGGGAATAACTGTAATATGACTTTCTGGTTCTAATTCTTTGAGTAAACGTTTATCTTTTTGATTAACAGTAACTATCTCTGAAAATTTGCTCAAATAAATTTGTTCATAACGGCGCAAGACTCCTAAGTTAATTTGATCCTTTAACTCGTTTTCTGAATCTCCTGTTTCTAACTGTTGCTTATATCTTCCATATTCAGAACTATGGACATTGAGTACAGTTCCTAATTGTTCACGCCACTTAGAATCAATATAAATTTCATTAATACTATCTTCACAAGTAATAATCTCGAAGCTTCCTTGCTGAACCGCTTCTTTAACCCAAGAGGCGATCGCCGAAGAATAGGATTTTAATATTTCAGGCGGTGTACCTTGCTGGATAAATGTACCTAAGCGTTTGGCTTTTTCGATAATTCCTTCTGATTCTGAGACTTCTTCTACTGGAAAAATAACTAATTCTGCTACCTGCTTTTCTAGATTTTCTACGTCTTTATCACTAATCTGCTCATCACGCTGAGTTAAAAAAGTAACGTGGTGAGAATTCCCCAAATATTTTAGTAAATGAAATGTCCTTAACTGCTTCCTGCCCCTAGTAGGTGGATAGGGAAAGGTAGAAGAAAGCATGAGAATATTCATAACTTTTTGCTTGTCAAGTTATAACTAGCTCGATCGCTAAAAATTGAACCAGAAGTACTAAGCATCGTAACTACTTCTCGGAGACAACGCAAATTTTTTATTCATCAATATTTACCTGAAAAATGAGGTTAAATTAAAAAACCTCTACTTGTGAGGATTTGGGGTTAAAGAAGAAATTAAAAATTGTTAAATTTGTAGAATGGTAAATTCAAGACTGAAAAAACTGGCTACTTATCTTCGTCCCCACTGGCGAATGGTTGTTTTTGGTATTGTCGCTTTATTGCTTGTCAATGCTGTTGGTGTATATATTCCTCTGCTGATTAAAGACATCATTGATGAACTCAAAACTGGATTTAGTTTTAGAGACTTATCTGGTTATGCTTTATTATTGCTAGTCTTGGCTTCGGGGATGTGGGGAATGAGGATGCTTTCTCGTGTCCTTATTTTTGGGATAGGCAGGCAAGTAGAGTTTGATTTAAAACAAAAGATTTTCCGTCATTTACTGTCCCTTGAACCTGGTTATTTTGCCACTAATACCTCTGGTGATTTGATGAATCGTTCCACTAGTGATGTGGATAATATTCGTCGTTTACTGGGTTTTGCCCTGCTGAGTTTGGTAAATATAGTCTTTGCCTATGGATTAACTTTTCCAGCCATGTTAGCAATCAATGTGCGCTTAACTTTAATTGCCATTGCTATTTATCCTGTGATGATTATTACGGTGCAATTATTTAGCGGTAAATTGCGAGATTTTCAACTAGAAGTGCAAGAAAAACTTTCCGCTCTTAGCGAACTGATCCAAGAAGACATGAGTGGCATTGCCCTAATTAAAATATATGCTCAAGAAACTCAGGAAAGAAATGCTTTTCGCCAGAAAAATCGACAGTTATTAGCTGCTAACTTATCTTTGGCAAGAACCAGAAATTTATTGTTTCCCTTAGTAGAAGGACTTTCTTATCTAAGTTTACTGCTAATACTTTGGTTGGGGACAGGAGCGATCGCGCAAGGAGAAATTACCGTAGGAGATTTTGTTGCCCTGATTTTGTTTGTAGAAAGATTGGTATTTCCCACTGCACTACTCGGATTTACCATTACTACCTACCAACGGGGAGAAGTAAGTATCGATCGTATAGAAGCAATTCTCTATGCTCAACCTCAAATAAGTAATTCTGTTCAAGCCATTTCTTTACCCTCAGAAGAAGTTAAAGGGGAAATCAATTTTCGTAATCTTACTTATACTTATCCAGGTAGCAATACTCCTGCCCTAGAAAATATTAACTTAACTATTCATCCAGGAGAAACTGTTGCTATTGTTGGTCCTATTGGGGCAGGTAAATCTACTTTAGCTAATCTTATGCCTCGTTTGCTCAAGGTTCAAGCAGGAGAACTTTTTTTGGATGACTATGATGTTACTAAAATATATCTAAAAGATTTACGTAGAGCGATCGCTTATGTACCCCAAGATAGTTTTCTTTTTAGTACCACTATCAAAAATAACATTCGTTATGGTGAACCACTGAGCGAAACACCAGAGATAGAGTATGCAGCTAAGCAAGCACAAATTCAACCAGAAATACTCACTTTCCCCCAAAAATACGAAACTGTCATCGGCGAAAGAGGAATTACTTTGTCTGGAGGTCAACGTCAGCGTACTTCTTTGGCAAGGGCTTTATTAATTGATGCTCCTGTACTCATTTTAGATGATGCTCTCTCTAGTGTAGATAATCAAACTGCAACCCAAATTCTTAGCAATCTCTCTGATGAAAGACAGAAAAAAACTGTAATATTTATTTCTCATCAATTATCTGCTGCCTCGACAGCCGATCGCATTGTGGTTATCGACAAAGGAAAAATAGTCCAAACTGGTACCCATCAAGAACTATTGAATATCCCTGGATTATATAAAAATCTCTGGTTACAGCATCAATTAGCAGAACTACTTGACTAAGATTAAGATAATATACGTATTGCCTAAGTAAAACTCCTTACATATAATCAAGGATATATAATGTTACACAGGGCAAACTATGTCCCAAGCTAAATATTCTGCTCAAATTAAATCTGCAATATCAGAAAACTCTAATAACAAGAATATCAATTGGTCTAAAGCTAATCCTCAACAGATATTCGATCTAATAGATAGTATTTTACCTGTTAAGGATTGTATATCTTATCAGCTTATTCCCCTTAATCTGATAGATAAACATTTAATTTTAGGTATAGTCAATCCTAATAATACCGCAGCCCTAGACCATGTCCGTTCTTGTTGTGGCGATCGAGTTGATTCGTTATCTACTAAACCGATAGACGCTAAAACTCATCAATTGATTCTTTCTGCTTACTCTCGTCGTTCTGATTCTACTAGTAAGTCAGTTACTCCTAATTCAGCATCCATGCTGCAAGAAAGACCAACTCTAATTCTCGATAACCCAGAAGAAATCTTAGAAGAAGATAGAGGTGCTGATAAATCTGATCCTCAGTCTAGATTTAAACCCCAATCAAAAATAAATTTCAACGAACAAAAATCGGCTCAGACTCCTTTAGGTTTGGAGTTGCAACCCAAATACATGTCTGCGCCTCCTAAATTTCTCTCTTCTCTGCCACCACAAGTACTATGGCAAGAGTTACTAGCGAGGGTTTTAGTGGCTGGAAATGGAAGACTTCAATTTGAAAGATTACCTAATAGTGGTCGTATTGGTTGGATTCAAAATGGTAATTTAAAATTATCTGTAGATCCTGTAGCTGCTAAAAATTTTCAAGGAGTTTTAGAAGAATTAAAACGCTTAGTCAATTTACCAAATATTCCTGTTCAACAGGTTTATAAAGGTGAAATAGAGCGTTCTTATAAACAGGAAAGATTACTATTACTTTGGCGGATCAGTCCTGGCAAATGTGGGGAAGAAGCAACTTTACAGGTAATAAGAGGTAAAGTTTTAACCTTATACCAAAAAAGGCAAATGGAAGAATTAGGAGACCAAGCTATAGAGATAGCAAGGCAACTGAAACAAAAATTAGAGCAAATTCACAACTGCCGTCGGATTAACTCTAATCCTCTAACTAAAATATCTATTTTGCAAGAAATTCACGAAAAAATAAATCAACAAATAAAATTGTTAGAGTAGATCCCATAGTGGTTCTCTTATTTAGGAAAATGCCCTTTAGTTAAGTATAGAAAAAGGTAAAAGTAAAAAGAATATAATTAAAATTCTTAAATTTTAGATAAAATTCTGTAATTCACTAACTTTTAATGGGTTTTTGGACTCCTGGTTAAAATTCCTAAGGATAACCACCTTGAATTTATATAATCTGATTATTCGCCATAATGTTCTCGATATAGCCAGGGGCAAGTACATTGCCAAGAAACTACATAAAATACTAAAAAGAGTTATACAAATAGTTATTAGTTATTAGTTATTAGTTATTAGTTATTAGTTATTAGTTATTAGTTATTAATACTCGCTACTTACTATCTATCTCCATCATCAAGTATTTGTAGCAAAAATTCAGGTATTTCCTATTAGATTGAGAAGATTACTGTGGTTAAAAACAAACAAATTAGTCAACTTTTAGGAACATACTTACTCCTAATTGCCCTCGCCCTAATTATGTTATTTCCCATGTTGTGGCTAGTAGGTACTTCCTTTAAATCACCGACAGAAGATATATTTAGCTTTCCACCGCAACTGATACCCGAGCAACCTACCTTAGATAACTTTATAACAGTATGGCAAACTTACCCCTTTGCTAATTATCTTTTCAATAGCGCGATCGTCGCTATCTTCACAGTCAGCTTAAATTTGCTATTTTGTTCCTTGGCTGCTTATCCTTTAGCTCGTCTAAATTTTAAAGGAAGAAAAATACTTTTTGCTCTAATCGTGGCAACTATTGTCATTCCCTTTCAAATTGTGATGATTCCCCTATATATTTTGGTAGTTAATTTAGGACTAAGGAATACTTACTTAGGAGTAATTTTACCGAATCTTGCCTCTGCTTTTGGTATTTTCCTCTTACGTCAGGCTTTTGCTGCTGTACCTACAGAATTAGAAGAAGCAGCCCGTATGGATGGTTGCTCAGAATTGGGCATTTGGTGGCATATTATGTTACCTGCTGTCCGCCCTGCCCTAGTCACCTTGGCTATTTTTGTCTTTATTGCTTCTTGGAGCGATTTTCTTTGGCCTCTAATTGTACTCGATCGACCTGAATATTACACACTACCTTTAGGAGTTGCTACTTTAGCTGGTACTTTCTCCCTTGACTGGCGATTAATTGCTGCTGGCTCAGTAATTTCGATCGCTCCGATTATACTTCTATTTATGTTTGTGCAAAGATACATTATTCCTACTGATGTTGGCAGTGGCGTTAAAGGATAGCTTTTTTTGAGTTGGAAAACTTGATTGGGTACAGTAAAAATTAACAATGAATTTCTTATTTTACGGAGATTTAATCAATTGTCGCAATTAAATACGTACAATGGCTGTTGTTTTTATTTGAGATATACTCTTTAAATAGAAGAAGGGGAAAACATCCCAGAAAAAGACAATTTTTACTTGATCTATTAGTATTCCTCTACAAAAATAAGCAATAAAGCAATCAAATTAGGGAACAATAATAGTATCATCTCATTCATGTCTCTAGATTAACGATGATACCAAAGAAGTTGAGCAGTAAGGTTTTTTCTATTATTATCTTGGGTGTAGTGTCAACAGCATTAATCATTACAATTGGATTAATTGCCAAACCCCAGCAATTGTCAACAGCAAGCAATCGCAATATAGCCAAATCAAGTATTACCAAAAAACACAATTTATTATCTTCAATTAAAACATTAATACCAGAGAAAAATTCTCATCTGAAGGATAATCGTACTACTTATTTATTGGCATTAGATTTACTCAAGCAGAATAGAGGAAAACAGGCACTAAAGCAACTACAAAATTTGGAGCAAGAATATCCTCTACTTGCTCCTTATATCCTGCTTAAAAGAGGACAAGCTTATGAGTTAGAGGAAAATTTTACTCAAGCTAGAGAAACTTGGCAGAAATTAATTACCAAATACCCAACTTCTCCAGCCATAGTAGAAGCTTTATATTTGTTAGGGAGGGATAATCCTAGCTATTGGGAGCAGGCTATTACTCAATTTCCTCATCATCCCCGCACTCACCATATAGTTCGTCAACTACTAGCCCAAAATCCCAATCAACCTCGACTGATGCTAGTGTTAGCTAAATATACACCAGAAGCAAAAGATGTAGAAGAGATTAGGGGGCGTTTGGTCAAAGAATATAGCAACCAGCTAAGTACAGCAGATTGGGAAGCGATCGCCGATGGCTATTGGTTAAAATGGGACTATGGTAAAGCAGGACAAGCCTATACCAAAGCACCCCGTACACCTCGTAATCTCTACCGTGCAGCTAGAGGTTTACACTTGGGTAACGACAAAACTAGAGCCAAACAATATTATCTTCAACTATTACGGGCATTTCCCCAAGCAGAAGAAACAGGATTAGGCTTACGTCGTTTAGCTACTATAGTTAATAAACGAGAAGCCCTAAACTATCTAGATCTCGTTATTCGTCAAATTCCTCAAGAAGCACCCCAAGCTTTAGTTCAGAAAGCAAACGTTCTGGAATCTCTAAAAAGCCCAGTCTCCGCAGCCCAAGCCCGTCAATCCCTCTTAACTGACTATGCTTCTTCTGAGGCAGCAGCCCAATACCGTTGGCGTATGGCACAAAAAAAAGTCAAGGCTAAAAACTTTAGGGAAGCTTGGCAATGGGCGCAACCAATTGCTGTTAATAACTCTGATAGTTCTCTAGCCCCAAAAGCTGGTTTCTGGGTAGGGAAATGGGCGCAAAAATTAGGTCATACCGAAGAAGCGCAAATGGCTTTTAAATCTGTCTTGACTAGTTATCCTCAATCTTATTATGCTTGGCGATCGGCAGTAGCTTTAGGTTTGGATGTAGGAAAGTTTACTACAGTGCGTCAGCAACTTCCCCAAATATCCTTGGCTAATAATCGTTTTCTACCCCCCGCAGGTTCAAAAATTTTTCAAGAACTATATCAACTAGGTTTAGAAGAAGAAGCCTGGACACAATTTCAGGCAGAAATTGGTAAAAAACAAAATCTCACAGTGTCCGAAGAGTTTACTCTAGGTTTGATGCAATTGCATCAGGGTAAAAATTTACGAGGTATCAATCAAATTTGGTCTCTTAAAAAAAGGAATAATCCTCAAGATAGGGAACAATGGCTAGTATTACGGCAAACTGCTCAATATTGGCAAGCTTTGTTTCCCATTCCCTTTGCTGAAAGCATTATCCAATGGTCAGACTACCGACAAATCAACCCTTTACTCGTAACTAGTTTAATTCGTCAAGAATCCCGTTTTGAACCAGAAATAAAGTCTTCTGCGGGAGCGTTAGGTTTAATGCAGGTTATGCCTGGAACTGGACAATGGATAGCTCAAAAAACAAAACAGCCCAACTATTCTTTAACTAATCCAGAAGATAATATCAATTTTGGTACTTTTTATTTGGACTATACTCACAGCAGATATAACAATAACTCGATGTTAGCTGTAGCTAGTTACAATGCTGGTCCTAATAATGTCGCTAAGTGGATTTCTAGATATGGTTTGAGCGATCCTGATTTCTTTGTCGAACAAATCCCTTTTCGGGAAACTAAAGGTTATGTAGAATCGGTATTTGAAAATTACTGGAACTATATGCTTATTTATAATCCTGATACAGCTAAGTTATTTGAGCAGCTAAGTTAGATTAAGTAGCCCAAAAGCGATCGATCATCTGATACTTTGGTTATAAAGAATGTACCGGCAACTAATAGACTTAGACCTAAATGTTTCTCAGTTGCCTTCATGTTTTGGATAGCTCCAGTTAAAATGATTTTGATGGCGATCGTCGATTTTAGGAGCGTAATCGCCATAGCGGGGTTTTCCAAAAAAGAGCCAATCTGCAAAATCTAGTAATATTAGCCAGTCTTCCAGTTTCTGCTGATGACCACCGACGCGCCAGTGCAAAGCTTCTCGTTCAGGTATACCCAGCCATTTAAAGACTTCCTGTGCAGCGAGGGAAGTCACCTTGGTTCCATAGGGATTAGCCCAGTAATCCTCGGTCGCATGAGTATTGAGCAAAGCACGAGGGGCAATTAACGCTTTGGCAGTGTGAGCGTCAAATGGAAGCTTATCCTCATGTTCCGCAAATTTATAATAGTTAGGTGTCCACCAATGCGGGAACCTCTTAGCGTGGTGAGCTAGTCGTTGTTCAGTATGACCAGGCTCAAAAAAACGCACGCTGGCTGTACCACCCCCACCTGATGAATTGGGAACTGTCAGTGCAATACGTTCATCAAAAATACCTGCACAAAGGGCTGTTTTTCCTCCTCGTGAATGCCCTGTGACGATCAACTTCCCAGGAGCAACCCAGTCTGTATTTTGGAGAAAGGCATCAAAAACCACGCTAGTTCCCCACGCCCATGCAGCAATGTTCCCCCAGTCGTAGTCGCGGTACAATTTTAGCACTCCATGCTTCCGTGCATCGTGTCGATCGGGTACGAAGTCTTGTCGAAGGAACTTGGCAACAGCATAACCGCGTTTCACTGCCTCTTTATAAACAGCTTCTTCTATTTCCAACCTTTTCTGTTTCTGATATTTTGAAACCCTTTGCGAGTTTGTTATGGGCGAATAATCAAACAGATAATTGCTATTTTTTACAATTAATGGGAATGGTCCTTTACCGACAGGTCGAACTAATCCAACTCTTACATGTATTTCCTTTCCACGTGCTATGAATTTGAGCCTTCCATTGTAACGCATACCTTCCCCCTCAAAAAGCTCATCCATCTTTTCCAGTTGTAGCTCAACTTTGTCCGGACGCGGTGGCATATGACCATACTGATAATGAGCTAGCATAGCTTTCAAGTATTCTCGGTGTTGAAACCAACAAGATTTCGATAGGATTGGTTCACCTTCAATAGTTTTAAACAGATCTGCTAAACCAGACTGTTTTGGCAATTTGTTAACTGATGGGAAATCAAAATCGTCAACCTTAACGCATGTGCTATCATTCAGAGAAAATGTAATATTTTTAACGGGAACGGTAAACTGCAAAAATACGTTTAACCCCAAAAATAACATCAATAATTTGTATCGAAAATTCTGCATTGTCCATTTATTAATAGTTGTTAATTAGAAAATATCTAAATATATCATTTTTAGCTTGATATTCGGCATTACTTACATGATCTTGATAAGAATGTAATTTTTTGCCAAGAAAAAATAATCTTAACTTCAGTAAAAACTTACAAAAGGTATATACTGTTAATCAATAAATATTAACTAGTGGTTAAACTTTTATCTCTTTAACACTGAGTTAGGAGTAAATCTTAGGGAAAATCCAGTTTTCAAACTGAACATAGCAGAAGCATTAGAAAGTGTTTGTAAAATAAACATTAAACTCTTGGTAGATTATTAACGTCTTGTGAGATCGGCTTTTGGGCTTTTAGATCCCCGATTCTAGCTATCCCCTCTGCACCTCCGCTTCCCTGCTTTCCTAACCTTAATCTTTTGTTTACAAACAGTCTCTTAGACCCATTTACACTTCCAGAAAAAAGAGCTACAATAGCAAATCGTGAGTTTTTATATTAGTCATGAACGCAGAAGCTATAATTCGTTCTATAGAAGCAGAACATATCAAAAGTGATTTGCCCACAATATATGTCGGTGACAGTGTAGAAGTTGGTGTTCGCATTAAAGAAGGGAATAAAGAAAGGGTTCAGCCCTACAAAGGTACTGTAATTGCCAAACGCGGTGGCGGTATTAATGAAACCATTACCGTTAGACGTATTTTTCAAGGTATTGGTGTAGAGAGAGTATTTTTACTTCATTCTCCTATCGTTGCTCGTATTAAAATAGAGCGTCGTGGGAAAGTCCGTCGTGCCAAATTATATTATCTGCGCGATCGCGTCGGTAAAGCTACTCGCGTAAAACAGCGTTTTGAGCGTTCTCTTGGCAATAAAAAATAATTAGTTAAACCTTAATTAATCAAAAAGGTACAAGATAAGGTATCATTGAGGTAACAAAGCTTAACAATAAGTTAAGGCTGAAGAATGCGTCCTTAGTTCAGTTGGTAGAACGTCGGTCTCCAAAACCGGATGTCGAGGGTTCAAGTCCTTCAGGGCGCGTAAACCCCACAGATATCTGATATGCATTAGTATAAATCTTGCCTCTATTGAATTCAGTCAGAATTAAAGGGGATAATGAAACAAGAGAAAACTACTATGTGGTTAACTTTGAACTGAATTCTATAATAGGGGAGGGTAAAAACCTTGGCAAAAAAAGAAATAGCACAAGATACTAACAAAGAAAATTTTAATGCATCAGAATTTGTCAACGAGACAAAAGAAGAATTAGCTAAAGTAGTATGGCCATCTCGTCAGCAATTGTTGAGTGAGTCGGCAGCAGTGATCTTAATGGTTATTCTGGTGGCTACGGTGGTTTATTTAGTTGATAACTTCTTCGTTTGGGGGGCAGGGAAGGTATTTTAATGAGTTTTGCTGAAGATATACCAGAAGATAAAGAGCAGAAGAAACAGGAGCGAGGAAAACCTGGTTGGTATGCGGTTCAGGTAGCTTCTGGCTGTGAAAAGCGAGTCAAAACCAACCTAGAACAACGGGTTCATACTTTGGATGTTGCCGATCGAGTTTTGCAGGTGCAAATTCCTCAGATCCCTATAGTAAAAATTCGTAAAGATGGTTCTCGCTACACTAGTGATGAAAAAGTTTTCCCAGGTTACGTCCTCGTCCAAATGATCATGGATGATGAAGCTTGGCAGGTGGTCAAAAATACCCCCAACGTGATTAACTTTGTCGGGGCGGAACAAAAACGCCGTTACGGAAGAGGCAGAGGTCATGTTAAGCCTATGCCCTTAAGTATGACAGAAGTAGAGCGTATCTTTAAGCAAGCAGAAGGACAAGAACCAGTCGTCAAAGTCGATATGGAAGTGGGAGACAAAATTATGGTTCTCTCTGGTCCATTTAAAGATTTTGAAGGGGAAGTGATCGAAGTAAGCCCAGAAAGAAGCAAGCTAAAAGCCTTACTATCTATTTTTGGGCGAGATACACCAGTAGAACTGGAATTTAATCAAATAGAAAAACAAAGCTAGAGATGGCAAAAAAAGTTGTTGCATTAATTAAGTTAGCTCTACCAGCTGGCAAAGCTAATCCTGCTCCTCCTGTGGGTCCGGCATTAGGTCAACATGGGGTTAACATTATGGCATTTTGTAAAGAATACAATGCCAAAACTGCGGATAAAGCAGGACTAGTTATTCCTGTCGAAATTTCGGTTTTTGAAGACCGTAGTTTCACCTTTATTCTCAAAACTCCACCAGCATCAGTACTAATTAAAAAAGCTGCGGGAATTGATAAGGGTGCTAGTGAACCCAATAAGCAAAAAGTAGCGACTATTACTCGCGAACAACTCAAAGAAATCGCTCAAACCAAAATGCCTGACCTTAATGCTAATGACATAGATGCAGCTATGAAAATTGTCGCAGGGACAGCCAAAAACATGGGCGTAGCGATCGCCGATTAAATCTAAACTTAATTAGGGGAGAGGCTGAAGCTTCGTTAATTACCCAAGGAGAAATATAAACATGGCAAAAAAACTTTCTCGTCGAATGCGAGAAGCATTGGCAAAAATAGAAGAAGACAAAAACTATGAGCCAATCGAAGCATTAAAACTACTCAAAGAAACAGCAACGGCTAAATTCAACGAAACTGCTGAAGCTCATATTCGTCTGGGCATAGACCCCAAATATACTGACCAACAACTACGAACAACGGTTAGTCTCCCTAAAGGTACTGGTCAGACTGTGAGAGTAGCAGTTGTTGCCCGTGGTGAAAAAGTTAAAGAAGCCGAAGACGGAGGAGCAGAAATTGCTGGTTCAGAGGAGCTAATTGAAGAAATTCAAAAAGGTATGATGGATTTTGATATCCTCATTGCCACCCCCGATATGATGCCTAAGGTAGCTAAATTAGGTCGTATGCTTGGTCCTAAAGGATTAATGCCCTCCCCTAAAGGAGGCACAGTTACTACCGACCTCGCTGCAGCAATTAGTGAATTTAAAGGTGGTAAACAAGAATTTAGAGCCGATCGCACTGGCATTGTTCATGTTATGTTTGGTAAGGCATCATTTTCTGCAGAAGACCTCTTAGAAAATCTCAAAGCTTTGCAAGAGACAATCGATCGTAATCGTCCTTCTGGGGCTAAAGGTCGCTACTGGCGAAGTGTTTATGTGTCTGCATCTATGGGACCTTCTATTCAAGTCGATATTAGTGCTTTACGTGAATTAAAATTAGATGGAGCAGCTTAAATCTATCTAACCCCAAAAATCTAAAGTAAGTTTAAAAGACTTATACCGAAGACAGCAGGTGCTCAAGTGCTTAATATCCTGCCGAGGTAAGTGTCTATTAATCTGTTTAAATACCTTGAACGTTTCTGACAAGCTGCGTTCAGGTAACAACCAGATCGGACAAGACCTCGGCAAACGCTAGGGGTCTTATATTTTATGCCCGAAATTTCCCGCTAATTAAGGAGGTGAGAATACAAATGGGAAGAACCCGTGCCAATAAAGAAGAAATTGTTCAACAACTCAAGGAATCTTTGAGTGATAGTCAATTAGCTTTTGTTATTGACTACCAAGGTTTGTCAGTAGCCGAAATAACCGATTTGCGTAATCGCTTGCGTCCTAATGGCGGTAGTTGCAAAATCACCAAAAACACCCTAATGCATATTGCCGTTGATGGTGATGATAATTGGCAACCAATGCAAGAATTTCTGCAAAATTCCTCTGCATTTCTGTTTGCTGGTGAAGATGTAAGTGCTGCGGTCAAAGCTTACAAAGAGTTTAAAAAAGCAACCAAAAAAACCGAACTACGGGGCGGTGTTATGGAAGGTCGTGCTTTAACCAAAGAAGAGGTTGAAGCTTTAGGCGACTTACCATCCAAAGAGCAACTTTACGCTCAAATTGCTGGTGCTATCAATGGTGTGGCTACCAAACTTGCGGTAGGAGTTAAAGAAGTTCCTGGTTCTTTGGCAAGAGCTATTAAAGCTATATCCGAACAAGAAGGTGAAGCTGCCTAAATTGTTTTCACAGAATTGGTTAGTGATTGGTTTGAGAAAACTAACAGCTTTTTTGTTCAATTGTTTTTTTGTTATTTACTACTTAAGGAGTTAATTACATGTCTGCTGTAACTGATGAAATTATTGAAAAGTTGAAGTCTCTAACTTTGTTAGAAGCTGCCGATTTAGTTAAGCAAATTGAGGAAACTTTTGGTGTTAGTGCTGCTGCTACGGCTGCCCCAGTTATGATGGCTGGACCTGGTGCTGCTGCTGAACCAGAAGAAGAAAAAACTGAATTCGACGTTGTGCTTGAAGAAGTACCCAAAGACAAGAAAATCGCCGTTCTTAAAGTGGTACGTTCTATCACTGGTTTGGGTCTTAAAGAAGCAAAAGAAATGGTGGAATCTACTCCTAAAGCAATTAAAGAGGGCGTTCCTAAAGATGATGCTGAAGATACCCAGAAAAAACTGGAAGAAGCTGGTGCTAAAGTCAGCGTGAAATAACCAAGAATCGTAATTAAGATATTTTTTGAAAAGTAGGCTATGATAGCCTACTTTTTTATTTATTTTTATTAAGAAGTTCTTTCAAGTAAAAACCCAACAAAAATTATCCCTCTTTTATAATTTAAAAAGTATGTCTTGACCTAAATAAGCGCGATCGCATTAGAAAAAAATTAAATGATGTGATTACCAACAACTGTGGATAGGAAAAAATGGCAGATGGGTCTTTTTAGAGCTAGGACGAGGGTACTAGCTTCCTTAATTGTGATCATAGTTTGTTCCACAGCCATATCTCTAGTAACAATCCGTCAAATCCTCTGGATCAGTTTACAATTTGAGATTGAGCAATCATTAAAACAAGAAATCCAAGAATTTCGGCGTTTGCGGACAGAAAACGATCCCTTAACTGGAAAACCTTTTGGAGACGACATAGCTAAAATTTTTGATATTTTTCTGTTGCGTAACGTTCCCCATGAAGATGAATTTCTGATCGCATTATTAGACGGGAAGTTTTATAAATCAAGTCATACAGCACGGTTAGATTTTTTTGAGACCAATCCAGAGTTGATAAAAATTTGGACCGAGCAAGATCGACCAGCACAGGGAAAAGTAGATAGTTCAGCAGGAACTCTTTACTATTGGGTAGAGCCAATTAAAATTCGAGACAAAATTAAAGGAGTGTTTGTCGTTGCTATCTTGCCAGCTAGGGAGTATGAAGAAGTAAATCGTACTGTTTTAATTGTGGGAATAGTTGAAGGGATTATGGGTTTAATTGCCCTAGTTGCTGCCTTGGCTTGGTTAGGATCGGGACGGATCATCGCTCGTTTGCTCTTACTGACAGAAACAGCTAAATCCATTAGCTCTTCCGATCTTAGTAAAAGGATTCCCGTGCAGGGAAAAGACGAAATTTCTGAACTGACAGTTACTTTGAATGAGATGCTAGCCAGGCTTCAGTCTGCTTTTATCAGCCAACAAAACTTTATCAATGATGCGGGTCACGAATTGCGTACCCCCATTACTATTATTCGGTGCTACTTAGAACAAATTAAGGCTTTCTCTCCAGAAGAACAAGAAGCACTAACAATAATTAAAGATGAGTTGACCCGCATGAACCGACTAGTAGAAGAGTTACTATTGTTGGTCAAAGCCAAACATCCCGATTTTTTGCATCTGGAAATAGTCTCGCTCTCTTCTTTTTCTAAAGAATTATATGGCAAAGCTATTAGTTTAGCGCATCGCAACTGGTGCTTAGAGTCTCAAGGTTCTGGTCGGTTTATGGCTGATCGTCAACGTCTTACTCAAGCAGCACTCAACCTAGTTCAAAATGCTATCCAACATACAACAGAAAACGATGTAATTGCTATCGGTTCTCAGAATAGAGAAGGCTATTTTTATTTTTGGGTGCGAGATACAGGAGAAGGAATCGAGCCAGCAGAGCAAGAACGAATCTTTAAGCGGTTTGCTCGCGGTAAACATAATCGTTATTCTGAAGGTTTCGGTTTGGGATTAGCAATTGTTAGTGCGATCGCCCAAGCTCATAGTGGTTGTGTCAAACTAGATAGTCAGCCAGGTAAGGGGTCTACTTTTACAATTATTATTCCTCTGGAGTCTGGCGAGAGGAGTGAGTACTCATGAAACGAATTCTGATTGCTGAAGATGATAGGCGTATTTCTGCTTTTCTAGCTCAAAAACTACAGGCTAATGGTTATGGGACCACCGTAGTAGAAGATGGTTATCAAGTCTTAAATTTAATTTCCCACCATCAATTTGACCTGCTGATTCTTGATTTAGGCTTACCTGGTAAAGACGGAGAAGAAGTACTAACAGAATTACGGGGTCAAGGACAACAAATACCTATCATTATTCTCTCAGCACGAGACCAAATAAAAGATAAAGTTGCTGGACTAGAAGGTGGTGCTGATGACTATATGACTAAACCTTTTAGCTTTGAAGAACTACTAGCAAGGATACGTTTACGGTTGCGATCTCATCAAATACCACAAGAACCTAAATCAGCAACAGTGGTTCAATTCGGTAATATCACTCTCGATTTACACCAGCGTGCTGTTACCGTAGACGATCGTGAAATTAAGCTATCTAATCAAGAGTTTATTCTGTTGGACACTTTGATGCGTCATCCTAATCAAGTTATGAGTCGAGAAGACCTACTAAATTATGTTTGGGGCTACAGCTACGAGCCTAATTCTAATATTGTCAATGTCTATATTGGCTATCTCCGCAAGAAAGTTGGTAACGACCTGATTGAAACCGTCAGAGGTGTAGGCTACCGACTCCGCAATAAATAAATAAGAAAACTCTCATTATTTTCTTACCGATCTTTCATGATTACAAACTGAGCTAAAGAATATCATAAGAGCAGGTTAAGAAAACACCAAGAGAAAGAGGTGAATCAAATGACTAATACTGGTTTGGGTTTCTTTCAAGATTCTGAAAGCTTTCTTACTGAGTTAAGCGATCTAGAAAGCGAATATGTAAGAGGCGGAGGATGTTGTTATTGTTCATATAGTGGTTCTAAGAGCAAAAGCAAAAGCAAAAGCAAAAGCAAAAGTTACAGTTAATCTTCGTTAATGATTGATTGTAACTTCCGACATTATCAGTTTGCTCATTGTCTATGGGTGAACTGATAGTTTGACCACCTTAATTGGCATCACTCCATGACATTTTGGTTAAGCTCAAAAAATGTATTGGAGTACCTGATTGCTAAGGGTTTATCTAGTCGGTCAGAGGAAGCATTGGTTAAAATCGAGGCAAAAAATGCCAAAAACTTTAACTTGCTCCTGAAATTTACTGATAGTCGCCAAATTCTAGTCAAGCAACAGCCTTATCGTCAGAATCAAAAAACTAGTGGTGCATTTGTGAGGGAATGGCGTATTCAATCATTTTTACAGCAATTCCCAGAACTAAGTTACCTGCGTTCCTGGTTGCCCGAAGTGCTATGTTTTGACCCAGATAATGCCATTATGGTAGTTAACTACCTGGGTGACTATGAGGATTTAAGCGACTTCTACGATCGAGAGAAAATCTTTTCCACCTCAATCCCTACAGCGATCGGTACTATTCTCGGAAAAATTCACTGCCAAACCCTAAAGAATCGAGAATATCAAGAATTCTTTGGCTTCAACTCTAAGAGTAAAGTTGCTGGAGCGGTTTGTTCTCATCGAATTTTAGGCTCTGTACACCGTTGGGCAAGAATTAATCCTGAAGTTTTTGCTCAGGTATCTCAAGACGGTCTTAAATTCTATGCCCTTTATCAACGTTACGATAGTTTAAAAGATGCGCTCGCAGAACTAGCTGCTAATTATGAACCCTGCTGTCTGACTCATAATGATCTCAAGCTAAATAATATCCTGCTGGCGATCGATTGGCAACAAAAGACTGCTCATAGCATCCTGCCATTTAGACTAATTGATTGGGAATTTTCTGATTGGGGAGATCCAGCTTTTGATTTGGGTTCGTTGATTGCCAGTTATCTAAAAATGTGGCTAGATAGCCTTGTCGTTAGTCAATCTATACCCATTGAAGACGCATTAATCTTAGCTGAAACTCCTTTGGAATTACTGCAACCATCTCTAACTGATCTGGCTAGTGCCTATCGGCATAATTTTCCGCAAATATTAGAACTGCGTCCAGATTTTTGGCAGCGAGTCTTGCAATTTTCTGGTCTTAGCTTAATTCAAGCTATTCGTTCAACTCTTCGGTACCAAAAATTCTTTGGCAATACGGGTATCTGTATGCTTCAGGTGGCTAAAACCTTGTTATGTCATCCAGAAGAATCTCTACCTATGGTTTTTGGAATTGAGGAATCAGAACTAGTTAGTACTACTGCACTTCAAAGTTAGAAGTCGGATAAAGGAAAGAAATATGCAAGTATTAGATCATTCTCACAGGCAAATGCCTATTGATACTCCCAAATTTTTAGAGGCAGCACTAACTGATATCGTCAATCAGATTGAGTTTTCCTCCGACTTCTGTATCATTCATCCAGAGTATCAACCCTGGCAACTCCCAGCCGAAACAGTTACTCGCTATCAGCAATTGCCCTCAGATATCCAAAATCAATATCTGAGGATGCGCCTGTGCGATTTTCTCTATGGGATCTATTTTGATGGCTCTCTCAAAACTGCTCTTGCACCTGATGTAGATTCAGTAGATATGCAGCAGCATCTAGAGAACAAAACCTATCTAGAAGTAGATCAAGAATTCTATCAAAGATTGCACACCAGTAACCATGGCAAAGGCTACTTCGATCCTGGTTGGTTGGTGCTAAAGGAAGAGAATGATAATAGTTTGGCGGTTACTAAGAATAGTCTAACTTTGTATATCAAGCGCGATCGCCATTTACAATTAGCAGAACAATCTGCCCGTGTTGGTGACTCAGTTAGAATTATGTTCCCTAGTAATCAAATAGAAAGCGCGTATTACATCGCCATCGGCAATGCTGGCTTTCAGCATCTAGACCAACAGGCAAAAATAGTCTCTGTCTATTTTAATTTAAGCTCTAACGGTGCAGTAGCA
This sequence comes from Xenococcaceae cyanobacterium MO_188.B29, assembly GCA_030065155.1. GTDB lineage: Bacteria > Cyanobacteriota > Cyanobacteriia > Cyanobacteriales > Xenococcaceae > JASJDJ01. The sequence goes on from JASJDI010000029.1 coordinate 26,201, forward strand.
GTTATAGACAGTTTGACAAAGGAACTTAACGCGATCGCTCTTTCTTTTAGCTTTAAGCTGCTATACAATCCTGCTGACTACGATTGCTATGACTCAGGCATACTCTATTTTGAGCAAAGGGATTATCCAACTATTTATCCTCTACTTCAGTCTATTTATTTAAAACACCAATCTCACTTCCAACCTGAAGTACCCTTATTTACCAAGGTTTTAGCACCAGGGCTAGCACTAGCAGAAGAACCAAACCAGAAATTTTTTGAGCAAGACAATTTTGGCAGAAATCGTTGTCAAATTGTGACTAATGGTTTGCTAGTGGCTCGCCAAAAAGGCGATGAATCTCCCCAAGGAAGGATAGCAGAGATTAGAGAACAATTCTCTTTGATGGGGATTAAATTGCAGCATTCCTATCTCAATCCTAAATCAGAAGATATCTACACACCTTTAGATTTAGGAACTTCTCCTCAAATAATGTCTTAGCTTTTAGCCGTTAGCTATTTATTATCTACTTATTCATAGCGATCGAGATAAAAATTAAATTCTGACTCCTGACTTCTGACTTCTGACTTCTGACTCCTAAATCCGAACTCCTAATTGATACACAGAATGAAATACCAATGCGTACTCCAATATAGTGAAGAAGACTGTGGTGCTGCTTGTATTGCTACAATAGTTAAATACTACAAGCGCACTTTTGCTCTTAATCGCATTCGAGAAGCGATCGGTACTGGGCAATTAGGAACTAGCCTACTAGGTTTAAGAAGAGGAGCAGAGGCTTTAGGATTCAACGCCCGACAAGTTCGAGCTTCTCCCGAAATCTTTAATAGACTCGATGAACTCTTTCTGCCAGCTATTATTCACTGGAAAGGTCGCCATTGGGTCGTTTTGTATGGACGGCAAGGGAAAAAATACGCGATCGCCGATCCTGCTGTTGGTATCCGCTATCTCAACTATGGAGAATTAACCGCAGGTTGGGCAAATGGGGTTATGTTGCTGCTAGTGCCAGACGAAATCCGCTTTTACGCCCAACCAGAAGACACCGTTGGCAGTTTTGGGCGTTTTGTGGCGCGAGTTTTGCCCTATCGCCATCTTATTACTGAAGCACTACTAGTGAATTTAGTGGTCGGACTCCTTTCTTTAGCTAGTCCTCTGCTGATCCAAATCCTTACTGACGATGTTTTAGTTAGGAGGGATACCCATCTACTGACCACTGTTGCGATTGGGGTAATAGCAGTGCGGGTGTTTAGCGATATCTTGCAAATGATACAGTCTCATTTGATTGCTCACTTCGCAGAACGCTTTCAGTTAGGGCTAATTTTAGAATTTGGTAGGCAAATTCTCCGCTTACCTCTTAACTATTATGAAGCTCGTCGCAGTGGCGAAATTGTCAGTCGCCTCAGAGATATTCGGGAAATTAACCATCTTATTTCCCAAGTTGCGATCAAATTACCGAGCCGATTTTTTATTGCCCTGATTTCTTTGGGCTTAATGTTATTTTATAGCTGGAAACTTACTCTCGCTGCTTTAGTTGTCGCAGCCTTTATGACTCTTTCCACTCTGATTTTTTTACCCACACTTCAACAAAAAACGCGCCAAGTTTTGGTTACTTCTGCTGAAAACCAAGGGGTATTAGTCGAAACTTTTAAAGGCGCACTTACTTTAAAAACTATCAATGCAATCTCTCAAATCTGGGAAGAGTTTCAAACCCGCTTTGGTCGTCTGGCTAACGTTCATCTACAAACAGTTCAAATTGGCATTTTTAACCGTATCTTTTCGCGGTTAGTAGATGGAGTAGGAACTATTGCTATCCTTTGGTTTGGCAGTACCTTAGTAATTCGCCAAGAATTAACCATTGGACAACTGCTGGCATTTCATGCCCTTAGTGATAATTTTACTCACTTAATCAAAATCTTTGTCGAGTTTGTCGATGAATTTGCTCGCGCCCAAACTGCTACCCAACGCCTGAGTGAGGTAATCGATAGCACGCCCGAAGAGCAAGAAGAAATCTTTAAACCCTGGACAGCAATTTCTGGCAGTGGGGATATTATTTGCACCAATCTTAACTTTTATCATGTTGGTAGAGTTGATTTGCTCAAAGATTTTTCTGTTACTATTCCTGGTGGTAAGGTAACTGCTTTAATTGGTCAATCTGGTTGTGGCAAAAGTACTCTCGCTAAATTAATTGCTCGATTGTATCAGGCACAGTCGGGAAATATTCGTTTTGGTATTTATAATCAGCAAGACTTAGCTTTGGAATCTTTACGGGAACAGGTGGTGCTAGTTCCTCAAGAGCCTCATTTTTGGAGTCGATCGATCATTGATAATTTTCGTCTCAGTTTTCCCCAGGTTAGTTTTGAGAAAATTGTTAGAGCTTGCCAAATAACTGGGGCTGACGAGTTTATTAGTCAACTGCCAGATAAATATCAAACAGTGTTAGGAGAATTCGGTGCGAATATCTCTGGGGGTCAAAAGCAAAAATTAGCCTTAGCTAGAGCTATTGTTAACAATCCCCCAGTACTAATTTTAGATGAATCTACTAATTCTCTCGACCCTCTCAGCGAAACCCAAGTGTTAGATCGTCTATTCTCCTCCCGAAAAGGTAAAACCACAATTATTATCAGCCATAGTCCCACCGTTATTTCACGGGCTGATTGGATTATTCAAATAGATCGGGGTCAATTGCAACTTACTGGAGATCCTCAAGAGTTACGCCAACTGCCAGGAGTACATAATCAATTTTTAACCAATGTAGAGGGTTAACAATAGCCAATGGACGAATACGACAGATGGAAAATTAATATAGATAAAAATGGCGGTCAAAAAATCGATCGAGAAGCAGAATCTTCTCATCAAATGACTGTTTCTACCTATCCAGAGGAAGTAAAAGATCTAGACTTGTATCAACCTAACCCACGCTTGCTTCCCTCTGTTAAGCCAGAGGAATTTTTACCATCTATCAGTCGCTGGATCACTATAGGGGGACTAGCCTTATTAACTACTTTCGGTGCAGCATTGGTTCTAGCTAGTGTGCTGAAATATAAAATCACTGTCAAAGCTAATGCTATTGTTCGTCCTGCTGGCGAACTGCGTCTTGTTCAAGCATTGACTGAAGGATACGTTAAAAATCTTGCCGTCGAGCCAAATCAGATAGTAAACCAAGGGGATGTAATTGTCTATCTTGATGATTCCCGTCTCCAAACTAAAAAGAGCCAAATACAAAGTAATATCCAACTTTACCAATTACAACTCAATCAAATTCATGCCCAGATTTTTGCTGTAGAGCGTCAAATCAAAGCGGAAACCAATCAACTCCAACGTATTTTAGCTGGTGCTACCGCCTCACTCAGTCTCAGCTTACGTAATTGGCAAGATCGGCAAATTACTACCGCAGCAGAAGTACGAGAAGCAGAAGCAGCAGTACAATTAGCTCAAGACGAACTGAAAAGATATCAACAACTCAGTCATACTGGTGCTGTCTCTCAATTGCAAGTAACAGAAAAAGAGACTGCGCTGCAAACAGTAACCGCTAGACTAGAGAAAGTAAAAGCCTATCTCAATCCCAGTGATGCAGAAGTCGCCATAGCCAAGGAGAAAATAGCCGAGGAAAAAGCTAGAGGAGAAGCAACCCTCGCCATGTTAAATAAAGAAAAAGAACAACTAATTCAAAAGCAAGTAGAAATCCACAATCAAATTGCCAGAGACGATCGAGAACTTACACAACTTGAAGCAGAAATTACAGCTACAGTAATTCGCGTGCCCGTTTCAGGAATTATCCAAGAATTAAATTTACGCAATGTTTCCCAAGTTGTCAGTCCAGGAGAAATAATTGCTCGTATTGCTCCTAGTAACACTCCTGTAAAAATAAAAGCTTTAGTAGCATCGAAAAATATTAACCAAGTAGCCATCGGTCAACAGGTGCAAATGCGAGTATCTGCCTGTCCCTATACAGATTACGGTACTCTCGAAGGCTTGGTAACTACTATCTCTCCCGATGCGAGCGCACCTCAAGATAATCCTACCTCTACTTCTTTATTATTCAGAAGTCAAATTGCCCCAAGAGATAGTCTTGCCTATGAAGTAACGATATCACCAAAAAAACTAACTTTAGGTCAAGAAAACCGAGTCTGCACTATTCAAGCAGGTATGGAAGGACAAGCAGAGATTATTTCTCGTAAAGAAACAGTTCTCGCTTTTATTCTCAGAAAAACCAGATTAATTGCCAATTTTTAAAAAAAACCTCGATCGATGGATTTCTAAAAAGTAGGCTATAATAGCCTACTTTTTTATTTATTTTTATTGAAAAACTGCTCTCAAGTAAAAACTTTGAGCTTTCTTTTTTTGGCAGTGGTTACCTTAAAACTAGCCTTTTTCAGTTTTGACGATAGTTAAGTTTTCTGGTAAGACGAATCAAAGATGGAAATAAAATATTTAAGATTTTTCTTGATTTCACTTTCGGAGTATCCCAATTTCTTTTACTGGAAAGTATCTGGATAATTGCCGTAAAAAATTCCCTCAAAGTTGCTAAAAAATTCTCTTCTGGAAAACTAATGTCTGTACAGAAGTTACTACCAAGTCTGTAGAACGGTTGCCATGCAGCAGAAACATCAAATCGCGTCCTAACATTTTGCTCATGAGCCGTCATTAACCACATTGGGATTGTAATTATCTGACGAGTTTTATCTTTTGGAATTTGAGCGTGAGAATATTTTAGGACAGTCTCAAAGTTTTCATACTTTTCTATTAAACTATAAAATGGTGAAGTAAGCCATTCTCTTAGAAAAAGCTTTTGTTCATTTAATAGATATAGATAGCCAAAGGGAAAATTGATAAATTCAAAATATTGACCTCTAAATTGATGTTGTGTAATAGAAATAAAGTCTTTAGATATAACGTCATCACTATCAAGATTAGTAGTTATTATATGAGTAGTATTTTCTAAAATATTTTCGACAATTTTTTCTTTTAGTATATTCAAGAATGATTCTTTGCTACTAATATAAACAGGTAAAATTTTGACTTCAAAATGGTAGTTTGCTATCTTCTCTCTAAATTCATTTGGTAAATTAGAGTCACAAAGTATTAACCAAATAAAGTTCTTGTTGATTTGTGCATTAACAGATGGATAACAGGTTTTTTCAAAAATATTGAATCTATAATTAAGAAAATCTATACTATTTCTTTCTTCCTTTGAGCGAGATTTTGATATATTCCAGTCTATATTTATACGTGTAAGCAGAAAGTGTTGAAAATTGTTCATTATCCAAAATCCATCAGGAAAAAAGCTGTTGATCTGAAATATCAACGGGAGGCTACAAGCTGACTGCCTGACACAAGTACCTCTAAGTATTGCCCTGTATAGGTTCTGTAATTCCTTACTAAAAGTTCATTTGGGGATAACATGATCGGTTAAAACGATTGAGCTACCGTACTAGAGAAATCCAATTTCCACGAAAAATCAAGGGGTTGACATAGATGTGT
>JASJDI010000030.1 GCA_030065155.1 Xenococcaceae cyanobacterium MO_188.B29
AGCAGCAACTAAACTACCTCCTTTAAATTTCGATTCAGCAGCGATAATGCCTTCCATTAGTTTGTCCTGATGGGCTAGCATCTGCGAGCGCATAGTGTCGATAAATTGAGAAGGAAGTTGGCTGTTAGCAATAAAGACATCGTTAGGAAGTAGTTTTCCTTTTGCGATCGCGGGAAAGTCTTGCTGAGATAAGCCTCGATCTTGAAGGTATTTTTCGTATCTGTAAATAACTACTCCCCAAGCATCCACTTCGCCATTTTTTAAGGCTTCCAAGCCTTGTTTACCATGGGTCTTATCGTCTAAAACAATAACTTTGAGATCTGATTGAGGATTTAAGCCTGCCTCTATTAATAATTGGATAGAACCAAGATGGCTAGCAGTAGAGGCTAGGTTAGACACGGCTATGGTTTTACCTTTCAACTGAGTTAATGACTTGATACCGCTATCGGAACGAACTGCAATTACGGAGCGGTAACGCAGTCGGGTCAGAGCAATTACAGGAATTGCTTTAGCCCTAGAATTGAGAATGACATATTCTGAGGGTCCCGCTAAAACTAAATCTACTTGGTTCTGCAATAGGGCTGGTGTTGCAGCAGTATAATTAACCACAGGATAAAATTCAATATCTGTCTTTAATACCTCTTGTAGAGAATCTTTAAACTGTCCGTAATTTTGCTCTAATTCTTCTAAACCAGAAGTATCTGTGATGGCAAATCGAAGCTTTTCTACTCTAGAAATTGGTTTTTTCTCATTTGAGGTAGTTGTGGCTGTAGTGCAGCCAGTTAAAAACAGAAGGGAATAGGTCAGAAAACTTCGTCGTTTCATCTTAGAACAATCTGTCGCAAAAAGTTTAAAAAGACAGAACCCTATCTCCATAATTCCCAAATCTAAGGATAAAAATCACAAAAACTGTTCGATTAAATTGATAATTGCCTTTTCTTGAAAACCTTGGGCTAAATCTTGGAGTTTTTTGGCAAAAGCAAGATATTTAGCATCCAGTTCTTGTAAATACATCGCTCGCTCGCGAATCTTTTTCATACTGCCGAGCATGGCTAGCTCGTAGAGGATTTCTATCTCCTCTGGTGGTGGGACTACTAACTCTTGAGTAGCAGAATTTTCTATGGTGACTAGATTGGCAGAACTAGATTCGACTAACTCTTCATAAATCCAATCCAACTGTAAATACTCTCGTAATAATGCCAGTAACTTTTGCTCATCCACTGGTTTGGGCAAAAAGGAATCACAGCCAAAACTCTTACTTTTAGCTCTATCCATATCCAGAACACTTGCAGAAATAGCAATTACAGTGACATCTTTGATTGCAGGTATATTACGAATTTCTTTGACTGCTTCAAATCCTGTCTTGACTGGCATCACTAGATCGGTCAAGATACAGTCTGGTTTGAGTTCCCGAGCCAGATCGATTTCTTGTTGACCATCTTCCCCTAAAGTCACTTCAAACCCTAACGGTTCGAGCATATTCTGTAACACTAAACGATTCTCTTCTTTGTCATCGACTACTAAAATATGTCGTCGTTTGCCTTGGTAACCTATTACCATTTTCTGTTCGGATAATTGATCTTCAGCCGTTACTTGCTCAACTACAGGGAAAGCAGCTTCAAACCAAAAAGTAGAACCTTTACCTAGTTCACTACTGACTTGTATTTCTCCTCCCATCAGTTCTACTAATTGTCTGCTAATTGCTAGTCCTAAGCCTGTTCCTGCTCCTCGACGTTTTACATCTCCTACTTGTTCAAAAGGTTGAAAAATTGTGTCTAATTGTTGGGGATTCATACCAACTCCAGTATCCCTAACTTCAAAGCGTAGAGTTTGCCTAGCGGTTTTATCTTCTTCTTGCTCTTGCCGAACCGAACTGACTGATAAAGTTACTGTTCCGCGATCGGTAAATTTAACTGCATTACCAAGTAAGTTCAGTAATACTTGTCTTAGTCTTTTTTCATCAGCTTGAATGCCTGTGGGTAAATCAGGTGCAGTTTCACATTGAAAGAGAATATCTTTTTCTAATGCCCGCATTTTAATAATTCCCGCTACACTCGAAAGGAAGCTGGCAAGATGAAGCTCAGTTAAATATAGTTCTAGTTTGCGAGCTTCAATTTTCGAGAGATCGAGAATATCGTTAATCAGGGTGAGTAAGTGATTGCCACTTTGATAGATAATTTTTAATCCCTTGTCCTGATTAGTAGTTAAGGTGCAATCGCGTCGGAGAATTTGAGCATAACCAAGAATGCCATTGAGAGGCGTTCGTAATTCGTGACTCATACTAGAGAGAAATTCGCTTTTAGCTTGACTAGCTACTTCAGCAATTTCTTTGGCTTCTTTGAGTTCGGCGGTTCTTTTTTCCACTCTTGCTTCTAGTTCTTCGTTGAGTTGCTGTAACTTAAGTTCGGCTTGTCTGAGATCCTGCAAGTCCTGTAAATTATCACAGCCCTCACGACGCAACCAGACAGATAGATAAGCCATCATGGTAATAAAGGGCAGAAAGTAAGTAAGGTGACTAGCAAACATCACCCAGAAATGGGAGTTAGCGAAAACGTAGATTGGCAAGCCTAGAGTTTGAGCATAGCCAAGGACAAGATGGTGTAAATAGATAAAGATAGTAGCAGTAACGATCGTACGCCAGTCGCGATAGTAGAGCAGCACTCCAATTAGTCCAAAAGCTGAGAAGTGTGCTTCAGTTACACCACCATTTTGGTGAATAATTAGACCAGTATAGATCATGAAGCCACAAGCCATAAATAAGCGAGTGACTAGTACACCTGGATGTCTAAGCATCAGCCAGATCGAGATCAGCAAAGTAGGTACACCAATTAGCCATACTGCCTTAAAGGTGTTTTGTAATGGAGCAATGGCAAAGCACACCAGCAACAAGAAAATATTCATGGCGACCATAATGCGATCTGCCCGCTCACGGTAGGGTTTTAGTAGAGAGTCAAAAGCAGACTCGGCTGCAAGAATTTTGTGCATTATGGTGATACCTATTTTCTAATCCTAAGTAGGTAGATATTGCTCGATTAAATTGACGATCGCTTTTTCTTGAAATCCCTGGGCTAAATCCTTGAGTTTGTTAGCAAAAGGGAGGTATTTGGGGTCTAATTCTTCCAGGTAAAAGGCTCTTTCTCTAATTTTCTTCATACTCCCTAGCATGGCTAATTCATACAAAACTTCCATCTCTTTTGTAGAGGGTACAATCAAGTCTTGAGGCGAGGTAACTTGAGCTTCTATTTTTGCTTCTATTTTTGCTTCTGTAATCTCTTCATAAATCCATTCCAGCTCTAAAAACTCTTTCATGGCTGCATATAATTCTTTTTCGTCTACTGGTTTGGCTAAAAAAGAGTCACATCCTAAGCGTCTACTTTTCTGGCGATCCATATCTAGCACACTAGCAGAGATAGCAATGATGACGATATCTTTTAGTTCGGGAATATTTCTAATTTCCTTAACAGCTTCAAAGCCCGTTTTTACTGGCATGACTAAATCGGTCAAAATACAATCGGGTTTTATTTTCCTGGCAAGATCGATTTCTTCTTGACCGTCGTTGCCTAAAATAATTTCAAACCCCAATGGTTCCAGCATGTTTTGTAGAACCAAACGATTTTCTTCTTTATCGTCTACTACCAAAATTCGTTTTCTGTCACCTTGGTAACCAACAATATGGCATTCGTCTGTTTGCAGTTGGTCTTTGCTGATTAAGGTTTCCACTACAGGTAAAGAGATATCAAACCAAAAAGTAGAACCCACACCTAATTCGCTCTTGACTTTTAGTTCACCGTTCATTAATTCCACTAGCCGACGGCTAATGGCTAAACCTAAGCCAGTGCCTTCATCTTGACGTTTTTTATCTCCTACTTGTTCAAAGGCTTGAAAGATTTTCTCTAATTGGTGAGGACTCATCCCGATTCCCGTGTCGCTAACTTCAAAGCGGAGAGTTTTGGTCATGGGTAAAGCTGTAGCTGGGGAATTTTTTGGTTCTGTTTCAACAACGCTAACACTTAGGGTTACTTGTCCTTGGTCGGTAAATTTAACCGCATTACCTAAGAGATTTAGTAATACTTGTCTTAGTCTTTTTTCGTCAGCCATCACCCCTATGGGTAGAGGATTTAGAGCTTGATATTTAAACAAAATATCTTTTTCGATCGCTCGCATACGGATAATCTCTACTACTCCTGACAAAAAAGTTTCTAGATGGAGATCGAGGGGATTAAGGTCTAGTTTGCGGGCTTCGATTTTAGAAAGATCGAGGATATCGTTAATTAGGGTTAGTAAATGATTGCCACTGTTATAGATAATCTTCAGACCATTGCTTTGTTGGGGTGTTAAAGTACGGTCTCGTTTGAGAATTTGTGCATAGCCGAGAATGCCGTTGAGGGGTGTTCTTAATTCATGACTCATATTAGAGAGAAATTCACTTTTGGCTTGACTAGCTACTTCTGCTGCATCTTTAGCTTTAACTAGCTCCTTTGTCCTTTCTTCTACTCTATGTTCTAATTCCTCCTTTGATTGCTGAAGAGCTAATTGAGCTTCTGTGCGTATGGTAACGTCTTGATAAGTGCCTAAAATGCCTATAACTTTGCCTTCGGCATCATGGAGGGGAACTCTGTTAGTTTCCAAACAAACTTTTGTCCCATCTGGTTGAATTTTACACTCCTCTATACCCAGTTCAGGAGTATTCGATTCCATTATCCGGCGATCGTGCTCTTGCCATAATTCAGCTATTTCTTGGTTGTTAGGTATGTCGTAATCTGTTTTCCCGATAATTAGATCTGAATCGTCTATTCCTGCTGTCTTAGCAAAGTTTTGGTTACAACCCAAATATACTGAGTTACGATCTTTCCAAAAAATCAACTGAGGAATATTATCCATTACCAGTTGCAACAGTTGCTTAGATGTGCGCAACTCCTCTTGAGTCTTTATCAATGCTGCTTCATTACGGTTGCGCTGCACAATATAGACAACACCATAGGTAAGACCAAAAATTGAGAAACCAACAAACCCTAACCAGTAGCGATATTGATAAAGAGCTTGGCTCCAGGTTATTTTACCCCAATCTTCATAGGGTCGCACTCTCAAATTACGTAAGGTTTCGTGACAAGGTTGATAATTAGCAGGTATTGTCCAACCTTTATACTTACCTGCGATCGCAGCAGGAGCATCTGCAGGCATTTCCATCAAAGAAAGTGCCACTTTTTCAGCCAAGTCTGAGGGAGCATGGGGCAATATGGCAAAGGGCCATTCTGGATATAGTTTAGTACTTAAGGCAAAGGGAAATTCCTGACCATATTGAGTTTGTGGATTGAGAATAAAAAAATCCTCTAGGTTAATTTTGCCTTCTTGAGCCATTCTTTCTAGAGTATCAGTGCGAACTGTTCCTGCATCGACTTTCCTATCTCGCACTGCATAAACTACTGCATCGTGACTACCCCCGAACTCAAGTTGTTCAAAATGACGATAAGGCTTTACTTGATGTTCTAAGAAAGTTTCCCATGCCATTTGCCAACCACCAAAGGCAATTTCACTAACCGCCATAAATTTTTTGCCTTTTAAGTCTGCTAATGTTTGAATATCAGTGCGGTCTTTACGACGAAAAATCACTGCGCCAAATTGGGTATAGGGTTTGCCTAAACGAAGATTTTGGAGAGTGGCAATACGTCTAGCCCCATAAACCCATTCTAGCTCCACATACATACCAGGGTTGGGCAAGACAAAATCAACTTGTTTGTTGGCAATTAATTTTTCTATGTTGTCGAACTTTAATGGTACTAATTGAAAGTTATAACCAGGAATATGTTGACTTAGATAATTGATAGTGGGTTGCCATTTTTTTTTGGTCTTTTCAACTCCACGAATTGCCATCACGCCAACTTTTATTACCTTGACTTCTGATTTAGATGACTGAGACTCTTGATTGTTACTAACTACTGTAATTTTCGACTTAATCTCTGTATTCGTTATGGTTCGCTCATTTTCCTGAGCAATACTTGCAGAAATAGACCATAAACATGTAGCGGATACAGTTCCTAACAATATGAGAAACTGCATCGTTAATTTAAAATTATAAGATTGTGATTTATACTTCATAGCAAACCTAATAAAACTGGTTTTTTAATGAGCTTAAATATCGTTAGTAAGATAACTTAAACTCAACATTTGCCAGTTTAAATTGCTCATACTTTAGCTATTGGACAATGCATAACTAGAGATAGGAAAACACTTTTTACTTACAAGTAATTGTTCAAATTCTCTAGTCGGTAAAGGACGACTAAGCAGATAGCCTTGTATCTCATCACACTCATGTTTTATTAGGAAATCAAGCTCTGCTTCTGTTTCTACCCCTTCAGCAACTACTTTTAAATTTAGTTGATGTGCCATATCAATAATTGTTTTAGTAATAATTGCATTAGTTGGATTTTGGTCAATATTTTTGATGAAGCATTGATCGATTTTTAAGGTATCGAAGGGGAATTGTTGTAAATAGCCTAAAGACGAATAACCAGTACCAAAATCATCAATAGAAATACTAATACCCAGCTTTTTGATTAAATTCATGCGCTGAATATTTGCCTTAATATTGTCAACCAAAATTTTTTCAGTTAACTCCACTTCAATAAAGCGAGGATCGAGATTGGAATCGAATAATAGTTGCGTTAATCTGTGGAACAGATCGAGTTGCTTGAATTGACGACCAGACAAATTGACTGCGGTGATAAGATGATCGAATCCTGCTTGATGCCAATTTTTAGTTTTTTTACAAGCTTCTTTTAAAACCCACTCCCCAATAGATTCAATTAGACTGCTTGCTTCAGCTATATAAATAAACTTTTCAGGAGGTACTAAGCCAAGTTTAGGATGATTCCAGCGAATAAGAGCTTCTGCACCAACAATCTGACCAGTGCTAAGATTAATTTTTGGCTGGTAGTAAAGTTGCAATTCTTTTCGTTCTAAAGCATAGTGTAAGTCTGTTTCTAGAGACAAATAATCTTCAGGAATTATATAACCAATCATTTTTAGTGCTGCTGTATAAAACTTATACTGATTGCCTCCTTGCTCCTGAGCATGTTTCATTGCCCTTTTTGCTTGTTTTAACAGTTCATCTATCTCCGTATGATCGAAAGGATAGAAAGCAATACCGATACTAGCAGTCAAGAAAATTTCTCGATCGGCAATCAAAAAAGGCTTGTTTATTTCAGCTAAAACAGTACGGGCAAAATCTGCTACTTTTTGTCGTAGTGTGATTCCTGCTAATAAAATCGCAAATTCACTATTGTGTAAGCGGACAATACAGCTTTCATGCTCAAAATTATCGCTATATTTTTTTAATCTCTCTGCGACTGCTTTAATTAATAAATCTCCATTTTCATTACCTAAAGAATCATTTATACGGTGGAATCTATCTAGCTCGAGATACATGACTCCTAAAATATTTTTCTTGATTCTAGAAATATTAGAGCTTTTAGTCCGTGCTCCTGTTTCTTTATCTTCAGATTCGATCGCAGATGAATTTTTGTATTTTGATAATAAATACTCACATAGATCTCGCAAAACAAGCCGATTGGGCAGTTTAGTCAAACTATCTATATGAATACTATTATGTTCAGCAGAATATTGATTAATTGCTTCTTGTAATGAATTTTTAATTTCAGTTTGTTCTTGGTATTTTTTTAGAGCTACTTTAATGGTGGCATGCAATTCTCTATCCTTAAAAGGTTTGAGAATATAGCCATAACAATTAGTTCTGGTGGCTCTTTCTAAAGTTTCATCATCTGCATAAGCTGTTAAGTAGATTATAGGTATTTCTTCTTGTTCTCCAATCTTAGCTGCCGTTTCTATCCCATCCATGTTACCTTTGATGGCAATATCCATAAGAATTAAATCTGGTTTATCAGAGTTAATATATTTAAGAGCAGCTTTTCCCGAAGAAACAATCCCAGCAATAATATAACCAAACTTTCTGAGCTTCATTGCTAGGTTTTCAGCAATTAACAATTCATCTTCTACAATAAGTATTTTGATTTTTTCCATAACTAATTATTATTACGATAGAGTTCTTCACATATAGCAGTTATTACATCAGTGAGGCACACTTCTATCTACTATCAACTAGAACCAAGATTGGACGTTACCTCATGAGTATAAGAATTACTATAAGGAATATAATAAAAAATAAAATTCCACCAAGTATTAGTTATCTACACTTTAATTTAAAGAGAAATATATTTATATATTAGATTCTGTATTTTATTTGAGGCTCAGAGTAAATACTTAAATCATAAAATCAAGCAATTAATTAGCAATGTAATACTTTAAAATTTACTTTTTAGTGTGACAATCCTATCGAAGATTAAGAGGTCACAATCACTAGTTAACATCAACTTAAAGAAACAGCAATTATCAGATAAATTATCTTAATATTTTGAGGCTAAATAGCTAAACGTAATCAAAGTAAAATTCATTCAATACAATCATCTCTACTTCTCAACCTTGTTGCGCCAAAGCTATTCTTAATCGCCAACAATAGATACTAAATCAGCGATCGCCTTCTGCACCTGCTAAGTCATATATTTTTCCAATAATCTATCCGACCGCTAAAATATTTTTAACTGCACTAGCACTGCTCAAAATTATATAAAATAAAAATCATGACCGATAATCAGCGTTCCCGTTGGGATTTGGGAAGATTGTGGGAAACTTTGACTTATTTTGAGGTAATTCCCTTTATTAAATGTTGGCAACGTTTATTTTCTCGCGTTCAGTCTAAGAATAACCATAATAAACAAGTAAAAATGAAAATTTTAGTAGCTGGTGCAACTGGTGGAGTAGGTAAGCGAGTTGTACGGAATCTAATCGATCGCAATTATTCTGTAATTGCTTTAGTTAGAGATGCCAATAGAGGAAAAGAGATATTAGGAAACAAGGTAGAATTGTTTGAAGCCGATCTTACTATCCCTGAAACTCTCAAACCTCAGATGATGGAAGGAGTCCGTGCAGTAATTTGTTGTACGGGAACAAGGGTACAACCAGTAGAAGGGGATACTCCAACTAGAGAGAAATACTATCAGGGTATCAAATTCTATCTTCCTGAAGTAGTGGATATTCCCGAACAAGTAGAATATGAGGGTATGAAAAATTTAGTTAAGGTTGTTTCCCAACACATTCAACCTGCTAGTGAAAAAGTTTTGTTTGATTTTACTAATCCTACTGCTGATATTAAAGAAACTTGGGGCGCAGTAGATGATGTAGTGATGGGAGGAGTAAGCCAGAGTAATATCCGTCTGGCGGAGAAGAAAGGCATCTTTTCTGGAATAGTTTCCACAGATAATAATGGTGGCTTTGCTTCTGTACGCACCCGCAATTTCACGCCTCCTCTAGATTTGTCTGGCTATGAAGGAATAGAAATTAGAGTTACAGGAGATGGGAAACGCTATAAATTTATTACTCGCTGTGAAGGTAAATGGGATGGTATTGGTTACTGCTATTCTTTTGATACGGTTTATAATTTCCCCACTACTATTCGCATTCCATTTAAAGATTTGATTCCTGTTTTTCGTGCCAAGACTGTCAAGGAAACTGGTGAATTTGACTCCAGCAAAGTCTACTCTATGCAATTAATGTTGAGTAAGTTTGAATATGATGGTGAATTAAATCCTAAGTTTGAAACAGGTTCGTTTGGCTTAGAGGTAGAATACATTAAAGCCTATGGTGGAAAATCTAAACCTCAATTTGTCCTTATTAGTTCCGCGGGGGTAACTCGTCCTGGTCGTCCTGGGATTAACTTAGCAGAAGAACCCCCTGCAGTTAGAATGAACGAGCAATTAGGCGGTATTTTAACCTGGAAATTGAGAGGAGAAGAAGTAGTTAAAACTAGCGGTCTATCTTACACTATTGTCCGTCCCTGCGCTCTTACAGAAAAGCCAGGAGATAAAGTTTTAGTTGCTGAACAAGGAGATAACATGAGGGGACAGATCAGTAGGGATGCAGTTGCTCAATTGTGCATCGAAGCGATTAATTTACCTGAAGCGGTTAATAAAACCTTTGAGGTTAGGGAAGAAGACAAGCAAGGTAATACTAACTGGCAAAAATTATTTTCTGATTTGCCAAAAGATTAAATATTGTCTAATCACTATATGTAATAAAATTTTTGTTGGTTGTTTATTATACCAATTCACAATTTAAAATTAAGCAAGACAACTGATGTACTGACGGTTCGCTAACCGCCCCTACCTGATAACTGAATCAATGACTACTACACCTATTCCTGCTAACCAATCTACTAATGAACTTCCAGATGCCCTAGGACGCTTCGGTAACTATGGGGGAAAATACGTTCCTGAAACTTTAATGCCAGCTTTAGCAGAATTTGAAGCAGCCTATGCTAAATACAAGCACGATCGAGATTTTCAGCAAGAATTACAAGGCTTACTAAAAGACTATGTAGGTAGACCTAGCCCTCTCTATTTTGCTGAGCGCCTCAGTCAAAACTACACTAAGCCTGATGGTACTTTCCCACAAATTTATCTCAAACGGGAAGACTTAAACCATACAGGAGCGCATAAAATTAATAATGCGATCGCTCAAGCTTTACTAGCAATTCGTATGGGCAAGAAACGAATTATCGCTGAAACTGGCGCAGGGCAACATGGAGTGGCTACCGCTACAGTGTGCGCTCGTTTTGGGTTGGAGTGCATTATCTATATGGGCGTAGAAGATATGGAACGCCAAAAGTTAAATGTATTCCGAATGCGCTTACTTGGTGCTAAGGTTGCACCTGTAACCGCAGGAACAGGAACGCTTAAAGATGCTACTTCCGAAGCAATTAGGGACTGGGTAACTAATGTAGAAAATACTCACTATATTCTTGGCTCTGTAGCAGGGCCTCATCCTTACCCTATGATAGTTAGGGATTTTCATAGCGTAATTGGACAGGAAACTCGTAGTCAGTGTGCCGAAAAATGGGGAGGATTACCAGATATTCTCTTAGCCTGTGTAGGTGGTGGCTCTAATGCCATGGGTCTTTTTACTGAATTTGTCAAAGATTCTTCAGTCCGTTTAATTGGGGTAGAAGCAGCAGGAGAAAGTGTAATCTCAGGCAAACATGCTGCTACTCTTACTCAAGGTCGTCCTGGTATACTCCACGGAGCAATGAGTTATTTACTACAGGATACAGAAGGACAAGTAGTAGAAGCTCATTCTATTAGTGCAGGGTTAGATTATCCTGGAGTTGGTCCCGAACACAGCTATCTTAAAGACCAGGGTAGAGCAGAGTATTATAGTGTAACTGACTCTGAGGCGATCGCTGCTTTTTGTCGTATTTCAGAACTAGAAGGAATTATTCCTGCTTTAGAAACGGCTCATGCTTTTGCTTATCTAGAAACTCTTTGTCCTCAATTAGAAGGCAGTCCTCGCATTGTGATTAATTGTTCTGGTCGAGGTGATAAGGATGTGCAAACAGTAGCTAAGTATTTAGAGAATAAATAGGGTAGGGGCGAACGGCTATTCGCCCGTACAGGAGTTACAGTCCAGATGCGATAGATCGTGTCTGTATAAAAGTTCAGGAAGTAATTAATGGATAAAGATTTGAATAATTTTCAAGTATGCGATCGCGATCTCGATGATGCCACCTTGTCTCGCTATCTGCAAGCAGAAGCTATTGCAGTAGATACAGAAACGATGGGTTTAGTTTTGGGGCGCGATCGCTTGTGTTTAATACAATTGTGTGACCCTGATGGTTATGTTACTGCTATTCGCGTTGAGGTAGGACAAACAGCAGCACCCAATCTCAAAAAACTCTTAGAAACAGCAACCATCACCAAAATTTTTCACTTTGCCCGTTTTGATGTAGCTCAGTTTAAATACACTTTTGGGATTGAAACTCAACCAATTTTCTGCACTAAAATTGCCAGCAAATTAGCTCGTACTTACACCTCTAGTCATGGGCTAAAAAATTTGATTATGGAATTGACAGGAGTTGAACTAGATAAAAGCGCGCAAAGTTCTGACTGGGGCAACGCAGATAACCTGACAGAAGCTCAACTAAGTTATGCTGCTAATGATGTTCGCTATCTTGTTCCCGCCAGAGAAAAATTGATCTCTATGCTCAAACGTGAAGATCGTTGGGAGTTAGCACAGCAGTGTTTTCAGTGTATACCTGTTTTTGTGTCTCTTGATATCAATCGTTATAACAATGTTTTTGAACATTAACAGTAGGTAGGGACGTTTTATGTAAGTCCCTACCTACAGGTTTCGATGACTTTGTATATAAATATTTGCTCGATAAGACGGCTTATTCAAGAAGTTCTGAAACTTTTAGCTGACTCCAAAGGCAATAAACAATAAAACTGTAACAAAAAAAGTAGCAACTGCACCTTGTTGCAGATAACGACGTTGCTGATAATAACCTGGATAATCTGCGTAGGTCATTTCAGGTTCAACTGCATAGTTGTTAGTAATTCCATTATCTAATTGGGTAGTATACATAACTTGTTTTTCCTATTATTTACGGTCTTATGTAAATTAAGGTAACAAATATTTTACGAATCGCAAATAATATTTGACAAAAATGATCATATAGTATCCATAAAAAGAGCTTATGGGAATTTGGATTTAAGGGAACAGAGAATAGCGCGAAGTTGCATTGCAATACTCATTAGTTGAAGAATTGAGTAATATTTAGCATTTTGAATTGAGAAATGGGAACTCTATATCCAGACGCTTTTTTTCTGTTGGCTTCTATGTTCTTCAGGAATACCAAGAATATTAGCTAATTAAAACAATGGTTAAGTTTTCTCAACAATTTACTTTTGCTACTACTATAGCTCTGATTATTTTAGGCGCGATCGATCTTCCTAAAACTCAAGCAGCTTCTCTTTATTTAGGTTTAAGTAAATATGTAGAGAATATTCAGATAAATAATAATAGTAATCTAGAAGAAATTGCTTCCTCTCCCAAACTAATAACTAGACAAGATAATACTAAAGAAAATATTCAATTATCTCATGCTGAAGAAATCAACAAGAATATTGCAGACCGATACCATGGGTTAATTGAAGAAAATACCGATCAAATAGGATTGATTGAAGCACAAAAAATATTAAAAGAGCAGAGTTTATTAGAAAAAATACATCCAGATGATGGTGAACAAAATGATCAAGAAATTCTTGCTTTTCTCGATCAAAATAGTCCTTGGATTGGCGAAATGCTTGGGGAAGGACAAGCAAATAAACAAATGCCTAAATCTATTTTATATAGTTTGATTTTACTTTTTGGTGTCTGGTCTATACCTACCTTAAACTATCTTATAAAAACATTTATCTTTGGTGAAGAAGGAATTGTAGAAGATCTACAAGATAAATTTGGTAATCCTAAAGTACCTGAAGGAACTATATTTCTTCATGAGCGTGCTTTTAAAGAATTAGAACAAATAGCTAAACAAGTAGAGAGAATTAATCTTGAAAAATTTGGCAATGCTGAATTTTTACTGTTTGTTAAAATCAAGCAATCTATTGAAAAAGGCAAAAAAGAATATCAGCTATTAAGCGACAGAGCAGAATTACTTAAAGTCGCGATCGCTGCTCAAAGTAGTTTTCTAAGAATTGAACAAACTGAATTACGTTTTCGTAGTCGCAATCAACAAGAATTTTATCAATTTGTAATAGATTCTCTTAATCAAGATTTAGATAAAGCTAAATTTAGAGATAAAATCAAAAGAAAATTAGCAGAGATCATACCTTTACTAAATACTGAAAAAGGTAGAGATGCTTTACAATCTTATTTAAAAGAAATTGATAAAATTTCTGAACACAAACTAGGTTTAAAATTACTCTCTTTATTTAAAAAATATCAGTTGGCAGATTTTACCATTTTAAAAAGAGTATCTGATATTGTTAATCAACTTCAGGGATACGATTTACTTGCTGCTAAAAACTTAGTTACTCTAGCAATCAATGATTATGAAATATTTGAAAAGCTAGCACCTATTATTGGAGTATCAGAATCAGAAAACTCTCCAGAAACTTATGCCAATATTTTGCAGTACATAGGTTTAATATACAGACACGAAAAATCTTATGAAAAATTCAAACAACTCTTAGAAACTATAAAAAAATGGCAGAAACCTTACAAAACTATCACTATGATTCGTAAAGAATATAAAGCAAGCGAATATAGATTACCTAAAGAATTTTCTCAAGAAATACCAGGTATTAATATCTATAAAAAATATGAGAAGTTTCTAGAAAATAACTAACAACAAAAAAGTCAACCTATGGTAATGAGATTATACTCATTATTCTCCATAATTTCCACCAGTTACTTTTCCACGAAAGACCACATACTGATAAATATTATATGCCAGCATAATGGGAATCAGAAAGCCAACAAAGATAATCATAAATACTAAAGAACTAGGACTGGCAGCAGCCTGATAAATTGTTATTTGAGTAGGAATAATGTAGGGAAAAACAATTAATCCCAATCCTAAAAAAGAAAGTAAAAAAAGTAAAATTGTCCAAACAAATGGTGTTCTTTCTTGTTCTAAATAAAGACTTCTAATCAGCAAAACAATTAACAAAGTCCCTAACAAAGGAATTAAGGCAAAAATATAAACTAGAGGTTGAGTAAATAAACGTTCTCTAGCACTCTCATAAAAAATAGGTGTAGTAATAGTCAGATAGACAGCACCAATAAAAGTAGTCACAGCAGAAATTCTGGCAGTCCAATAGTGAGTAGATTGCAATGCCCCTTCCGTTTTCATAATTAGATAGGTTGAACCACTCAAAACATAGCCTTGAATTAAAGTTAGAGCAACTAAAATAGAGCGCAAACCTAACCAATCCCAAGTACCACCAGTAAAATGACCAAATTCATCTACTGTTATTCCTTGTAAAATTGCCCCTAGAGCAAAACCTTGACCTAAAGCTGCTAAAAAACTTCCTGCACCAAAAGCAATATTCCAAAAAAACTTGCGGTTAGCGTGTTCACGAAATTCAAAAGCTACTGCCCGAAAAATAAACCCAAAAATCATCAAGAAAATGGGGATATATAAAGCTTGTAAAATTGTACTGTAAGCTAAAGGAAACGCTCCAAATAAAGCTCCTCCCATAATTACCAGCCAAGTTTCATTAGCATCCCAAACATTACTAAGGCTAGTCATTAGGATACCGCGACGTTCTTCAGTAGAGCTAGTTAAAGATAAAATACCAACTCCGAGATCAAAACCATCTAACATTACATAGAGAAAAAGAAATAACGCAAGAATGACAAACCAAACTTGCGGAAGAAAGTATTCTAAGGATTCCATGATGATTGCTAATTGCTAATTGTTAAGGTAATTCCTGAGAAATCTTATAGTTACTAGAAACCTTGTAAGGTGGGCAAAATTATACCAAATTAAATGGTGCTTGATACAGATTCATCGTAAGGGCGAACCGCCGTTCGCCCTTACAAAAATAATGTGTTATGGTTTGAATTTAAATTGGTATTAGTTTTCAACTAGGTTAGTGAGTAGAAAGTTAGTTTGCCCACCCTACTTTACTTCTGCCTTTTGCCTTTTTTATCTACTAAGAACTTTGTTTAATTTCTCTTTTATATTTGGGACTACAAGGACTACCCCAGGCTACTTGCTGACTAGGAATATCCCGAAAAACAGTGCTTCTAGCCCCAATTACTGCATTATCTCCAATAGTAATGCCTGGAGCAATAAAACAATCTGTTGCTACCCAAGCCCCATTACCAATCCTAATAGGAGCAGTAATTAAACTAAAGGCTTCATCTTGAAAATCATGACTAGCAGTACAAAGATAAGATTTTTGAGAAATAACAGAGTGAGAACCAATTTGGATACGATCGATACTGTAAAAGACCACATTATCCCCAATCCAACTGTGATCTCCGATTTCTACTTTCCAAGGGTAGGTAAAACGAGCAGTAGGTCGAATTACTACCTTTTTACCTATTTTCGCGCCAAATAGACGGAGTATCCAGCAGCGAAAAAAATTAAAATTATGTAAGCTCAAAGGAAAAGCGATCGCTTGTACCAACCACCAGATAAGAACAAACCAACTAGGTTTTCCGCGATCAAAACTAGATCGATCGTATTTCCTTAAATCTACTAAAGGTTTGTTAGCAAAAATTGAGGTAGATTTAACAACTTGATTGACTTCTATTGTCATTTAATCTTGATTGCTTGTTATTTATTGATGCTATTACTTATTACCCAAGAAAATAAAAATCTATTTTCAAAAGTAAGTCTAATAGTTAATCTTCACAGCTTTACTGCTTCAGACACAGGTTTTGGATTTTTAACTGATTTTTGACTCTGATTTAATTGACCGCCAAATTTGCGTAATTCATACAGCTTAACCCCAATCTGATATTCATACTGACTCAAAAGACGAGCGTAAATATATCCTGGCATACCATCCAAAAAACCAAGACGAATAAAATAAAATAGAATAAATCTTAGTAAGGGTTTAAAAGGTAATCTTACCCAGATTTTTTTGAGAAAACGTTTTCTTTCAACTGCATCGCCAAATAACTTAGCTTTGATAGTTGTGCTATTGTCTTCTCCTATTAATAAATTGTAATAAACACGAGCTTCCCAATTAGAATAGCGATTATGTCTAGCTAACCATTGATAAATATCTCTAAAGTCGATGTGAAGCATATCTTCTTTGAGATAACCTACTTTTCCTTGCAAGATAACGTGTTCGTGGACTTCATTATCTCCAGTATTAGGAATATCTTCTGTATGAAGGTTTTCATAACGACCTAATTGATGTTTAAACAAGCGCAGATTCCAATCAGGATATTTACCGCCATAACGAATCCATTTTCCGAGAAAAAATACCTTGCGATTGAGGTAATAACCACTATATTCTGGATTTTCGATAGCAATAGCAATTTCATCCCACAATTGGGGGGTAATTCTTTCATCACAATCAACAATTAAGACCCAATCATTACGAAAAGGTAAATTTTCTAGGGACCAATTTTTTTTCTTCGGCCAGCGACCATTAAAATGAAATTGAACTACTTTTGCTCCATAATTTTCAACAATGTCTATTGAGCGGTCTTCACTTTGAGAATCGACCACAAAAATTTCATCTGCTCTAGCAACACTTTCTAGACAGGCTGGCAGATTTAATTCCTCGTTTTTAGCAGGAATTAATACTGAGACTGGAATTCTTTCTTGTGTAGACATTATGGTCATTCAACTTTAATTAGTATTATTTAGGCTGTAAGCCAAAAATCTAAGAAATAATTTAGATATATCATCTAACTAACGTTAACATCGACTCAGACAAAAGAACAAAGACGAGATATTACTTATTTTATTAATCTTATTAATTTTTATGAATCAAATCGAGTCTGATTCTCAACATATTACTTTAGTAACAGGGGCAGCACGTTCAGGAAAAAGTGAGTGGGCAGAAAATTTAGCTAAAAAAAACGAAAAATCCGTTATTTACGTAGCTACTGCTATAGTAGACTCTACAGATCGAGAATGGCTAGCTAGAATTGCACTCCATCAACAGAGAAGACCTTCTGATTGGCGAACTTTATGTGTACCGCAACAACTAGTGCAAACTATTAGTAACGCTTTAGCTTCTGATTGTCTACTTATAGATTCTTTAGGCACATGGGTAGCTAATTTACTCGATCGCGAAACAGATTCTTGGCAAGAAATCCAAAATAGTTTGCTTGAAAGCTTGCAAAAAACTAATGCCGATGTGATCTTGGTTGGTGAAGAAACAGGTTGGGGCGTAATTCCTGCCTATAAATCAGGACGAATATTTCGCGATCGTCTGGG
This sequence comes from Xenococcaceae cyanobacterium MO_188.B29, assembly GCA_030065155.1. Taxonomy (GTDB): domain Bacteria; phylum Cyanobacteriota; class Cyanobacteriia; order Cyanobacteriales; family Xenococcaceae; genus JASJDJ01. The sequence goes on from JASJDI010000030.1 coordinate 17,822, forward strand.
TGAATTAGTCAGGAAAATTGCTAGTATAGCTTCAGACGTATATTTGGTTACTGGTGGTCATGCCCTTAATCTTAGTAAGTTGGGTCAGTCTCTAGAACCAAACTAATTATCTGAGAATCTTAACTAGATTAACACTGAATAAAATATAGAATTGAATTGGCGGGATGTAGCGCAGCTTGGTAGCGCACTTCGTTCGGGACGAAGGGGTCGTGGGTTCAATTCCCACCATTCCGATTCTCTCAAAACCTATTAATAAAGACCTTTACAGCTTACTTATTAACTTTTCACAACCTTTTCCTATTGTCAATAGTGAGGTTAATATTGGAGATTTTTAAGGGGTTTTGGCTGTTAAAGTGCATTGGTGAGAAGTTAAGCTGAAGAGCAAAATGTCAAGGGGGAGGAGGAAAAAAAGTTCGGTCGCCCTCTTTGTTGGTCTGGGAAGGGAGCAATAATCAATTTGACATTAGGTTTTCGTTTCCGTTTAACAATACCTAAATCTTGATTTTCAGGGGTCGCCAAATATTGAACAGGATCAGTAGCTTGACCGTGGTTATAAGCAACAGTAAAATGATACAAACCTCGATAAATCATTTCTAAAGAAATCTGCTCAAAAGGTAAAGAAAGTTCATCAGCTACCGCATCACTTAAATCAACCAAAACTGCGTAGAATAGCCAACGGTGCGCGTTCCCTTGCGGAGGAAACCTCCGCGGGGTCGCACCGCAAGTTGCCCAAATCTGTAGCTTAATACCATTAATCGAACCCTTCGGGTTCGCCACTTGCTTCAAGTCGGGGAACCCGCCCAACGCAGTGGCTCACCAGTCCATAAATAACTTAAATCAAGTAACCGTTTAACCGTCTTAAAAGCTTGTTCAATCCGCCAACGTCGTCGATACAAATCCGCGACAACATAGGGCGGTAAAACATGAGGGTCAAGGACTGAAGTCAAATAAGAATGCCATTGTTTGTGAGAACGAACTTCGAGCTCTTCGTAAGGTTAAAATCGGCGTATTCTTGGAGCCAGAACCAATAACAATCAATCTATCGCGCAAACCATAGCTATTACTAAATACTTCTTTAATCTGAAAAGAGGCACCTTTCTTAATTCGAGTAATAAAATCAACTTTCTTCTCAATCAATTGTTGCCAAAACTGAAAATGGTAGAAGCCTCTATCTAATAAAAGTAAGGTCTTGGCTGATACCAAATTTAAGACATCTGACTCAAATTTTACATCTGAGGTAGCTGCCTTAGTTTTTAACCAAATCTCTATAGGAAGACGAGTCGTTAAATCAATGACCGTTGCCATTTTTCCCGCCAATGTTCCTGGGGGAATATCTTCCAGACTTTTAAGTTTCCGAAACAGGGCCTCTAATGTAGAACCATCGACAATCCACACTTTTTCAAATCGAGAAAGAGCAAAATTTACACTATCTGGTAAAGGGCGTTTTTGACGAAATGTCCACTGTTGTTGTAGATGAGATACTAATTCTTTAAATACCTTCTCCAATAAAATGGCTGGAAAAGTCAAAAATCTTTGCGAGAGGGCTTTTTGAGTAACTTGGGTCGCTTCGACCCATAAAAAGCCTTCTTTGTGTAACAGACGAGTTAATTCTTGCACCCCTGGAACATTGCGCCATAACAGCGTTAACACTGCTGCCACCATGAAAGACAAATTGAGAATACGGTTTCTCAGTCCCAACTGTCGATAGAAAGCTTGTTGATTCAATATAGCTGGACTTAGTAAGGCTTGTAGATGAGATGCTATTACTTCATTCTCGATGAGTGGATGATGTTTCTTTTTGGCGTGGTCTCGGTTGGTTTTTCTGCGACTCATTGGTTGAGACTAAGTCAGAGGTCAACCTCCAATCCTATCATTCATCTACTTTCTAGCTATTTATTATCTTTTGTGAATTACCTCTTGACTTTTTGCTCTCTTTTTTAACTTCTCACCAATGGTCAACCAGCAGCGTTCCTTATACCTAAGTCTAAAATTGACTTGAAGTGAATCAATCTCTTGTAAAAATCAGTTGCCAAGAAATTTTACCTTCGATCTGAAATCCATCTGAAATCCAATTGATAAAAGTCACTTTTGCGATCGAGCAAAAACTTCTTTAAGTCCCCTAGTGTTGGTGGATTTAGGGGACGATACAACAGTAAGCTATGGGAACGGGATTTATATAACTTGCTATCTTCTCGCTCTTTTTTTCCTTTTAAACCAACAAATTAAGACTTGTACCAAGAGTATAATCTTCGTCTTATGGTCAATGCCCTAGCACTGGTAAATTGTTACCTTACAGGAAAAACCATAGCTGAGATTTCCCTTAATGGCTCACAAGCAAGACTATCTGGGTACAGGCTGGAGTTTTCCCTTAAAAACAGACTTACAAGGGGGAATTTCTTTATGTGCTGCCGACCAAAAAGTTAGAGAAGCGATCCTAATCATTTTGCGAACTGAGTTAGGAGAAAGACGCTATCGTCCTGATTTTGGTTGTCGTTTATCAGAGTTAACCTTTGCACCTCTGAATAGTAAAACTTTGTTTTTAATGCGATTGTATGTGCAAGAAGCTTTAGAAACATGGGAACCTCGCATTGATTTAGAAGAAGTAGTAACTGAACCAGACCCGATTTTGGGCAAAGTCAACATCCTGATTAACTATCGTCTCAAAAGCAATTACGAATCTGGCAGCTTAGTATATCCCTTTTATCTAATTCAGAACGAGTAGCAATTTAATTATTAATTATCATGTTACCGAAAGAAAATTTAGATGATCGCACTTTTGAAGATTTAGTCGCAGAATGTATTTTACGCATTCCTCGCTATTGTCCTGAGTGGACGGACTTTAACCCTAGCGATCCTGGTATTACCTTAATTGAGTTGTTTGCTTGGTTAACAGACCAGATGTTGATGCGGTTTAATAAAGTTCCCTATCGCAACTATATTACTTTTTTAGAATTGTTAGGGATTAAGCTGCAACCTCCAGCACCAGCACAGACCGATCTGAGTTTTTACATAACTCAACCAGATACCTATCCCTATTCTATTCCCCAGGGAACAGAGGTAGGGACAGAAAGAACTGAAACAGAAGAAGCGATCGTCTTCTCTACAGACAAAGACTTATTAATCGGACAGCCAGAGATCGTTCATTTTTTAACTGCCGAAACGGTAGAAGAGACACCAACTTTGTTACGGGATGGATTTAGTAACCAATGGGTTAGGGAAAACAACGGAGAATGGAGGGGAGAAGAACAACCCCTATTTAACGAACAACCAGAAGTCGGAAACTGTTTCTATTTAGTTCTTAACCCAAAACAACCTCTAGCAGGAAATACCTTGGCAATTACTTTTAGAGGCGCACCTGCAACTCCTACAGGGATCGATCCCGATCGCCCCCCTCGAACTTGGCAAGCTTGGGATGGAGAACAGTGGGTATCTATTCTGATGAAAGAAGAAGATGACTATACTGGCGGATTTAGTTTCAATTATGGAGAGACGAGCCAAAACTTAGATACTATTCCTACAGGAGAGGTTATTGTTCATCTTCCTCAAACTTTTCCCTCGCTTAATTTTGAGGGTTATGAAGGTTATTGGTTGCGATGTATTTATACCGAACTAGTAGAAGGGCAGGGTATATATCGACAAGCTCCTAAAATTGTCGGCATTAATGCTCAGTCCATCGGGGGGACTGTTGCTGCCAAACAAAGTTTTTTAATTCGGGATGAACTTTTAGGAATAAGTGATGGCAAACCAGGACAAAGTTTTACTTTACAAAATATCCCTGTTTTAGAGAGAAGAAGGGGAGAAGAATATATTATCGTAATTCCTCCTGGTTCGCCTCCTCAAACTTGGACGGAAGTGAGGGATTTTGCTAGTTCTACTCCAGGCGATCGCCATTATACTATTGATTCTCTCACGGGAACATTAGAGTTCGGTCCATTAATTCAAGAACCATCTCGTCATGTTAGAGAAACTAAATTTAGAGCGACTCAAACTCAATTACCCGTATTAGGTAACTATTCGACCAGATTAGTGGGGAATATAGACGGAACTTGGGAAAAACAGTACGGAAGTATTCCCCCCAAAGATGCAGAAATTCGGATGCATTGTTATCGTACTGGAGGTGGTCGTCAGGGCAATGTTGAAAGTGGAACTTTAAAGATTTTAAAATCCGCGATTCCTTATATTTCTCGAGTAATCAACTATGAACCAGCTAGAGGTGGTTGCGATCCAGAATCTTTAAACCAAGCCATATTACGCGCACCGCAGATATTAAGAACGCGCGATCGAGCTGTAACCAAAGAAGACTTTGAAGTATTGACTCTCAAAGGTGGACGAGGTTCAATTGCTAGGACGTTATGTCTCCCCGTAGAAGCAGCAGGGACAGTTAAGGTTTTAGTTGTTGGTGAAGCAGATAGAAATAATTTGCAGGAGGGACTCAGCCCAGAGGCTTTGCTTTTAGCCTCGTCTCTGAGAGAGCAAACCCTTGAATATCTTAACGAAAGAAAGTTATTAGGCGTTCGCATTCAACTGCAAGAACCCAATTATGTTGGTGTCGCAGTCACTGCCAGTATTGGTTTAGAACCTATGTATCAAAACGATCGAGCTGAAGATATGATTCGTCAACAGTTAAAAACTGCTCTTTATAAATTTCTTAATCCCTTAACAGGAGGAATAGACGCAGAAGGCTGGAAATTTGGTAGACCTGTATATATTTCTGACATTATTGCCTTATTTCAGAAAGTTCCAGGAGTACGATATATCGGGGAAGTTATACTTCATTCCTTCTATAAGCAAAATGATGTCTGGGTTCGCTATCCAGAAGAACCCAGACAGGTAATAGCTCCTGGTGATTACGGCTTAATTTGTTCTTGGTGTGATTATCCTAACCCTGGTCACACAATTCATTTTTTAACAGAGTGAAGTATTGATTTTTGATTGTTGATTGTTAATGGCTTTTTCTAGACCTGTGTAGCACCTAAATATAACTATGACTTCTATTCTGCAATTACAACTACAGCCAGAGACTATTCCCATTGCTAGCGTTCTGGATACGGAAACATACAGTGCTGAAATTTTAATTGTTTCTCCAGGGGAAAGGAGTCAAATGACGCTACACCTCCATAATCCCCTAGAGGAAAATTTGGCAATTGAACTAGAAGTTAAAGGAAATTTTCCTGAAGAATGGTGTCATTGGAATTTGGAAGGAAGTGAACTGCGTGGTCGGAAAACTATGCTGGCGGGAATTTACTTCGATGTTCCTGAAGACTGGTTGGAAAGTCAATCTTTAGAAGCGATCGAGCTAAATTATCATGCTACGATCGATATTTATTTACAACGTCCCCATCAAGAAACTAGAGAGTTACAAAAGTTAAGTTTTAATTTTTGTCTGCGTCCTCACAGTCTTTATTTAGACTTTTTACCAGCTATTTACCGTGAAGTCGATCTCATAGGTCGCCTACTGAAAGTTTTTGAACAAGCATTTGAGCCGACAGTTAACGCTTTGGAAGTGATGTGGGCTTATTTAGACCCTTTAACTGCTCCAGAATCTTTATTACCCTTTCTCGCTCATTGGGTGGGTTGGGAACTATTAAGTACTATTCCTCTAGAAAGACAACGTTATCTAATTCGCCATGCCATCTCAATTTACCGTTGGCGAGGAACGAAAAAAGGGTTAAGATTCTACCTCCATCTCTACACTGGTTTACCTCTAGATGAGGATTTACCCGAAAGAGAAAAACATATTTGCATAGAAGAAGCAGTAGGTGCTGGATTTGTTTTAGGACAAGCCAATTTAGGAGAGGATGCGGTACTAGGTGGTGGTCGTCCTTATCATTTTACTGTGCGTCTGCGTTCTAGTTCCGACAAGCCTTTAGATGAAACCCTAATTAGAAACATCATCGACACAGAAAAGCCTATGTGGTGTACTTACGACCTTTATTTAGAAAATAGCAACTAACTACCCACTGATTTCTGTACGGGCGAACGGCCGTTCGCCCCTACCACTAACTACTAACAATTATGTCTCAACTTCCTACTCCTCCAATTCATCCTTTTGAAAGGCTAAATGCCACTGACGGTTTGTTAATCAACGCCGAAAGATGGCGCAAAGTACAACAATATCATCGACAAAGACAAAACTTTCATTACCAAGCGTTGCATCAACCAGGTATTGTTTATGGTTTGGGAGTAAAATTAATTACTCCTAATAGTCAAGTACCAGAAATATATAAAGATGGTCGTGGAATTCAAGTTCAACCAGGTATTGCCATCGATCTTAAAGGAAATCCGATTATTGTTCCGCAACCGCAAAATCTCCATATTGACAAACGCCCTCAACAGGATTCTTTTACTGTCTATGTCATCGTGGATTATCGCGATCCAGATGATTTGGAGGTGGCTACCACTCAAGAAATGTTACAAGAGAAGTTTCGTTTGGATGTTAAGGTTAGACCGCCTAATGATTTAGAAATAGAACTTTGTCGCATTATATTTCCTGCCAATCGAGATATTCAGGTTACTTTGGCTGAAGATATTTTGCGTCCTGGATATAACAATATCGACTTTCGTCATCGTCAACTAGCGGGTATTAGACCCCAGGAAACAATCAAGATAGCACAATTGCGTCATAGCGATCGCGCTTACGGTGAGAATTTTGTTAATTTAGATTATTTACTCACCGCGACTACTGGTTTATATCCTCAATTGCAAGGAAGTCAATCAGTTGAATTAGTGGGTGTTAGTGACCCAAAACTCCAAGAATACGATCTGCTATATTTGACTGGTCAAAATTCCAGCATAGAAGACCCTAGAGAAATAGAGACTTTGCAACAATATTTAGCTAGTGGTGGTGTGTTATTAATTGATGGACTGATAGGTGCTAATAATTTTAATCAGTCAGCTTTAGCACTTACTAAAAAATTAGGCTACTCTCTCCAGCCATTATCCAAAACCCATTATCTAAGAAGACAGCCATTTTTATTTGCAGCTTTACCCCAGAGTTTAAATAATCAACCATTACAAATAGTAGGCGATCGCGGTGTAATTATGGTTTATGGAAACTTGGGTAGTTTATGGGGTTTAGACGAGCAATTATCTTTTTCCAGAGAGCAAATTCGCTCTGGTCAAGAACTAGGAATTAATATCTTACATTACGCTTGGAAACATCGTTATTTCATTCAACTGCAACAGTAATTAGTAATTAGGAAATTATTATGTTTAACAGTAACATCTACTTTAGACTTGGTAAATCTGCTGGATTACTTTTGTCTGCCATCTGCTTAAATGGTTTGATTATCGATCGTGTTTATGGGAATAATTCTGTTATTGCAGACTGGGAAAATATTGAAACGAATCAAAATGTTGATTTAGCAGAAATCAAGGTGTTTTGTAGTACAATTCTCGACTCTAAAAAACTTCAAGAAATTTTCCCAGATTTAATAATTGAAACAGAATTGTTAAAGATAAAAAATTGCCCTGAAAAAGAAAAAGTATTTATTCTTAAACCTAGCGAGGGACAAATTATTATTACTGATGAACAACGACAACAAATTGCTGACACGATTACTAAATTCTATATAGAGCGTGGATATATCACTTCTCGTGCAGAATTGACTAAGCCTTCAAAAGATATCTTAATCAATGAAGGTCAAGTCGATTTAATTGTCGAAGGAACAAAAAGACTCCAAAGCTATGTGCGAGACCGTGTTACGCCTGCTGCCAATCCTTTTAATACCAAAGATATTGAGGATAGTTTACGTCTGTTAAAAGCCGATCCTTTAATAGAAAATATTGAAGCAACTCTCAAACCCAAGGAAGAAACTAAAACCTCAGAATTGATTGTCAATGTAACAGCAGCTAAATCTTTCTTTGGTAGTTTGGGAATTGATAATTACTCTCCCCCCAGTGTGGGAGGAGAAAAGCTTAATTTTAACCTTGGGTATCGTAACCTTACAGGAATGGGAGATACATTTGCGATCGCTTATAATCCCAGAATTGAAGCTTTTGATGGCACTTACGAATTAGACTTCAATTATCAAGTACCCCTAAATAGTATGAATGGGACATTAGACTTGGGGGTTAGTATCGATCGTAATGAAGTAGTAAATGGTGATGCTGAGGTGTGGGATATCACAGGAGAATCAGAAACCTACAATATCAGTTATCGTCAACCTTTAATTCGCAATCCTCGTGAAGAATTAGCTTTATCTATTGGTTTTACCTACAGAGATGGTCAAACTTTTCTTTTCCAAAGTCCAGAACCCTTTGGTATTGGACCAGATGAGGATGGAGTTAGTCGGACTAGCGTTTTTAACTTAGGACAGGAATATATCCTCAGAGATACTTCCGGTGCTTGGGGTTTTCGCTCTTTATTCCGAATCGGCGTAGATATCTTTGATGCTACAGACAATGATGTTCCTGATGAAAATGGTGACTATCCTCCTGATGGTCAATTTTTCAGTTGGTTAGCACAGATCCAAAGAGTACAAGTTCTCAACGACAATAATTTTTTAATTATTCAAGGAGATTTACAGTTAACTCCCCATAGTTTATTACCCTCAGAACAATTTACTATTGGTGGCGGTCAATCAGTTAGGGGTTATAGACAAAATGCCCGTTCTGGAGATAACGGTTTCCGTTTTTCCATTGAGGATAGGATTACAATTGCCAAAAATGATGCAGAGGAACCTGTCTTTGTAGTTGCACCGTTCTTTAATATGGGTGCAGTCTGGAATGTAGAAAATAATCCTAACGAAGTTCCTGATGATAATTTTATTGCTGCTTTGGGATTGGGTTTATTGTGGCAACCAGCAGAAGGATTGAACTTACGTCTTGATTATGCACCGCCATTAATCGATATAGACAGAAACAGCGATAATGTTCAAAATGATGGATTGCATTTTAGTCTAGGTTATTCTTTTTAAAATTAAGCTACTCCGTAGCCAGGTTTTTTGAGCATTAAGATAGCGCGCTCGCTTAATAATGATATCGTCAAGCAAGAATTCTAATTCTATCTTCTAACACTTGATAAACTGGGCGATGTTCGCGGTTAATCCTTCTAGACCAACAACCAGATAAATCATGCTTTAATTTTTCGGGTTTGCCAATTCCTTGAAATGGATCGCGTTGAACTTTTTTAATGAGTTTAATGATTTTTAATGCTTGTTTTCTGTCATTTTCAACCCATCAAGCTAAATCTTCAAAAGCCAGTGAATCAAATTCCAAGTTTTTCACAAACTTCCTCTAATCCCATTACCTCTTGACGATTTTTAGCTGTCATAAGACGGCGTTTCATTGTTTCACTTTGCAATAGGTAAGCAGTTTCTCTTTCAGATTCAATTTCTCGCCACAAATCAATGGGAACAATAACCTCAACGGTTTGTCCTTTCTCATTTAATACATACTTGATTTTTGCTTGGCTCATCTCTAATTGTCATCTTTAAAGAACTCACTATCATCATAGCTTCATTGGTCAGGATGATAATGCGATCGCTCTATCTAGGATTGCGATCGCATTAAGGATTTGTAATGGTAATCAACTTCACATGAGGATAACCAAGGATATTGCTATCATTGGTCATTAAAGGACAATCATAAGTCCTTGCAGTAGCAAAGATAATCCTATCTGCTGGATCTTTATGAAAATCCCCTGGTAAAGAATAAGATTCAATAGCGATCGCAGAACTAATAGGAATTAACAGAATTCCTTCTTCAGCTAAGGCGATAGAAAACCACTCTTTCAATGGTTTGGGAAGAACTAACCGACCTCGATTAACTAATCTTGAAATTTCAAGGAGACTGATAGTTGATATTCCTATTCCATCAATACGAGAGTTTTCAATAACTTTTTTCTGAAAATTTGTAAGTCTAGTAGAGTCCTGATTCCACCAAATCCAGATATGGGTATCAAGAATAATCATTCTTTCGACCTTTCCCATTCATCGGCAGGTAGTCCTGACTCTTCAGGCGTTCCATAAAAAACAAAAGGTTCTGTACCAGCCAAAGCTGGCTTGCGTTTTGGCTTGGTTTCTGTATTTTTAATCATAGAACTGAGCTTATCGTGGATCGCTTCATTGAGAATTTCTGAAGCGAGATCCTCTACAGACATATGTTTAACAGCCGCAGCCTTAATCAAAATTTGTTGAGCTTCCTGACTAAGATGAATATTTGTACCAAGGGTAGGTTTTTTACAAAGATGTTTAATAGAGTTAGAGTTCAACTATTTCCTCCTTGGCCTGAGCATCATACATTTCACCATATCTCTTCATTGCATATACTCGGTCAGACCAATTTAGTTCCTTGAGCCAAGAAAAAAGCTTTTCTGCAAGTGCGTCAGCATCTGGGCAACTAATAAATATAAGATACTCGTTATTTACGATATCATATCCCTCGAAACAGCCAAAATAAGGAGCATCGATTGCTGAAATCTTTAACTGAGCATCTAACTCATTCTCAAGGTTATTGATTTGTTTTATTTCTTTCGCATTTGGTTTACTATCAGCCAAAATTAAGCTAATAACTAGAGTGTTTTGCTTTAGTCTTTTCTTTTCTATGTTTTGCAGCCTATGCTCATTTTTATTATAAACTCGCCAATCAACGTCTTTAGGGAAAGGCCAAATTTTGTTGAATTGGAATCCGTTGAGTTCATATTCATGAACTCGCTTAACGAAGTCGTTAGTTACTAATGTTGCAATCGGATTTTCATAAATTCTAAAAATAGACAACTCGTTAAGCATCTCTTCTTTGAAAAAGTAATACTGGATATCAATTGCTGTCGTGGATGGATCGCACCAAAACTCACAAACAGAATTTTCAACATCTAGTGCATCAACTATTTTCGTAATGTTATAAAAAAAATACTGTCCCGAGTCAGAATCAAGAGGTAGAAGTTCACCATTTGGCTCAAGAAAGTCTCTCAGCACTTCACAAGCCCGTTGACTAAAAACAGGCAAAATCATGTTAAGACCTGGAAAATCATTAAATGGAGCAACGCTTCCACAAACTTTAGGAGCTTTCCAAATTTTTGACAAAAAAACTGGCTTCCATTTGCGAACCTTATCTGAAGCGTCAAATCCTGGCGTAATATCTTCTAAGAGATCACTTCTTCCAAGTAATGATGGCGAATTTTCCAAACCAAATCCTTCAAACAACGGATTGTCAGTAATAACTTCTAATTCAAACAACTCCTTAGGTTTGCTCATTGAAAATCTCCGCTTTCTATTTTCTTCCACATTCTAGTAAGAGCAGCTTTTGCTTGAGCTGGAGACTTTACATTCATAAATTGTTTGCCCAATTCCAGAAAAAATTTATCTGTATGAGTTCCTGCATGGCCGGGTTCAGCCCAAAAACCGTTAATTGCTTTATTCCTTTGACCGGGCAAATACTGGTTGAATTTCTTCTGAACCATCTCAATTGCCTTTCTAACTTTTGCCGAGCGGGTTGAGAAATCACCTGTAGGCACTATGTGGGCTGCTTGATAATCTCCCTTTGGCCTCGGATGACCTGCTTCATCTAATGCTTTCCCTAGTTCTTTTGATGCTTTTGATGTTTTGGCCTTAGCAGTGTTATCATCAATTTTCTTAGTTGGCTTTGATTGTTTCAAATCCAACTTACATTTTGTACACTCTATTTTGGCAGATCCCCTTCCCTTAAGTAATCGAGCTAAAGATAGCGTTGCTACACTTAATGCAATTTCAGAAACCATTTGGCGAATTGGTACTGCTGCTTGTTTTAGATGATATTCTGATAATCCAGTTAGTTTTCCTTGTTCATTTTGCTCAACACGACTTAAATGTTTTGCTGCAACAAGCAAACGAGTCATTGCTTCCGCTGAACACTCAATTGACATCATGTACCCAGCACCAGTTAACAAACCTTTGAGTGCTAATCCTACCCCAGCTACTGCTGGATTAGGAACTCGCATCAGGAAAGTAGAAAGTCCATGACCTGCCAAAAATCCGATAAAGAATGGAAGTGCCTCTTGAAATTTTTTCTTGATATCTTCTGTTAGACCTTTTTGAACTTCAGCATTTACTTGTTTTACGTTATCAAAATAGATGTTTGCTGCTTCTAATGTCATACGAGCGGGATCGGAAAATGTTTGCCGAAGTGTATTCAGGAACATTCTCAAACCAAGATCATCAATCTCATTAATATTGAGACCAAATTCTTTAGATGGTTTATAGCCAATATAGCCATCATCCCGCATACCTGGACCAGCAATATTAGGAAGGGGAAAACCATCAGAATCGTAGTAAAGAATCTTGCTTTTTCTATGGACAATTCCCAGTATATTATCTTCGGGTATTCCGTACCCGATCTTTAGGTAGTTATGTATCGCTGTTGGATTACCACGAACAACTTGCTCGATAATTGTTTGTTCAAGTCGAAAGAAGCGATCTAACTTTGAGCCTCCAGCATTCTGAAATTCACGATAACCTTGAGTATAAATTGCAGTGATATTAAGCAATAGTCGGTTACTACCAATAATCTGGCTCGATTCTTTCTTAGATAGACCATTTTTAGCTTTTGCCTTATCTCCCGAAGAAATACTGCGACCAGTGTAATGTTCTAGAACTTTCAAATAGTGATCTGCAATTTGTCCATTTTCTAAAACACTTAAATCCGCATTAACTTCAGCTACAGGTTCTTGGGATAGCCGATCCGACTCTTTAATAGCAGTACCAAGAGTTCCAAGCTCAGAAGCAAACATTTTTGTGAAAGTTTCTGGACCAACCTTACCATCAGGAGCAAGATGATTTTGGTGTTGCCATTTGATAATTCTTCGGACAGTTGTTGGACCGATGATTCCATCAACATCATTACCCTGTAATCCAACGGCACGCTGAATTTTCTTGATAGTTTCAGTTCCATAGCCTCGCTTCTTGTTATATCCGATCGCTGAGTTAATATTTTGCCCTTCTTGCCCAGTATCTCTACTTAGTGATGCTCTTAAGTTCTCAAGATATTTTTCTTCTAGAGTAACGGGAATTTTTTTTCCTACTGGCAGCTTTTCTGGTGCGTGAGTAATTTTAATTTCCCATTCATCAAAGAGTTTTTTAGCTCTTCGTAAAGATATTTTAAAGTAAATACTCAACGCTCGGCACATTATTGACTGAGGAGTATCGTTTTTACGAATGGTTATATCAGCTAAATGAACTGATTGGCTGGTCTGAGATTCATTTATCTGTTTACTTTCGTCTTGTTTTTGAATCAAGTTAGAGCTTAGAGAAACTAGCTTTGTCGGATAACTAGGCTTCACTTTTGGTTGAATCAATTTTTGTAAAGATTTTTTCTCTAATATCTCTTTGTCTTTCTCTTTTTCACACTCCGAACAAAGTCGCTGAAGACTAATTTCTCTAGAAGCTAATTGCTGATTTACGGAAGGTCTACAAGGATTAGAAATCAGTGGCTTCCGATCTACTTGTGACTGAATAGGAAATACTTCCATAGAGGATTGGGTAATATCTCCCAGTTGCGATCGCTCGTTCTGGGAAACTCGATCGACAAAATTAGAATTATCAAATTGCTTAGGTTGTCTTCGAGGAATTGATGGGGACGCGCGCCGCGAAGCGGATCTCGAAGAGATCGCGCTAGTCCTGAGTTCTTCTGTTAGTGTTTCTTCTCTCTTCTCATTTATGCGCTGCTGTAACCTATTACGAGGTGGAATACTAATTTTTAGTTTGGACTGCACAGGTGGGGTTTTTGGCGGACGGTTGGGAGCAGAAATGGCTATTTTATTTAAGTCAAAGCCATAATCTGATTTGGATTTTAGTTGTCCTGGTGAATCTGATGCTTGCTGTTGCGACTCAGACTTAGCTCTTAATTCTGGTTGCTGAAGCCGTTTTTCTGTTTCGTCTTCTTCTTGAGGTTGTACTGGGGTCGATGGAGCAAATGTTTGAATAGCAGCTTCAGGGTTTTTTTGCTCTGTTTCCCGTTCTGACTGCTTGAGAGACTGCTTATTACCCAACTTGGGATTAATTCTTGGTGGCGGTTGAGATGGTCTATGGGGAGACGATATGGGAATATTGCTTAAATCAAAGTTCAATTTCGGGTCAGACAATTCCGA
>JASJDI010000031.1 GCA_030065155.1 Xenococcaceae cyanobacterium MO_188.B29
TTAATGATGTGCAACAACAAATCTTAAGGTTCATGAACGTTCCAGAGTCTATATATACTACTGACTACTTTGCTTCGGGCTAAAATAGAGGTGCTTCTTTCGCTTAACCCTTTACTGTGTAGGCTTTTCATCCCCTTTGTCCCAACCCCAGTTGGAAAAATGAGCGAACGATGAGATAACTGTAAGCTTGTCGGCTTAAAGATAACGTTCAAGCTAAAATAATTAGACATGAATTCTTGCCTATTCAACTCATAAACCATGACCATTAACTCCCCCGTAGAATTTCAAGATGCTTTTGACATTATTGTTGTCGGTGCAGGACATTCTGGTTGTGAGGCAGCTTTAGCTTCTGCTCGTCTTGGCCGTCGTACCTTAATGTTGACCCTCAACTTAGATAAAATCGCCTGGCAACCTTGTAATCCTGCTGTGGGAGGTCCTGCTAAATCTCAGTTAACCCATGAGGTAGACGCTTTGGGTGGAGAAATTGGCAAAATGGCCGATCGCACTTATCTACAAAAAAGGATTCTCAATTCTTCGCGAGGGCCTGCGGTGTGGGCATTACGAGCGCAAACCGATAAACGAGAATATGCAGCCGTAATGAAAGAAATTGTGGAAAATCAAGCCAATTTGACCATTCGCGAGGGTATGGTTACAGATTTAGTACTGGGGAAAAATGACGAGGTAATTGGAGTTCAAACTTATTTTGGCACTTGTTTTGCTACCAAAGCAGTTGTTTTAACTACAGGCACTTTTCTGGGTGGACGTATTTGGGTAGGTAATAAATCCATGGAAGCTGGCAGGGCTGGGGAATTTGCAGCTATTGGTTTAACCGACACTCTTAATCAACTTGGCTTTGAAACAGGAAGACTGAAAACAGGTACTCCTGCAAGGGTAGACAGGCGTTCCGTAGACTACAGCAAAATGGAAATCCAACCCTATGATGAGGAACTGCGCTGGTTTAGCTTCGATCCTGAAGTATGGGTAGCAAGAGAACAAATGAATTGCTACCTCACTCGTACCACTGCCGAAACCCACAAACTTATTCGGGATAATCTCCATTTATCTCCTGTGTATGGTGGTTGGGTAGATGCCAAAGGACCTCGTTATTGTCCTAGCATCGAGGATAAAATCGTCCGTTTTGCTGATAAAGAAAGTCACCAAATTTTTATCGAACCTGAAGGAAGAGATATTCCCGAACTTTATATCCAAGGGTTTTCTACTGGTTTGCCCGAAAATTTACAGCTAGCGATGTTACATAGTTTGCCTGGTTTAGAGCATTGTGCCATGCTGCGTCCTGCTTATGCTGTCGAGTACGATTTTCTGCCAGCAACTCAGTGTTACCCGACTCTAATGACAAAAAAAATAGAAGGTTTGTTTTCCGCAGGACAAATTAACGGGACAACAGGCTATGAAGAAGCAGCAGCCCAAGGGATTGTAGCAGGAATTAATGCAGCTAGATTTGCTCAAGGTAAAGAGATGATTGTTTTTCCACGGGAAGAAAGTTATCTCGGTACGCTGATCGATGATTTGTGTACCAAAGATTTACGCGAACCCTATCGGATGCTGACAAGTCGCTCAGAATATCGTCTAATTCTACGTTCTGATAATGCCGATCGCCGTTTAACTCCTATGGGTAGAGAAATTGGTTTAATTAGCGATCGCCGTTGGCAACTCTATTGTGATAAACAGGCTAATATAGCTGCGGAAAAAGAAAGACTCTATGAAACCAGAATTAAAGAAAAAGATGAAGTAGGAATGGCGATCGCCGAGGCTACAAATCAAAAAATTAAAGGTTCAATAACTTTGGCAGATTTATTACGCCGTCCTGGTTTTCATTATGCGGACTTAGCTAAATATGGTTTGGACAACAGCGATTTAAACCAGGCGGAAACAGAAGGAGCAGAAATTGATATCAAATATTCTGGCTACATTAAGCGTCAACAAATTCAAATTGAACAAATTGCCCGTCATAGTAAGCGCAAACTACCAGCAGACCTCGATTATTTCGCGATCGATACTCTATCTATGGAAGCTAGAGAAAAACTCAGTAAAGTTCAACCCCTAACTATCGGTCAAGCCTCTCGTATTGGTGGTGTTAACCCTGCTGATGTTAATGCTTTACTTATTTACCTAGAGATCGATCGACGAGTAAAAGTATAATAGCTGTTTTTGAGTCTTATTTATTTACGATGAGCCAACTCGGTTGAAACAAAAAATAAGATAAATACTCACTACTCACTACTCCCTAATGATTACTGATTACTGATTAATCCCTACTCCCTGTCAAGTGTATGTTTTTAATAATTGGGTAAATTTTTACTTTGTCTACAACGAAAAAACAAGGTTTTCTCCCCCTGCTCCCTCTGCTCCCCCTGCCCATCTCAACCTTCAAATCTAAAAAACATACCCTTGTAAGCTCCCTACTCCCTATTCCCTACGCTATATGCGCCTTTAAAACAGAAACAGGGGCTTTGCGTATTCGACATTTAATCGTTTCTTTTCCTAAAAGCTGATGGGCTTCATAGCGATGACAACCAGAAAACCCATAATATTGTCCTTCCACTTCTAAGACATCAATCGGCTCATGTAAACCTTCTTCCGCGATCGAGCGAGCTAATCTTTGAACTTTATCTCGATCTGTTTGTCTTGGTAAAGGGCGACGAATTTTGTTGACGGGAATTTCTTTAATTTGCATAGTTTAATAGGCTAACAAACAAATAATTCATACTCATTATGAGTTTATTTTAGCTCAATTGTTTCAATTATGCTAAGAGCAAGCGATAGCATTACGCAGATAGATTAAGACAAAACACATAATAGTTGTAGGGGCGATTCGCGAATCGCCCCTACAACCTAACACCTAAAACCTATCCCCTACCTTATTTTCAACTTATAAGATCACTCCGTCAGGTTTGTATTGCTATACCTTGGCTCGATCGCCTGACTTTTAATTCATATTGGACGTAATTTATAGCAATTCTAAGATGCATAAGGTACACAGCAATTAGCAATTATCCCTTCTGGTTCATTTAATTAAATTCAACTAATTATAAATATAGTATTTGTAAAGTTATTGATAACTGCTCTGCACTCAATTGAAAAATCAATATTGTTATTCTATGATCGATAAATATTGAGCTTATTTTATTGTTCAAAAAAATATTTTTAAAGAATAGAAAAAAATATATTTCTTCTATAAAGAAAATTTAAACTTTTTATATATATAAAAAATATGGAATCATCAAAGCTTTCTTTACAAGGATTAGGATTAGCATGGCTGATTTTACAACGGCGTTGGTTTCCTGCAACTACAGTATTTTTATCTTTTCTTACAGTAGGAATAGTAGCTACTAATCTCAAAAAACCCATATATTCAGCCACGGGAAAATTACAATATAAAAATATAGACACTGCTGCTTCAATTATCGATTCTGAAATAAGTCCTAAAAAAAATAATGACTACACGTCAAAAAATCATCCCATTGATACAGAAATAGAAATTATTCGTTCCCAACCTATAGTTGAAGAAACTTTAAATCAACTAAACTGGCAAGATGAACAAGGAAATTCTCTTAAACCCAAACAATTTTTAGAAAAATTAACTATTAACAACCTATTAGGAACTGAATTACTATCTATTTCTTATCAAGATCGAGATCCAGCCAAAGCAGCAGAAGCAGTTAATACTGTAATGTCGGTTTTTTTAAAACAGCATTTATTCGCGAATCGTGCTGAAATAGTTGCCACTCGTGAATTTATTGAAAAACAACTCCCTCAAGCCAAAGAAACCTTAGCACAAGCTGAATTAGCAGTTCGTAAATTTCAGGAAAATAATAAGATTATTGCGCTAGAAAATGAAACTGCACAGATAATGGCGCAGTTTAATAACCTGGAACAACAAATTACAGATATTCAGTCAGAGATAGTTAACACTAATCGTCAATCTCAAGCTATAGAGAGAAAATTAGGTATAACTTCAGAACAAGCAGTAACTCTAGCTACTCTTAATCAAAATAGAGCAATCGGGCAACTTAGCGAACAAATCCAACAATTAGAATCTCAGTTGGCAATAGAGAGAGACCGTTTTACTGATGCTAGTCCTCAAATTATTGCCTCAAAGCAAGAACTAGCTTCTCTCAAAGTACAACGCTCAAGAAAGATACAACAGTTAGCAGGAAAGAATGGAATATATCTATTTAATCAATACTCAGGAGGAGAACTACAACAAGAATTAGCCAGAGAGTTAGTACAGTTAGAAACTACGAATAAAGGTTTAAAAGCTAAAATTGCTGAATTATCCCAAGTACAAGGTAAGTACAAAAAAACTATAGTTAATTTGCCTCAAATAGAGCAAAAACTCCATGCTTTACACAGAGAGCTAGAAATTGCTCAAACCACCTACTCTCTTCTACTACAAAAGCTACAAGAAGTAAGAATTGCGGAAAATCAAAATATTGGGAATTTTCAGGTAGTTACTAAGGCTCATCCTCCTGCAGAACCTATTCCCTATCGCGCTCTTAACTATTTAGCTTCTAGTTTACTTGCTTCTTTGGCTGCTGCTGCCACTATCTATGTCTTAGAAGCAACAGATAAATCTATCAAAACTGTTGATGAAGCTAAAAATCTGTTTGGTTATAATTGGTTAGGCATTATTCCCGCAGTAGAAGAATCAGAGATAGTTAGTCTGGTAGAACAAAATGCCCCTCCTCTACTTCCTCAACAAATAGTATTAGATTATCCTTCTTCATCTGTGGGTGAATCTTATCGGATGCTACAGTCTAATTTAGAATTTCTTAGCTCCGATCAGAATCTCAAAACTATAGTAATTACTAGTTCTGCCAGTGGTGAAGGAAAATCTACTGTAGCTGCTAATTTAGCTGCTGCTATGGCTCAAGTCGGGCATCGTGTTCTTTTAATAGATGGCGATTTGCATCATCCTAGCCAGCATCAAATTTGGGAAATTGATAACAATTTTGGCTTGAGTAATATTATTAGTGAACAACTCGATCCTAGATTAGCCATTAGAGAGGTATCTCTTAATCTTGATGTACTTACTGCAGGAACTGTTCCTGTTAATCCAGCAACTCTGTTAGACTCTCACAGAATGGGTTCTTTACTAGACTATCTCTCTCTTCGTTACGATCTAGTTCTAATCGATACCCCTTCTCTAGATTTCACTGCGGATGCACCTATTCTGGGTCGTCTGGCAGATGGAGTATTGCTAGTCGTCAAGCCAGGACAAGTAGATCACAACAAGGCTCAATTCGCCAAAGAGATTCTTGCTCAATCAGGACAAAATGTTTTAGGTATTATCATCAATGGTGTCAGTTCTAAAGCTGAACCGAACAAATACTATTATCATGCTCTAGAAGCTAAGCACGATATCAGTAGACCATTTAAAGTCGTAGAACAAGCAGAAGAAGAGCTATGGCAAGCTGTTTCTCGTATGGCTAGAGAGTCAAGGAAACAAAATTTACCTATGCAAATGGATTTAACCGATCTTAGTAATGTTTCTTTAGATCAACTATTAGTCGTAATTTCTCATTTAGAAAAAGATTTAGCAAACTTTACACAATTAGTCAGAGAGCAAGAAGAAGAACTGGCTCTACAAAAACAAAAAGTACGAAGATTAGAAAGAAAAATACATATCTCTTCGAGAATAGAAAAAATTCACTTAGAACAGGAGCTAATTCAGGAACAAGAGATTAAACAATTGTTAGATAAAACATTAATCGGTCAAAGACGTAATTTAGCCAATAAAAATCAAATTTTGCGTCAATATCAGCAATTATTCTCGATCGGACAAAATAAACTAATTAACTAACTATGCACTCTTGCCGTAGAAACTTTAGAATGGCACAATAAAAGCAATTATTAAGAGAAAATAAAAGTAGAAGATTAATAATTCCGCGAGATCAGCAAATCCGTAAAAACATTTAAACTTTATTCAAGCAGAGGAGACTATCCAATGACAGTTGAAAATTTAGAAGCTAATGGCAATCACTCAAAAGAAGAGAACATGGAAGAAAAAGCAGTAGAATCTGAGGAAAATAAAGGCAGAGAAGCCTTGGCATTATCTGTTAAACAAAGTAATCTACTTCCCAGTAACCGACCTGTTGAGCCTAGCCACTTAGAAATAGTCAGTACCTATTCTTCGGTAGGTGCTGCTCGTCCAATAGTCAAAAGTGGCATGAAAATTAGCAATACCCTTGCTGTTTCTGGGAGTCGTCCTATTGCTGTTAGTACTCTCAAGGTTAGTGAGACTTACACAGTTATGGGCAATCGTCCCGTTGCTCCCAACGATATTGACGACCCCACAACTTTGATGGGTTATATAGATTAAAGAAACAAATAGCTAATAGCAATTTGCTATTAGCTATTAATTAATCTTCAGCAAAAATATAACGACGTAATTCACTAGGATCTGGTTCTGGGCTAGATTCGGCAAACTCCACAGCCTCATTGATCTTAGTTTGGATCTTGTTGTCGATTTCTTTTAATTCCTTTTTGGTAGCCAAATTTTGTTGGGTTAGATAAGTAGCAAATTTGGTTATCGGGTCTCTTTCTCCCCAGAATTGTTTTTCTTCAGGCGATCGCAACTCATCAGGATCGGCAAGAGAATGTCCTCGGAAACGATAGGTAAGAGCTTCAATTAGTGTGGGTCCTTCCCCAGCACGGGCGCGAGCAACTGCTTCTTGAGCTACAGCCCGAACTGCTAATACATCCATACCATCTACTTCATAGCCAGGCATACCAAAAACACTGGCTTTTTTAAAGATTTCTGGTTGAGAAGTAGCTCTATGATGAGCCATCCCAATTGCCCACTTATTATTTTCTACAACATAGATAATTGGTAGCTTCCACAAAGCAGCCATATTTAAACATTCAAAAAACTGACCATTGTTACTAGCACCATCACCAAAAAAGCAAGCTGTTACCTGATCGGCACTTTCGTCTTTCAAAGCATCTCTTCTGTACTTAGTTTGAAAAGCTGCTCCTGTAGCCACAGGAATTCCTTCGGCAACAAAGGCATATCCCCCCAAGAGATTATGCTCTGAAGAGAACATATGCATCGAACCACCCCGACCTTTACTACAACCTGTTGCTTTGCCAAATAGCTCTGCCATTACTTCTGTTGGGGGAACACCAGCACTGAGGGCGTGAACATGATCGCGATAAGTACTACAGACATAGTCTTCTCCAGACCGCATAGATTTAATTACCCCAGTAGAAACAGCTTCTTGCCCATTATAGAGATGGACAAAGCCGAACATTCTACCCCGATAATACATTTCAGCACACTTATCTTCAAACAAGCGTCCTAAAACCATATCTTCGTACAGTATTAGTCCTTCTTCTTTGCTAATCTTGACAGAAGTTGTATCAAATTTGGGTACGGTTCTTTCGGCACACATATAGTCTGTAGTATTTGGATCAAAACATAAACACTTACACTATCATAAAACGGTTAGTAAAGATTGGGAGTGAAAAGTTAAATTATTGTGGCGATCGTATCATTGTTATTCCTAGAGCTAATCCACTCAATTCTATACAATGGCTGGAATTATGAAAGATGCTAGCTTCACCATTGAAGAATTTAAGAAGCTTTTATAGCTTTTATAATAGATTGGCGATCGACAACTACTATAGCTAGAAAAGATCGTACCCACCAAATCACTACATGAAAGAGAAAACAGAAAGAGAGAAAATGCTTGCCAATGAATTGTATTTGGCGACAGATGAAGAATTAACAACCCTGCACATGAAAGCACGTCAGTTGCTTTATGCTTTTAACTTTTCTCAGCCTCATGAAGTCGATAAGCAAAGCGATATTATTCGTAGTTTGTTTGGCAATATCGGTTTGAATTTTACAGTTAGACCTCCGTTTTACTGTGATTATGGTTGTCATATTTTTGCTGGTGATAACTTGTATATTAATTACGACTGCACAATTCTTGATTGTAATGAGGTGCATCTGGGTAATAATGTTTTGTTAGCACCAAAGGTTCAAATTTATACAGCATATCATCCCACAGATCCTGAACTAAGACTTTCTGGTCAAGAACTAGCAGCACCAGTGATCATTGGTGATAATGTTTGGATTGGTGGCGGGGTAATTATTTGCCCTGGTATTTCTGTTGGCTCGAATGTCACTATCGGTGCTGGTAGTATAGTAACCAAAGATATACCTAATAATGTTGTCGTTGCAGGTAATCCAGCCAGAATTATCAAGAAAATTTAATTGCTTTTAGCCTCATCAGGTACAAGCATAATATCCCTAAATTTATAGGTTTCGATCCTGATTCCCCTTTTCCTTCCTTTGGCTTGATACAGTGCGCTCTGGGAATAATTTGTCTTTCCTTGTTTTTGATAAAGTTCTGCTGCTTTTTGATAAGCTTGAATCGCTTTTTGTTTCCTTCCTTGTTGTAATGATAGAGTAAAACCTAGAGCATAGTAAGCATCGGCATTGTCACGATTAATTTTGATCGCCCTGTTATAATCCTTTATCGCTTTTTGATGCTCTCTTTGTGCTGAGTATGCTATTCCTCTACTAATGTAGGCATCGGCATTTCGCTCGTTGAGTGCGATCGCTTTATCATAATCTGCGATCGCTATTTCCTGTTCCCCAGGATTGTCACGAGTGGAGTAAGCAATGCCTCGATTGATATATGCCTTAACATTATTGGGATCGAGTTTTATGGCTTCAACATAATCCTCAATAGCTAGATCGTATTTTTGCTGCCAGAAGTAAGCCACACCCCTGTTAATATAAGCCTCGGCTCGTTGAGTATTAGTAGAACTTTGAGCAATAATGTTGTCAAAATTCTCGATGTATTTAGTGTTAGCTTGTTCGTTGACCCTTGTATAGTAGTTTTGGGCGATCGCTTTAGGTGGTATAGAATCGCATAAAGTGCGATCGCTCTTGTCAACATTATTTTCAGTCTTAATTTGTAAGAAATTACCTATTTGATTACAACCTTTTTTTATTAATTCATCAAATGATTCAATTGACCATCTTACAGTACCTTCCTTATCTACAGTAGCCAAGATATCTCCCTCTGATGAAAAAGCAAGAGCATTAATAGCATTACGATGGGCTTTCCAAATTGCTGTTTGTTGATTTTGTTCTAAATCCCAAAACCGTATATAACCAGTACTATCACCACTTATAATTCTCTTGTCATTGGGACTAAATGTTACTGCTGTAATTTTGTATTCATCACTACTGTCTTTCCCAGCACTTTGAATTTCTTCTTCATAAACTTGAAAAATCGAAATATATTTTCCTTTTCCTTCCTTGTCCACATCGTCCCAGACACGAATTGTCTTGTCTTCTCCAGCACTCACTAATAGTTTAGAATTTGAACTGAAGTCGATCTTCAAGACTTTTCCAACATGGTCTTGAAAAGTGTTCAATACTTTCCCATTAATATCTGTTACCTGAATTTTGTTATCCTGACTAACAAGAGCACGTAACTTACCATTTGGACTACAAATACTCTTATCATTTTTTCCTTCACACTCTTGAGAAAAATCTAAATGGCGATCGTCTGATAGCTGACTTGGCAACTTCCACAAACGAGTAGTACCATCATCCCCCGAACTAACTAAATGTTTACGGTCGGCAGTAAATCTAACACTCCGTACTGGCCCAGTATGTCCTTGAAATTCGGCTAATTGTTGACCTTGTAAGTCCCATATTCGTACACTTCCATCATCTCCACCACTGGCAATTTGCTGACTATTGGGGCTAAAAGCTACATTCCAGATACGACCTTCATGAGCTTTCCATTTTTTCTGAGAATTCCATAACTGAGCTTTAGATTTCCAAACGCTGATATGGCCCTCATTACCAGCAGCCGCAAGATATTTTCCATTGGGACTAAAAAAAGCTCCCCAACCAGCAAAATTTTCTAATGTTTGCCATGGTTTTGGTTCATCCGATTGTTTAACCTTACCTATATCCCAAATTTTGACCTTTTTATCCATGCCAATAGTAACAATAAGCTGTTCATAGGGATGAAAATCAACAGTTTTGGCAAATTCTTTATCTACTGACCAGCATAGTAATGGTTTCTTTTCCTGCAAATTCCACAAACAAATCTTGCCATCTTCTCCTCCAACACTGGCTAGTTTCTTGCCATCTGAGCTAAAACTGACATAGCGTACATAACCTTTATGAGCTATAACTTCTTGATTAGCTTTAAATTCTCCTAACTGTATTCCTGGCAAGTTCTGAATTTCTGACAACTCCCAAATGCGAACTTGTCCATCTTCACCAGCACTCGCTAATAATTGTTTATCTGGACTAAAAGCAACATTCCTGACTCGTTTACTACCCTCTTTCCATGTTTTTACGAGTTTTCCTTCTAAATCCCAGAGTTTAATGATGCCATCCTCTCCTGCACTAGCAATAATTTGGTGATTAGGACTATTAGTACTAGGACTAACAATACTCCTGACAATAATATTGCTATCTCCTGTCATGCGGTTAGTCTCTTTAACTCGATAGACTGCCCATTGTAGAGTGCCTTCGATCTTATCTCGAAGTTCTTGAAGTTTCTTAGTGGAACTAAATCGCTGTAACAAAGAATTCTGAACCAATGGATGTTGTAAAGCTTTACTAGCTTCTAAACTATCAACCATTCCATCTAATGATTGATCTAAGCGTAAATTAGCTTGTGCGGATTGTTGAGATGTCCTCGCTTGATTGATTAAGGTATTTCTCTGTCCAATCAAAGAAAATACTAAACCTGTACCTAACCCCAGCATGACGACGATCGCAATGCTCCAAGTCCGACGGGTTTTAAAGCTTTTTCGCCCGACGCTGTGCCTTACAAACTCAGCCTCTACTTGATTAAACCAGTTGTCATCGGCACTGAGTAACTCTTTCAGCAAGTCGAGGCGGGGATCGGCATCCCAAAGGAAACTGACAGCTTGATTACTGTCTTTTTTCCACCTGTTAGCGGCAGTATTCAGTTCCCGTTGCAAAGGGAGATTAACCTTTAAGGGTTGTTCAGCTTCAGGGCGATCGCTTTTCCTTTTACGGCTATCTTCTTTCAATGCTAAGGGCAGAGGAACTTTTCCTAAACTTGCATTCAACCACTTTTTGATTGGATTCCATCGGCTTACTTTTTCAACCGTTTCCTGTTTCTCATCAAGCCAATACTTAATCTTCGTCCATCCTGTTATCAAAGCATCATGGACGGGTTCTACATATTCTTTATCTTCTGTAGCCTGTCCTTTTACCAACAAACGTGCTTCTACAAAGCGATCTATTATTATCTTTACCTCTTTATTAATTGGCTCTGGATATTCCAGTTCTTTCATTGATACTCTTCTGCGAGCCAGTTCACCACTACTAAGAGATACCATTCGTAGCATTACATTACGAATAGTTGACTCCTTAACCTTTTCGTTCTTTACTTCCTCATAGGTCTTGTCAGCAGTTTTGGTCAGAGAGGACGCCACTCCACCCAGATCTCCGTAGTCTTCTTCAGTAATCGTTCGGTCATCTCGTTCCAGATTTTCTTCCCTTTGAAGATACTTTAAATAAAGTTCACTTAAGGTAAAAGAAAGTAAGGGTAAAGCACCAGGGGTGTTAATTACTTCATCTATCAACTGGTTAACTAACTTAGGGGACTCAAAAAATAGTGTCCGTTGGGCAGCAGGTTCTTCGATCGCTTGTTGTAACTCTTCCCTATCCATCGGAGTTAAGATAAATCGCCCCTTTTGCCAAGCCTCTTTCCAACTGGTTTCTTCGATTGCATCTCTAAGTTGAGGTTCAAAATCAGAGCGCAAGGTCAGCACTATTCGTAATTGTTGTTGATATTCGGTTAATAACCTAGCTAATAGATTAAGAAAGTCTTCACGCTCTCCCTCATGATGACAGAGAGTAAGCAATTCTTCAGTCTGATCGACCACTAATAACAATTTGGATTCAGAATCACGAGGAATCAAATCGGCAATTTTGTCGGAGAGCATTTTGATTTGTTCTTCAGGAGTCAAACTAATAATTGAAGAACTAAATGATTCTGATAGTGTCAGTATTTCGTTCAATGCCTTCAACGGAGATTCACCAGGTCGCATTGGCTTAAGAATTTGCCATTTCTGCTGACTAGCTTCTGCTTGCTTTAGAGTAGGAATCAAACCAGCTTTTACTAAGCTAGATTTTCCCGCTCCTGAAATTCCTGAAACTATAGTTAATTGATGATTGGGTTGAGAAACCTTGATCGCTAATTCTTTAATTAATTCTTGCCGACCAAAAAATAACGATGCGTGTCTTGCTTCAAAAGCTTCTAAGCCTCGATAAGGATTATTATCTTTGTTTAATTCTGGTGTTGGTTTTAATTTAAGTGGGATATTATGATTGACAAAAATATATTCTCCTCGATCGTGTTTTTTAAGAGGGAATAATAGTGGAGTTTGTCTTTCTTGGGAATTTAATTCCACATAATCACGCAGATAAAGATATAATTCGGTAGCAATAATTACTCCATCTTGATTGCGATCGCCTTCTCCATCTTTCAAAGCTTTAATTAATCCTTCAGCAAAGGGAGAATGCTTTTTATCTGGTTCTATATCTCGATTATTGAGAAAGTCTAAAGCCTCTTGATTATGAGATGCCGATGTCAGTACTTGCCAAGCATCAAATTTAACAAAACGATCGTAATGAGCTTGAGTTATATCCTCGGTAATGGGCAGTAATTTACGAGTACTTGCCCAGCGAAACGTACCAGCAAAACAGCAATCGAGAATCACTAATAGATGTTTACATTCGAGTTTTGATAACCAATCGTTAACATCTCTCATTTTCATTAGAGAGCTTTTATTTTTCATGTCCCCATCTTGGGGAACAAGATAGCCTTCGGGTCCCTCATCGCTATTACGAGCAATACCATGTCCTGCAAAATAGAATATAAGGCGATCTCTGTTATTAGGTTTAATGTGGTTAGGCAGAATATCTGTTAGTAGAGTTTTTAGCTTATTCTTAGTTGCATATTGATTGACTATTACTCCTGACTTAAAATCAGGATGAATCAAATTATATCCATAGCTCTTGTTCAAGATTTCAGCAATCTCGATAGCATCAGGGACTGCGGTTTGCAGAGGGTCGATTCCATTTTGATATTCATTAATGCCGAGGACAACAGCTAAACTGCGCTCAAAAGAATTGAACATAGTCGTTTAAGTTAAATACTCTTTGGATTTTGCCGTAACAATCTCGCGATTGGCGCAAGGTATAGCACTGCATAATCGCGACAGACAATTATTTGTTGTTCTCAATCCGAGTATACCTAGAGAGAATTGAGAACGTCAGGAGAAAGACAGTTTAGTTCAATTATTTCTATTATATTACAGCAGAAATGCTTTGAATTAATCCAATTAAAAATTCTTAACACTCAGAGCCTACAATCAAACTTCACCAAAGTGTGCTCGACGCGAGGTGAAGACCCACGCCCAAGTATATTTAGTATTGAGTCAAAATTAAGCCAACAAGGGATCTCATCTTGTCCCAAACCTCTTTCTTTCCAAATAGCTTCTTTCTTCGTTTGGTTTCCCCATCCTTCTCTCCTTAGTAATTCTCAACTATATGTAGGGTTTAATCAAGAAGAACATGAAACAGCGGTGCAGCGCGTTGGGCGGGTTCCCAAGGTAGCGCGTTGCGGGGGTTTCCCCCGTTGTAGCGACTACCGCCGACTTGAAGCGACTGCACCAAGAAGAAGCTAGTCAAGATGATAGACAAAATTCTTTTGCGTAAAAGAGCCAAATATCGAGACTGTCAACGACCAACTCAAGAATATCTTTCAAATCGAGCATTCGATTGCATCGCAGTATATTGCTCAACTTTTGCAGTTAGAAGCAGGCAGTAAAATTCTCGATCTTGGCGGAGGAACAGGTGGTTTGCTCGTCGAGATTTTAAGATTAAATTCATCTGTCTCTGGCATACTCTTCGATCTATCTACTCTCAAACAACAAGCCTGAATTATGTGATACACGACCTATAAGGCATCATATTAATAGTCAATTTATGTCGTATATATTTTCTACAACGAGCTTTTCTCATTCAGATAGAGTAGAATCACGATCCACTTTTACTCTCCTTCTTTTAGGTATCACATCGTCAGATACTTGCCAGAACAATGATGCTTGTCTCATGTTATAGCTAAGAAGTGAATCATCTATTGAATCTAATTCTTCAATTTTAAGTGTAGATAAATCTATATTTAAACATTTAATTATTTCTGCTCCTAAAGACTTTGCTAATAGAGGAATAACTGCATTACCGATTTCGCGAAATCCATACCATATTGTCCGATGAAATTGAAACCAATCGGGAAAAGTATGAAGTCTTGCAGCTTCTCTAATACTTAAACATCTGGGATGCAGGTAATGAATGGGACGAGGGGCGGTAAATGCTCCTCTACTTCTATCTGTTCCTGCTCTTAATGTATTGCATAATTCGTGAGGAGATAATCTAAAAAAACGACTAACCCGATCTATTTTTCCTGGAATTGTCTTGGCAAATCTAGAAATAGTTTTGTCTGTATGTTGTGAACCAAGATGACCCCAAATAAAATTGTTGACAGCCCTTTTGTGGCACAAAGAATATTCTTTTTGGAGATATTTTTTAAATTCTGAGTTACCAATCTCCTCTACTCTTATTCCATAATCTTTACCAATAAATACAGGGATTTCGCTTAGGTCTGATATGGCTTGCTCTATTGTATTTAAAGGTAGCGAATTTTCATTTTGACCGTGAGTTGGGAAAGGATAATTAGGTTTGGGTACATCATTTCTATAGCCTATTAAAATAAGCCTTCTGCGTTTTTGAGGCGCACCATACAAAGAAGCATCCAATATTTGTATTGGTTGAACTATCGAGTAGTTATTTTCTGCAAATTTTTGAATTAAATCTTTTAAAAACTGTTGATGTTTACCAGATGCCATTCCAGGAACATTTTCAAAAATAAAATACTTTGGTTTAATTTCAAAAATAATTCTTGCATATTCAAAAATTAATTTATTCCGAGGATCGTCTAATAATCTGCGTCCTATATAGGAGTATCCCTGACAAGGAGAACCTCCTGCCACTAAATCTATATCAGTTTTAAATCCTTTATTTGTAATCTCAGTTAATAATTCTTGACCCTTTACCAAAGATATATCCTTACAAATAGTCACTCCATAGGGAAAATTGTAATGATGTACTAAAGAGTGAATTGGGTCAATTTCAACTGATGCTACTACATCAAAACCACAACCTTCAAGTCCCAATGCCATTCCTCCACAGCCTGAAAATAAGTGAATTACTGCTGGACGATTGCCTAAAGTTTTTTTTGGTATGATATTCACTTATCTAAAATCTATAAATCTAAACTATAGTGTATTCCTGATACAGTGAGTTTCAAACGGATATCTCAAGGTTCAATCAATTTGATATAGTTCTAAGAAGGACAATATGTAAACTTACTAGGTATAGGTATAGGTTGGCAATGGAAAATGGGAAATGAATTTAGTGTCAGACTTGACTGGGGTATTCCTTTAATTGATGTTGATGTTGAAGAAAAAACCTGGCAAGAAAATGGAATTTATTTTTTAATAAACTATGATTTATTTTAGGTGTTAGTGAATCAGATGATTACGTTTCAATCTCGTCTTGGCATTGCTGAATATGTAAAGGAGATGAGATCTCGCAGATACCCAAAAATCGCCATACTTGCGATCGCTCTCTGACCTTCAATCACATAATCTTTTAAGCTATTTTATTGCTTCTCCCGTCAAACTAAAAGCACGAACTTCAGTAATTTTAACCTTTACTATTTCCCCTTTAAGTTCTTCAATCTTGCCAGGGAAGAAAGTAAGACGATTTCCGTTGGTTCTACCCATTACTTGAGCAGGGTTTTTCGGATTTTGTTCTTCTACTAATACTTCTTCAATTCGATCGCGATAACGTTGAGAACGTTCGGCAGCTTTTTGTGCCACTAAGTGATTTAATCTTTGTAAGCGATCGCTTTTTACTTCTTCACTCAATTGATTATCCCATAAAGCAGCAGGAGTACCAGGGCGAGGAGAATAAGCAGCCGTATTCAACTGATCGAAACCAATATCATCTACTAATTTCAAGGTATTCTCAAACTGTGCTTCTGTTTCCCCAGGAAAACCTACAATGGCATCAGCACTAATAGCAGCATCGGGCATATACTCCCGAATCTTATCGATGATACGGCGATATTTTTCGTGAGTATAACCCCGCTTCATGGCTTTCAGGATTTCGTTATCTCCTGACTGAAAAGGAATATGAAAATGTTCGCACACATTGGGTAATTCTTTACAAGCTTTAATTAGTCTTTCGGTAAAGTAACGAGGATGACTTGTGGCAAAACGAATTCTCTCTACTCCTGGTACGTCATGGACATAGTAAAGTAAATCTGTCAGAGTATGCTGATGTCTTCCCTCTGGGGTACTTCCTGGTAAATCTCTACCGTAAGCATCAATATTTTGTCCCAAAAGAGTTATTTCTTTATATCCTTGTCTGCCTAATTCTTTCATTTCCGCCTGAATTGCTTCAGGAGTGCGGGATTGTTCTGTGCCTCTAACATTGGGGACAACACAGTAAGAACAACGTTCATTGCAACCATAGATAATATTTACCCAAGCAGTGACAGTGCTATCTCGGCGAGGTTTAGTAATATCTTCAACAATGTGAATAGGTTCTGTGGCAACTACTTGATTGCCATCAAATACTTGTTGTAACAAATCTTGTAAACGATTAGCGTGTTGCGGTCCCATAACCAAGTCTAATTCGGGAACACGCCGTAGTAGTTGTTCTCCTTCTTGTTGTGCCACACAACCAGCCACTACTAAAGTTAAATCTGGTTGCTGATGTTTTCTTTTGGCTTGTCTACCTAGATAAGAATATACTTTTTGTTCGGCATTATCCCGAATAGTGCAAGTATTATAAAGAATTAAATCTGCATTATTTGGGTCTTCTGACCAATTAAAGCCTATATCCTCCAAGATACCAGCCATGCGCTCGGAGTCGGCTTTATTCATCTGACAACCGAAAGTAGTGATGTGATATTGGCGTGGTTTTGGGGTCATGTTTCAGCTACGAGCAGGATTTAAATTAAGAGTTTCAAACTCCTATTATAGATAATTTAGTAGTTAGTTAGTAGTTAGTAGTTAGTAGTTAATAGTTATTTGACTTATGTATAGATTTAGCAAGTCATGTCCTGACTCCTGACTCCTGACTCCTGACTCCTGACTTCTGCCTTCTGAATATAATCTTCATTTTTGTTCATGAAAAACTTAGATCATGTTTTCTCCGTAACCAAAAAAGATTGAGATATAGGCGATGATGACTATCAGTTAAATGAGACGAGGTTTATCATTACCAATGGCTGCTGTTAAAGAAGCCCCTACTGCCAAGACAACCCCAATTCTCAGTGTAGATTTGGGTCGAACATCAACCAAAGCCTGTATTAATCGTGACTCCGATAGTGTAGTTCTAATTCCTGCCAATGTTGCTCATCTTACTGTTGAACAAGTCCGCAAAGGAGTATTTGACTCCCGTTTGAGCGATCCTTTACTGGATATTTGGCTTGAGTATCAAGGTAAAGGCTATGCCATGGGTCAACTTGCTGCCGATTTTGGGGCTAATCTAGGGATAGGTCAATCCAAGTTAGAAGACGCACTTTTGAGGGTTTTTGCCTGTATTGGCTATTTTAATCTTAAAGGAGATTTAGTCGTAGTTCTAGGATTACCTTACCAATCTCAAGAACAATTCGATCGCGAGAAAGAAGAAATGAAAAGTCTTCTTCAGTCTTCTCATACCATGTTTTATCGGGGAGAACCTTGCTCCATTAATATTAAGAAGGTTTGGGTTATCCCAGAAGGTTATGGAAGCCTAATTTGGATGGAGGCAATCACCAAAAACACTTCCCAAGTGGGATTACTCAATTCCTCTGTTGCCATAGTTGATATTGGACACCAAACAACTGATTTAATTATGGTGGATAAGTTTCGATTTGCTCGCGGTTTATCCAAAAGTGAACCCTTCGGCATGAGTCAATTTTATGAGCAAGTTGCTACCCAAATTCAGGGAGCAGATAGTCAATCTCTACTCTTAATAGAAGCGGTTAATCGCCCAGAAGGAGAGCGTTTCTATCGTCCTAGAGGAGCAAAGCGACCAGCAGATTTAGATGAAATTATTCCCAGTCTGCGTAAAAGTTTTGCTCGTGAACTTTCGGATCGATTGCTCGATTGGCTGCCAGATAGAGCAACTGATGTCATTGTTACAGGTGGAGGAGGTGAATTTTTCTGGAGTGAATTCCAACAGCTATTACAAGAAGCTAAATTGAGGGTTAATTTAACCAAACCTTCTCGGAAAGCTAATTCTCTAGGACAATATATTTATGGTGAAGTGCAGATGTCTGCATCCCTAAATAATTAAGATCTTTATCTTCTGCTGAGAAAACCTTAATCTTCCCAGGTCAATTAATTAGTTTGATATTATTTTTACACTTCACTCAACACTTAATTAACTCACTCATTACGTTAAGTAAAAATCAATACGAGAATTATCGATAATGAAAAAAGTCAGCAAGACAGTTATCTTCACCTCTGATACGGAGGAGCAGAATTTACTCAACAAAGTAGAGCAAGAACTTGCCCATCGGAAATATAATAGCTTCAGTATTTTGTGTAAAAAAGCTCTACAAGCCTTTTTGTCAGAACCCGAATCTTCATCTACTACTAATGCTCAGCTTGAACAAACCTTAGCTCAATTGCAGTTACAGCTAAATGAAATTAAGCAAGCTCTAGAAAGTCCTAATGAGCAAAAGTTAGACAATCAGTTGACACAAATTACCCAGCAAGTCGAACAAGTAGATGCTAAAACCGATCGAACAATGAGGGAACTGCAACAACAAATGACCGAATTGAAGCAGGTACTATCAACAGCAAATAATGCAGAGCAAGAATCGCAAATTAATAATTGGCTCGATCGATCTGAGCAGGCAAATCATAACTTCGATCGACAACTGCAACAATTGCAACAGCAGATTACCCATTTGACACAAACGGTTTCTAACTGGGAAACAAAGCAACTATCTCCTGTAAAACAGTCTTCTGGGTCGGTAAATACTGAGATCGATGGAAACGAAGAGTTAACTGAATCAGAAACAAATAATGTAACACCTGCTCAATCTGAGGAGTTGTTAATGCATCTCAAGCCTTTATTAGATGATTTCTAATTACTAAATCCGATTAGCGAAAATATCTATTAGTTAGTTTAGCTTTAAACCCTTCTAACTTCTGTACAGACGTTCCATGGAACGTCCCTACTTCTAATCACCATTCTTTTAGCTCAATTTGACTTTAGCTCTCTTTTTTTAGATAAAATTACATTAGTATTGCTCTGTAATTTCCCGACTGAAGTGCAATGAGTTCGGACACTTCTCTAGACAAGAATTCGGAAACTCCTTCAGATCAAGATAAAAAGAATGATTCCTCTTTAGATAAGCTGACAAAAGATCTGGATAGCTTTCAGAAATTAACTAAGACTCTTAGAAGTTTTCTTGATTGGTTAGCGGAATTAATTGTAACTAAGAATTGGGTTTCCTTATTACTGGTAGTTGATGCTTTCTTTTTGTTCTTCTTTTTCCCGAAACGAGGGGTTATTTCAGGCTTTTTCAAAGAATTACCTATTTTTGTAGCAGAAGAATATGGTTTAATTTTCTGGCTGATTTTTGCTGGAGTTTTCTTAACTGCCTTGGGAATTGCTGTAAAAACAATGCCGAGAGCATCTACACCAATTCTTGATTTTACCGAACGCAAGGCAATTAGAGGGTTAAGAGCTTTTAGTCAAGATGATGCGGAAATATTTGCTCAATTACAGCGCGATCAGCTTCGCTGGCACTGCGTGATCGCGATTTGCGAGAATGTCTAGAATCTATTAAGAGCGATCGATTTCGCTTGGGGATTCTGATGGGGAAATCTGGCTGTGGGAAAACTTCTTTTTTACAAGCTGGAATTATACCCCAAATAACTAAATCAGAAAGTAATCATCGAGGGGTTTATATTCGTTTCGATAATCGCAATCCCTTGGAAACAATTGGTAAGACTTTAGTTGATGATTTAAACTTACCCGACGCACCAAATAATAATCCTAATTTCTTACAGGCTCTTACTTCGGGCAAAACAGATAATAATCTGAAGAAGCCACCAAAATTCTGCAAGTGATAGCCACAGCAGAAGAAATAAAATTTGACGAAAGTTTTGTACAGCAACTAACGGCAAACGAACTAGCTAGTAGAGAAGATGGTTTAATTTCTCCTGTAGATTTACAAGTATTAGCTTGGACAATTGAAGGACAATAGGAACCGCGCCCTAACGAGGGGCTGTTACCTGGGGTTTCCCCAAGTATTTATAAGCCCCGTCCAGACTTGCTTCGCGAAGTCTGAGAGTGCGGTCGCGCATTCTGTTCAAATTAAGATTTATTTGGCTGGAGGCGGACAGCAACAGCTTTATACTGAGGACATTTCGATTTAGGATCGAGATGAGGACCAGTAATACGGTTGGTGTGGGTTTCTGGGTAGTGGAAAGAGAGAAACAAGGTATTAGGAGCGATACGCCGTGAATGCTTCGCTTTGACTGTAGTACTTCCCCAACGGCTTTCGAGATTGACTGGCTCTCCATCGGCAATGTGTTCTCGATTGGCATCGGCTGGATGAATTTCGAGAACATCTTCAGTAACTAATTCTTGGTTAGGTGTACGACGGGTCATAGTACCGACATTATAATGTTCCAACAGCCGACCGGTAATTAAGAGGAAGGGGTATCCTGCTACCCCATGTTCTGGACTGGGGATGTAGTCAATAGTCACCAATTGTCCTTTACCTCGGATAAAATGTTCAGCATGGACTGTCACTGTCCCTGGATGATCGCTAGAAGGGCAGGGCCACTGTAAACCATCGCCTTTAAGACGAGTATAACTTACGCCACCGAAGAAATTAGGTGCAACTTGAGCAATTTCATCCATTACCTCTCCAGGATTCTGATAATTCCAATTAGCTCCTATTTTCACAGCCACATCACGAATGGCTTCCCAATCAGGTCGCGCTTCCCCTGGGGGTGGAACAGCAGGTCGGACGTGCTGGATGCGCCGTTCACCATTGGTAAATGTCCCTTCCTGTTCTAAAGCAGCAGCAGCAGGTAAAATGACATGGGCATATTGACAAGTTTCAGAGAAGAATAACTCCTGAACGACCAAGAAATCTAGATTCGAGAGTGCTTCCCTGACGTGAGTTTCATTATTGTCGCTCTGAACCACATCTTCCCCCTGAATCCAGAGGGCATGAATGTCACCCCTTGCAGCAGCGTCAATCATTTCGGGAATGGTTAGCCCTGGTTCTTCTGGTGGTACTCCTCCCCAAAGGGATTCTAAACGCTGACGCAGTTCTGGGTTATTTAACGGCTGATATCCCGTAATTAGGTTGGGCATACCCCCCATATCGGCATTGCCCTGGACATTATTTTGTCCTCGCAAGGGTAACATTCCTGCACCTTCTCTGCCAATGCTGCCAGTGAGCATTCCCAGGTTACACAGGGTCATGACAGAGGCAGTTCCTTGGGTAAGTTCGGATAACCCAAGACCATGGACAAACAGGGTTTGACCATAACTGCCGATTAAACGAGCAGCTTCACAGATTAGGTTAGTTTCAACAGTGGTAATGCTGGCAATTTCCTCAAGAGAAAGGTTATTAAGAAAAGTACAGAATTCCTCAAAACCTTCCACTCGCTCGTTAAGATAATCGCGATCGATTAAGTCTTCTGCAATTAAGACTTTTGCCAAGGCGTTAAATAGGGGAACGTTGGTACCAGGGAGAAGTTGTAGATGTATATCTGCGTATTCTGCCAATTCAATTCGACGCGGATCGATAACCACTAGACGCGCACCATTTAGCACTGCTTGCTTAATTCTGGCTCCTACTACGGGGTGTGCTTCAGTGGGATTTGCTCCAGCAATAACGATACACTTCGCTTTCTCAATATCTACGTAAGATGCAGAAGCTGCTCCAGCACCAGTAACCGTCCTGAGTCCTAAAGCTGTAGAAGAATGACATACCCGCGCACAGCAATCTACATTATTAGTTTTAATTAAACTGCGGAATAATTTTTGCAATAAGTAGGCTGCTTCGTTAGTGGAACGGGAGGAGGAAAAAGCCCCAAGGGCATCAGCACCATAATCTGCCTTAATTGTTAGTAGTTTTTCGGCAATTAAATCTAAAGCTTCATCCCAAGATATGGGCTGAAATTCCTCTCCTACCCGTTTCAGAGGTTGGGTGAGGCGATCGCTGGAATGATGATAAGAGTGAGCATAGCGTCCTTTAACGCAGAGATGTCCCTGATTGACTACGGCATCTTCTACTGGGTTGATCCGCAGTACTTTTCCTTGGGCGGATTCTACTTCGAGGCGACAGCCCACACCGCAGTAACCGCATACTGTCTCGGTAACAGAGTCAGCTGGGGTAAGATTAAGGCGATCGCGATCGGTAATTGCTCCTGTAGGACATAGATCCACACAAGCACCGCAAGCTACACAAGGGCTATCGGCAAAACTTTCTTCGGCACCGAAGACCAGACGACTTTCTGAACCCCGACCAGAAATACCATAAACGAACTGCCCCTGGATTTGTTCGCAAGCATTTAAACACAGCCGACAGGTGATACAAGTATCAGGATTAAAACTGAGGTAGGGATGGCTGTTATCTACCTTAACAGCTTGAGAGTCGGAGATAGGTTTTAACTGATAATCTTGAAGCAACCCAGTAAACTTGGTTTCTTTGCCATTACCTTGAAAAACTGGTTGCTCATCATCTAGGTAAAGGGAGAGAATATCCCGCCGCAACGCCTCCAGTTTGGGTGTATGAGTTTGAATTTCCATTCCTGCTTGAATAGGGGTGTGACAAGCACCCACGGGAAGGCTTTTCTGGTTACTTTCTACCAAGCACATGCGACATCCCCCTTCAGGATGCATTCCCTCGCTGTAACAGAGGGTAGGAATTTCAATACCTAGGCGTTTTGCTGCTTGGAGAATGGTTTCACCGTCTTGAATGTTAACAATCTGTCCGTTAATCTTTGCCTGCTGTGAATTCATTGCCCTCCTCCTTACTGAAAAATGCGATCGCCGAAATATTGAATCATCTGCCTCATCGCCTCTGGCATATACTGTCCAAAAGCACAGAGGCTTCCTTGTTCCATTACCTCAAAGAGTCGTTCCAATTGCGATCGGCATTCTGGTTGATGAATTCGATCGCGTACTAAATGCCAAGCCTTTTGGGAACCCAAACTACACGGAACGCACTTACCACAGGATTCATCCCTCATAAATTTGAGCCAATGTTCCAATAGGACGCGATAATCTGTACCTTCTGGTAGTGCCACTAAGCTACCATGTCCTAACTCGATACCTTGTTGAGCCATTAGTTCATAGCAGATCGGCACATCCCACTGTTCTGGCAGTAGTAGGCTTCCCATGGGACCTCCTAGTATTACTGCTTCTAGAGGTTTACCATTGGCACTTCCCCCTGCCTCTTCAATTAATTCTCGCAGGGTAGTACCAAACTCCACTTCCACAATACCAGGACGAGCGAAACCATGATTCAAACACATGGCTTTAGTCCCAGAACTATCTCTTGTTCCCAAAGCAGAGTAAGCTTCAGCACCTTTGTCCAGAATAGGAGCAATATTGACTAGAGTTTCTACATTATCAACTACGGTAGGTTTGCCATATAGTCCCTCTTGGGTAGGATAAGGAGGACGAATTTGTACTTCTCCTCGTAATCCTTCAATGGCATTGAGCATGGCAGTTTCTTCGCCACAAACATAGCTGCCCATACCTGGAAAAATGGAGATTTCAAAGGGGAAAGTCGCCTCAGAACCCAAAATACCAGCAGCACGAGCTTGGTCGATCGCTTCTTGCATCCGAGTAATAGCTTTGGGGTATTCGGAACGAATAAACACGATTCCCTGACTGGCACCTACGGCATAAGCACATAACAGCATTCCTTCAATGATCCCGTGAGGATCATTTTCCATTAGTACCCGATCGATAAAAGAGCCTGGATCTCCTTCGTCACCATTAGCAATTACATAGCGTGGTTCTTCTTTAGCTTCAGCACAGCTTCGCCATTTTTGACCAGTAGGAAAACCTGCGCCACCGCGCCCCCTTTCCCCAGAGCGTTCTAGAGTTGATAATATATCTTCTGGATTGCCTTCGAGGGCTTTAAACCATGCAGAATAAGCTCCTGCCGAACGCGCCTTTTCTAACTGGGAATAGTCATCCCCTGCTCGACGAGTAACAATGGGTTCTGGGGCAAGACAGCGCACAGAAAGCTGAGGTGGTTCTACTGTTGCTTCTAGCTGTCCATCTGCTAAAGCTTGGGCTTGTTTGTCAAAGAGCAACCGTTCCTGAGCATCCAATACGGCTGGTGAGCGATCGCAATATCCCAGACAGTAAGCTGCTTTACACTTTGAGCTTTTTTGCAGTTGCTCATATAATTGATCTGCACCAGCTAAGATGCAGGATGTTCCCTGACAGACTCGTATCGAATCCTTGCTGTCGTGGAGATCGGCATAATAGGAGACTGCTCCTCTCACTGTTGCTTCTGGTAGTTTTACCTGCTGTGCCAACACTTTGACATCCGATGTTTCCACTGGACTTTCCTTGGAACGGAGATAGTCACGAATTTGCAACAGAGGCGAAGTTTCGCCGTTGTGAGTTTCCCAGTAGCGTCTAAGGGTTTTCATAATCTAAATATCTCAAGCAAATAAACTTCGTTTAGCCATGGTTTCGGCTTATATTGATTCGGTAAATTAAGGCAATTATTAGGCAAAATGAACCCATGCCCTATGTTTGGGTTTTTTATACTGTCGAGAAAGGATAAATCCAACTACCAAAAGACCAGCAGCAATATACAATGCCCAGACAAAACCACCGGTTACTTCTTTTACATAGGAAAAGATGAAAGGACCAAGAACTCCAGCCACGCCCCAAGCTGTCAACATCGTGCCATAGATCCTGCCAATGTTCTCCGAACCAAAAGAATCAGCAGCAAAGGCAGGCATGGTGGCAAAGCCTCCTCCGTAACAGGCTAAGAGATAGCAGGCAACAACCATGAAAACATAATAATTATTTAGATGGGGAACTATTATGTAAAGAACAGCTTGAGACAGAAACATGGTTGAAAAAACCATTTTTCTGCCAATTCCATCGGAGAGCCATGCCCAAAACAATCTTCCCAGACCATTAAAAATGGAAGCAATAGCAACCACTAATCCTCCAGCAGCATCAATAGCTATAATAAGTCCCTCTGGTGATAAGCCACTATCAGCTAAGGGACGGAAAAGTTCTTTACCAATGGGAGAAAGTTGGGAAATTAACCCAATCCCGGCTGTCACATTTAAAAACAGCATTGTCCATTCCAGCCACCATTGAGGAGTATGAATGGCTTCTGCAAAAGTAAAGGAATCATCATCAGGAGTAGCATCTGGTTGAGAATTTGATTGAACGGGCAGTTTACAACGAGGGGGATTGTCAAAAAACATCGCTGCACCAACGACTAGAACTAAAAAAATAGCACCCCAAACATAAAGGGTGGTCGCTGCTCCCCAGATGGCAATATTAGCTGGAGCAATTCTCCCCATAAAAAAGGCACCCGCACCAAATCCCATAACAGCCAAACCTGTAACTAAACCTCTCTTGTCTGGGAACCAGCGGATGAGAGTGGCAATGGGAGTAACATAACCGAAACCGTTTCCTAAACCTCCCAGTAGCCCATACCCTAGATAGAGAATCAGGATGTTCTCCATCTGTATGCCAACTCCACCAATGATGGTTCCTAATCCGAATAGGAGTCCTCCAATGATGGCGACGAACTTAGGGCCTTTTCGATCGACCAGGATACCGCCAAAGGCTGCTGCCAGTCCAATTACGCCGATACAGATCATGAAAGTAGCAGAAGTTTGTACTTCATTCCATCCATGGTTTGCTACTAGGTCGTTTTTAAAAACACTCCAGGCATAGATCGTTCCCAGACACAACTGAATGATAATAGCAGCAACTGCGATCGACCAACGTTTTCTTTCAAAATGCTCTAACAACTTTTGCTCAGTTGGATTGACTTTCATTGTTATTTTTCCTCAGTAGTAGTTAAATTCAAAATTCTGAATTTATCGGGTTTTTGAGTTTTGCTATTGAGACAAATTTCTCAATCCCACGTTCCAGATCGACTAAACTAACTATTTTTCGAGGTCTTTTCTATCCTTCGTGTTCCCGATCTAAAATTTCAGTTGAGATCGTTAACTGGTTTTTTCAGACCTTGAAGAATTGGACCGATCGCGATCGCGCCAGTTTCTCTTTGCACGGCTTTATAGGTATTGTTACCTGTATTTAAGTCAGTAAAAATTAGCAATAGTTATTTCAAACTGGTTCATCATTGAGGCAATTGCCAGCTAGACTGAGTCGTTCCATTTGTTTGGCTGACAAAACCAGATCCAGTGCCCCTAAATTTTCCTCCATTTGTTGGGGATTTCTCGCCGAAAAAATTGGCAATAAGGGGGGTTGACGGTGCATCATCCAAGCCAAAACTACTTGATTGGGGGTTGCTCCTAATTCAGTTGCTACTTCCCTTAATACGGCTAGTCGAGCATCTGTATCTAAACCACGATAAGGAGAAGGTATAGGGCGATCGCTGCGAACATAAGCACCCCGTAATAAAGGTGTGTAGGGCAATATGGTTTTACCACGAGCATCACAATAGGTCATTAAATTGCGATCGGCAATCTGTTGTGGACCAAAATCTGCTCCTGAATGTGGTCTGAGATAGGTAAAACGTTGTTCGACACAGGTAAAACTCGACCATCCCTTCTGAGCAGCGATTGCATCTGCATCAGCTAAACGCCATGCTAAATAATTACTTGCTCCAAAAAAGCGGATTTTGCCATCTTTGATTAATTGATTGAAGGCAGATAAAGTTTCTGCTAAAGGTGTATTGGGGTCATCCTTATGAGCATAGAATAAATCAATACGATCTATTCCCAGTCTTCTGAGACTATTTTCACATTCAGCAATAATAGTAGAAGCTGCTAACCCGTCTGGAACATCTCCGTAGCCAAAACCAACCTTAGTAGCTATAAACAGTTGTTCCCGTATACCGCGATCGCGTAGCCAACGTCCAATAGTTACCTCGCTTTCACCTCCTTTACCTCGATCGCACCACTGATCGTAGCAATTAGCTGTATCAATAAAGCTGCCTCCTGCTTCCACGTACATATCCATTAGTTCATCAGCTTGTTCGTAGCTATTTCTCGTACCAAAGCGAAGAGTTCCAAGACATAAACAACTTACTTCTACCCCTGTTTGACTCAGTGGGATTTTTTTCATAAGTCGCTCCTCCTTGAGCAATTTGTTCTTTATTTCAAGAATGAATAAAGAGTGAGTGTAAACTCGTTATCCTCAGATTAGGAAAAAATTTTGAGAAACCTGTGAAGAATATTACTTATTGGTTTTTGTTAATCGTAATGCCTCGATCTTTTCGCTTCATTGATTTTCTAGACTAGCATTCGTTTTGGTTGATAGGATTGAAGGGCTTTCATATACTGCGCTCGTTCAAAAGCACTTTCGTCAGGACAGTTAAGTTGGCTCATGCTTCCCTGCATTTGCTTAACTGACTCATATTCGTATTTTTCCATCCACTGGCGCATTCCCTCTTCAATTACTTGAATATGTTTAATACCATGGCTTAACAGGACGCTTACTAACATAGTAATATTGGCACCAGCCATTAACATTTTGAGGACATCTTCAGCTTTATGAATACCGCTAGTTGCTGCTAAGTCAACCTTAAGACGACCATAGAGTATGGCGATCCAACGCATTGGTAAACGCATAGCTTGGGGAGTGCTTAACAACACACGGGGTTGTACTTCCAAAGCTTCGATGTCTATATCAGGCTGGTAAAAACGATTGAACAGTACTAGTCCATCTGCTCCTGCTTCTGTTAATTGTTTAGCCATATTTGCCATGTTATTAAAGAAGGGACTAAGCTTAATCGCTACGGGAATACTTACTACTGATTTAACTGAGTGAAGAATATTGAGATAGTTTTCCTCGATTTGAATGGCTGTCAGGTCAAAATCTGTTGGTACATAATAGATATTTAATTCCAGTGCATCTGCTCCTGCTTGTTCGATTTGCCGAGCATAATCAGTCCACCCCCCCAAAGTTGAACCATTGAGACTAGCAATAATCGGCATATCAACCATTTCTTTGGCTTGACGAATCTGGTTGAGATATTCTTCTGACCCCACATGGAAGATTTCTGGCTCTGGAAAGTAGGTAAGAGCTTCGGCAAAGCTTTCATTATAGGCAGTTGTATGATGATGTAGCTCATACTGTTCCTGAGTTAGCTGCTCTTCAAACAAAGAATGTAAAACGACAGCAGCACCCCCCGCATCTTCTATGCGCTTGATATTGTCGATATTTTCTGTCAATGGAGCAGCAGCACCAACGACTAAGGGCGATCGCAGTTGTAATCCTAGATAAGTAGTAGAGAGGTTCATTTTTAGTTAGTAGTTAGTGGGTAGGGGCAAGGCAGTGTCTTGCCCCTACGGTGGTTAGTCCCTTCAAGCGGGATAATATGGTTAGTAGTTATCTATCTTCTTGGTCTGCTTTGTCTGCCTTATCTTCCCTAACTTTCCCGTTTATTTGCTGTGCAGCCAAATATTCATACATTTGCCAGCGAGTATTGACATCTTGTTGTGCTTCTTGAAGTAGCTGTTTGGCAGCATCAGGTTTACTCTTGGTCAGCATTTTAAAGCGATTTTCAGCATACATGGATTGGCTAACTGGCTTCTTGGGCGATCGCATATCTAACTGGAGGGGATTTTTTCCTTCTTGTTTCAGTTGAGGATTGTAACGGTAGAGTAGCCAGCGTCCGCTATCAACTAGATCTTTCTGATGGCTCATGGCGGTGGTCATATTGATTCCGTGAGCAATACAGTGGCTGTAGGCAATGATTAAGGAAGGTCCATCGTAAGCTTCTGCTTCCATAAAGGCTCTTAGGGTATGTTCGTCTCGCGCACCCATTGCTACACTCGCTACATAGACATTACCATAAGTCATGGCAATCAAACCCAAGTCTTTTTTGGGTGCTGGTTTTCCTCCCGCAGCAAATTTAGCTACAGCAGCCCTGGGAGTTGCTTTAGAAGATTGACCACCAGTGTTGGAGTATACTTCGGTATCCATAACTAAAATATTGACGTTGCGACCACTAGCAATTACATGATCTAGCCCGCCAAAACCAATATCATAAGCCCAACCATCACCG
Organism: Xenococcaceae cyanobacterium MO_188.B29; assembly: GCA_030065155.1. Classification (GTDB taxonomy): domain Bacteria; phylum Cyanobacteriota; class Cyanobacteriia; order Cyanobacteriales; family Xenococcaceae; genus JASJDJ01. The sequence continues at coordinate 29,397 of JASJDI010000031.1, forward strand.
CCAATAATCCAGACACTTTTTTTGACTAGATAGTCGGCGAGGCTCAAAAGTTGTTTAATTTTGCTGGTTAGGGGCGGTTCGCCCTTCGTCCGTACAAGGGTTTGGAGTTGGTTTTTTAATTGAGCCACGCGATCGCGTTGTTCGTAAATATCTGCTTCGGTTTTTTGTTCGGCAGTTAAAATACTGGTGACTAATTCTTCTCCTACTTCACTGGCTAGAGATTTAAGTAACTCAGTAGCAAACTGGGTGTGTTTATCGATCGCGATGCGGAAGCCTAAGCCAAATTCGGCATTATCTTCAAACAAACTATTAGACCACGCTGGTCCTCGTCCTTCCGCGTTTTGCGCCCAGGGAGTGGTCGGTAAGTTACCGCCATAGATGGAGGAACAACCTGTAGCATTGGCTACTAAAGCTCGATCGCCAAATAACTGAGTCATTAGTTTAATGTAGGGGGTTTCCCCACAACCAGCACAAGCACCAGAAAATTCAAAGAGGGGTTGTTGCATTTGCTGCTGCCGAATTTGATTCAGTTTTAGCTGACGGCGATCGGGATCGGGCAAACTAAGGAAGAAATCCCAATTATCTCGTTCTTGCTCTCGCAGAGGTAGTTGCTCTTCCATATTAATAGCTTTACGGGAAGGCTGAGATTTATTTTTAGCAGGACAAATATCGACACAAATGCCACAACCAGTGCAGTCTTCGGGAGCAACTTGAATGGTAAATTTTTGACCTGCAAAGTCTTTATCTCTCACTTCAGTAGACTTAAAGCTGGTGGGTGCATCAGCTAATTGAGCAGGATCGTAGGCTTTACCCCGAATTACTCCATGAGGACAGACCATGACGCATTTGCCACATTGAACGCAGACATCAGGATCCCAAGCAGGAATAAACTGAGCAACATTGCGTTTTTCCCATTGGGATGTCCCTGTGGGATAAGTACCATCGCAGGGTAGAACACTTACAGGAAGTTCATCTCCTTCTCTGGCAACCATTTTACCCAAAACTTGACGCACAAATTCTGGGGCAGTATCGGGAATGGGAAACTGTTGATGAATCTGGCTAGTAACTTGGGTGGGAACTTTAACTTCAAAGAGATTATCCAGAGTTTTATCTACTGCCTGTAGATTCATCTGAACAATTTTTTCTCCTTTCTTGCCATAAGTTTTGTGGATCGCTTTTTTAATTTGGGCGATCGCTTCTTCTTGAGGTAAAACTCCTGCTAGGGCAAAGAAGCAAGTCTGCATTACGGTATTGATTCTACCCCCCATACCGCTTTCGCGAGCAACTTTATTGGCATTGATAACGTAAAATTTCAGTTCTTTAGCAATAATTTTCTCCTGAATTTCTACTGGTAGCTTTGACCAGACTTCATCCACACTGTAAGGACTATTGAGTAAAAAGGTAGCACCTGGTATGGCAGCTTTGAGGACATCGAGTTTTTCTAAGAAATTCCATTGATGACAACCAATAAAGTTGGCTCGATCTATCAGATAGGTAGAGCGAATGGGTTGCTCCCCAAACCGTAGGTGGGAAACGGTAACTGCGCCAGATTTTTTCGAGTCGTAAACAAAATAGCCTTGAGCGTAATTTTCGGTTTCTTCCCCAATAATCTTGATCGAGTTTTTATTTGCCCCTACCGTACCATCAGAACCCAAACCATAAAACATAGCTCTCACGACGCTATCGGGCTCGGTAGAAAATTCGGGATCGTAGTCTAAAGAAGTATGACTCAGGTCGTCTTTAATTCCTACAGTAAAATGATTTTTGGGCTTATCTTGTTTTAAATTAGCGAAAATGCCCTGAATCATGGCAGGATTAAATTCTTTCGAGGAAAGACCATAGCGTCCCCCAACTATTCTGGGTAAGGAAGAATTCAGTTTAATATTCTCCCCTGCTTCCCCTGCTTGCCAATACTCACACACTGCCGTAACTACATCTAAATAAAGGGGTTCGCCACTAGAACCAGGTTCTTTAGTGCGATCGAGTACGGCAATTTTCCGAACGGTTGTGGGTAGTGCCTCCACTAAACTCCGAGCATCCAAGGGACGGTATAAACGGACTTTGAGTACGCCGACTTTCTCTCCCTGTCCATTGAGATAATCTACCGTTTCGTGGACGGCTTCGCATCCCGAACCCATTAGCACCATAACCCGTTCCGCATCCGTTGCACCGTGATATTCATATAAGCGATAGTGCCTTCCTGTTAGTTCGCCAAATTTGTCCATTAACTGCTGAACGATTTGCGGACAGTCATTATATAAGGGGTTAACACTTTCGCGGGCTTGGAAATAGACATCTGGATTTTGGGCTGTTCCCCGCAAAACGGGACGATCTGGGGTCAATCCTCTGGCGCGATGAGCCAAAACTAACTCATCATCAATCAGCGATCGCAAATCGGTTTCTTCTAGCAGTTCGATCTTTTGAATTTCGTGGGAGGTACGAAAGCCATCAAAAAAGTGAATAAAAGGTACTCGCGAGCGCAAGGTAGCTGCTTGGGCAATTAAGGCAAAATCATGTGCTTCCTGCACTGAAGCAGAACACAGGAAGGCAAACCCCGTAGCGCGGGCTGCCATCACATCACTGTGATCCCCAAAAATTGACAGTGCTTGTGCTGCTAAAGAGCGTGCAGCAACGTGAATCACCGCACTGGTAAGTTCTCCCGCAATTTTATATAGATTGGGAATCATCAACAGTAAGCCCTGAGAAGCAGTAAAGGTAGTGGTCAAAGAGCCAGCTTGCAATGCCCCATGCACTGCTCCTGCTGCTCCACCTTCTGATTGCATCTCAACTACACTCGGTACTGTACCCCAAAGATTAG
>JASJDI010000313.1 GCA_030065155.1 Xenococcaceae cyanobacterium MO_188.B29
CCCCATCAAATCTTCGAGTTCAGTCGTATCTTCCGAAGATAGATGTTCCTCTGATTCGAGAGCAAAAGACATCTCTTCAGCGAAGGGTTCTTCCTCCTCAGTTGTCGATTCTACCTCCATGCCAAAAGGAGTTTCGGTACTCAAATCTTCTAGCTCACTATCAGAGATATTCCCCATCAAATCTTCAAGAGCTTCAGGAGATTCAGTTGCAGATGGTTGTTCTGATGAGTCGAGAGCCAAAGACATCTCTTCACCGAAGGGTTCTTCCTCCTCAGTTGTCGATTCTAACTCCATGCCAAAAGTAGTTTCGGTACTCAAATCTTCTATCTCACTATCTGATAGATTGCCGACTAAACCTACTAATTCTTGATTAGAGTGTTGATTAATGGATTCTATATGAATATTATCTGTTGCTAAAGATTGATTGAGTTGTTCTTTTTGTTTTTCCAGTTCTTCTACTTGAGATTTTAGAGTTTTATGCGCTCTCTCTATTTCCTCTTGTTGCTGTTGAGATTGATAAATTTCGCCAATTTTTTGCTCTAATTCTATTTGTTTTGTGCTTAATGTAGTTTCTAATTCTTGTTTTTGTTCTTGTAGAGAAGTTAAATTTTGATTGAAATTTTCTTGTTCTTGTTTTAGTTCTTGTTTTTTTGTTTCTAAATCAAATAAGTCTTGATTTAACTGTTGTTGTTTTTGTTCACTTTCTTGAACTTTAATATTAAAATCAGTATATTCGGTTTCTAACTTTTGTTTTTGAGTATTTAAATTGGCAATTTCTTCTACTAATTGTTGATGTTCTGTATGTAAAGAATTAATACCAGCTTCTACTTCATCTTTTTTATTGGCTTTCTCGGCGATCGACTCCTCTAATTGCTTTTCTTGAGCTTGAAGTTCTTGAATCCTGTTACTAGAATTTTCAGATGAATTATTATCTTCTTCTTTTTTTCTGCCAGTAACTAATGCTCCTGTTGCACTTGCTGTTCCACCAATTGCACCAGTTGCAAAAGCTTTTCCTACATCTTTATTCACTAACATACCGATGCCAAAGCTTACAGCACCAAAGGCAACGGAACTAAGAATAATTTTACTAATATTAGATTTAGATGATTCCATATTACTTATTTGATTGAAGCTAACGGCTCAGATTTAAAGCTGACAAATTATATGCAGGTACTAACCTATAAAAATGGCATGACACTGACTGGCTTGTTTAAGTTGACTAAGGATAAACTAATCAAATAAGAAATCAGGATAAAAAATAAAGTAGGAAAGGACAAAAGTGCTATGTGATTTTTGTGATTTTACTTTGATTACTGTATACCCGTATTTGACTTCCTTAGTCTTATTTGAATTGTTCCCAAATTTCGATCAAAAATTAACATACTTGCGATTAGTGTTGTTTAATACATCAAGCTAATTCTGCTCGTAAATAATCAATAAATTGCTTGGCAGTACGTCCAGAACGACCATTCCCACCAGTCGCCCATTGTTTAGCTCGAAATTCTAATTCTGTTTTTTCGATCGCAATACCTGCTTGTTCAGCAAGACTATTAACAATATTTAAGTAAGTGTTTTGATTGGCAGGTTCAAAAGTTAAGGTTAAACCAAAACGATCGCTGAAAGATAGTTTTTCCTGAACATTATCCCAGGAATGGATTTCATCTGCATCACTGGGTCTAGGTCGATCGCCGAAAAATTCTCTAATTAGATGTCTTCGATTAGAAGTAGCATAAACAACGATGTTATCTGCTCTCGCTGTTAAGCTACCTTCTAAGACAACTTTTAGTGCTTTAAAAGCATCGTCATCTTCTTCAAAAGATAAATCGTCAACAAAAATAACAAATTTTTGAGGTAAATCTCTTAATTTTTCGACTATTGTGGGTAGATTTTTTAACTCGGACTTACTTACTTCAATTAGTCTTAATCCGCGATCTCGGTATTCTGGTAACAAAGCTTTGACTAAAGAAGATTTTCCCGAACCTCTACTACCATAAAGTAGAACGTGTAGAGCAGGATAACCAGCTAGTAAAGATTCTGTATTTTTGATTAAAGTTTGTTTTTGGGATTCATAGCCAATAATTTCTTTTAACTGAATAGGATCGGGATGAGGAATACCTATAAGTTGTTCTTGTTGCCAACGGAGTGCATTATATTGAGCAAAAATCCCTGTACCATGTTGACGATAATAAGTAGCTAAACTTGCCAAAGCATCTGTCCAATTTTGTTCTGATTGAAGAAATGTATTATTAGAAGTTTCTAAATTCCAGTGAGGAATCTCAATTGGTGAATGAGAGATTATTTGTACCCAATCACTAATTTGTTGAGTATGGCAATTATAGATATTTTGTAATATTTGTAAGTCTTGTTTAACAGCAATAATTAATGATGCAGGTAATTGTTCAATTGATGTTTTTTGAACTTGTTGACTAAAAGGATTATCGTCTTGGAGTATACGAGTAATCAAATAATCTTGCCAGCTTTTATTGGTTGCTGCTAGAAGTTTAAACCAATGGCCATAAGCTTGTAGCAAGTTAATATTACCAAGGCTATTAGTTTCTGCCGATCGATCGCATCTAGATATCTTTTCTAAAAGATCGAGAAAGGCTACACCAATTTCACTTTTAAAAACAGATTGATAAAGTAGTAGAGAAGCTATCTGTTGCAGGATATCTTTGCTGTTGCTCATGGTAAAAATAGCACTTAGTTCATTAATTCATCTGTTGTTACTCCATTATCTGTCAAAATTGTTTGCGTAACAAAATACATAGTTAAAATCAAAATTAGTTGCTTAATTAAAATATAAGTCTCAATATCTACTTCATTAGTAAAATGTTTGGAATGATGTTTAAATTATTTTAATTGGTGCGATTTTAGCAACAGGAAAACGAACAATTACTTCGATTCTAGAAGTAATGGGATCAGAGAATCAATCCAACTTTCAGAATTATCATCGAGTATTAAATCGTGTAGTTTAGTCAAATCTTCAAGCAAGCAAAATACTATTAACAACTTTAGTGATGACATTTATTCCTAATGGAACAATTGCCTGTGGAATAGATAGGTGAAACGCATCTTATCGCCGAAATTCTTGCCAGAAGTAGGTTTAAGCCAAGGGTGAATTTTTAGGATTGCCCCAATACTGTTCGGTTAAGAAAAGTTGCTGGGTTGGGAAAGCAGGGGTAGCGGAGGAAGCAGCGGTCAGACCCCGCGTCGGCGTAAGACGCAAGGGAATGCTGACCAAGAGAGGGGAGCAGGGGGAGAATAAATTATGCTTATCCGAACAGTATTGAGGATTGCCCTATCGATCGAGATAATTGAGAGGCAATCCTAAGAGTCAGAAATAAAGATTAGACTCTACTCAAAAACAGTAGCACCAATCAATACGTTAGGCCATCTGGAATCTGCTTTGGCAATATTACCTGGAACATCTCTCAGCCACTGTCTTTGGACTTGTGGACTGTAGTTAAGATAAAGCTTGCCATCAACAATTTTCCAAGCATTAGGATCGGTGGAAACTACATTACCTTCACTTAATCCTTTAGCACAGTAACCGCCATATTGAGGAGCATAAGTTTCAGGGTTACTAGCAAAAAGCCTCATATTCTCGGCACTAGAAAATCTCCAGGTAGCTCCCTGCCATTCATACTCATATTGATTACTACCTTTGATAGCTTTGCCTTGAGTAAAATATGCTACTGGATCGGTTCCTCTAATTGCTAAACCACTTTGAGATTCAGTGTATACTTGCGGTGCAGATTTAGTTTTCCCAGCACAAGGGTTAGCTCCTGCACAGGGATTTTTACTAGCGCAAGGATTGACACCAGCACAAGGATTTTTACTAGCACAGGGATTGACACCAGCACAGGGATTTTTACTAGCGCAAGGATTAACTTGAGCAGCACAAGGATTAGCTGTCGCAGTATTCCAATTTTGAGAAATACCAACAAATCCTAAAGTAATAATTGAGGCGGTAGTAGCAGCAATAAGATATTTAAGCTTCATAATAGTTATTTTTTGAGTTAAAAGACACGAAATTCAGTGAATAGGCGTTATTTTTGCCTGCAACACTTTTATTAAAAAATAACCAGATGAGCCATTACTGAAATAATTCTTGAAAATTGCTGAGAATACAGATAATATTTCTGAGTTTTCTTGTCACGAATCCCTATTCCCTATTCCTTGTTCCCTTTAACAATGATTAGACTAAAAAAAACATTTATACTAATTGCATTTAATTGATATTAATAGTAGTTAATAAAGCAAAAGGCTGTCGGACTTTGAAAATTTCCTTCTTCAAAACACGCTTGTTTGCTCCACTATATGCCAGTCTGGCTTTATTACTCATTCTTTTATTGGGTCAAGAGGCTTTGAGTTTTATAGTGGGAGTACGTCAACAAAAAGCTATAGAGCAAATTATTCCTCGCTTTGAAGCTAAACGGGAAAGTGAGTATTTACTTGAAATAGTACTTCACAAAAAAGCCATTTTGCAAAGTTATTTACTCGATCCAACTAGTATTATCCTGAAAAATTATACGCGAAAGGAAGCTGAATTCCGCCGTAGTCTCGATCGCCTATTTTTACTATTAGAAGACAACTCCACTCAGCTTAAACAACTCCATAATATTCAAACTTTCTATAATGAGTTTCATAGTCAATCTATTAAACCACTTCTGAGTAGCTCTTTTTCTGAATCCGAACTACCTATACCTAGTTCTTTAGATCCTCTCCAAAAGTCTGTGGAAAATCTAATTAATTATGAAAATAAGCTGTTGGATAATTCGAGTAGGCACTTAACCCAGTTAGAGCAGTTGAATCGGCTCAACTTAGGTCTCAGTTTGTTTAACATCGTGGTCATCTTGATAGGAGCAGGAATAAACTTGTGGTTGCTGCGACAAAGATTTGAATTGCCATTAAAACATTTAACGTTGGTTAGTCATACTTGGCGAAGAGGACAACTACAAGCACGATTAAAATATTCGTCCGAAGATGAAATTGGTCAACTAGCCAACGCACTTAATCTTATGGCTAGTAATATTGATACTAATCAACAACGTATCGAGAGCCGAACTAAACAATTAGAAGACTTGATTAGAACACTGTCTCACGATCTGCGTACTCCACTATTAGCAAACCGTAATACTTTAGATGCGATCCTGGGAGGGGCATTTGGCTCTGTAGATGCTCTTTTAAAGGAGTTACTCAGAGAATATCGCCAAGCTAATGAAGATCTAATTAGGCTAGTTGAGGATTTACTTGATGTAAGTCGTTATGAAGCTAAGGGTAACAAAATTATCAATCGAGAGCCTCTAGATTGGTCAAAAATTTTCGCTCGTGTTATTTCTTGGACTCAAAGTGTTTCTCAAAAAAAGTGTGAGCTTCTATATAATATTGCTCCTTCACTACCAACTGTTTATGGCGATCCAATCGAAATTCAGCGAGTTTTACAAAATCTAGTAGATAATGCTGTTCGCTTAAGTGAGCCCGATCGACAGGTATGTCTTGGGGTAAATCTCTTTGGGGATAAACAGGTTAAAGTTTATGTTAGCGATCGAGGACCTGGAATTGCTGCCCATGAGATAGAACATCTATTTTATCGCTTTGCTCAAGGGCTAGGTCGCCAAGGAAGAGCAGGACTAGGATTATATCTATGTCGCCAGATTGTTGAAGCTCATGGAGGAACTATTCAAGTTGACAGTACTGTTGGTGAAGGAAGCACTTTTTGGTTTACACTCCCAATAGACTAGAATCCTGATTCATTAATCTCAAAAGTCTAGGACACAAGAGAAATTTAATGACACTTATTTCTCAAATCCACCTTGACAAAGTAGTAGTAAAATTCACTAAAACAACACAAAGTTGTTTCAAAATGAAAATCTCTATAATCAAAGTATTTTATTATTTGAGCAATTCACAATCTCCATAATATGCTAAAATGCCCAAAATTGACGAAAAGTCTCGTATTCGTGTTCTTTTAGTAGATGACCACAATTTGCTTCGCCTTGGTTTAAAAGGTCAATTCAGTTTAGAGCCAGAGTTTGAAGTAGTAGGGGAAGCTCAGGATGGAGAGCAAGCTATTAGCTTGGTTGAGCAGCTGAATCCTCATATCGTCTTGATGGATATAGACCTTCCCGTCACAGATGGAATAACTGCTACTCAGCAGATTAAAAATAGTGATACTGTCACCCGCGTTATTGCCCTGAGTGCTTTTGGCGATGACGATAGCATAATTGGGATGTTGGCTGCTGGGGCAGATGGCTACTGTCTCAAAAGCATTGAATGGCGACAACTTTTAGCAGTTATTCGGTTAATTCAGAGTGGAGGAACTTACCTCGATCCCAAAATTGCGCATAAAGTAGCCGTAATGCTCAAATCTCAGGTTAATTTAGCCCAAAAACCTGCTGCCAAAACCTATTCTCCTCTGAGCGATCGCGAGCGGGAAATATTACAATTTATCAGTGAAGGACTATCCAACCCAGAAATAGCCAAACAAATTCATCTTTCTCTAGGAACTGTGAAGTCTTACGTTCGCAACATTCTTAGTAAACTAAGTGTGGACGACCGCGTTCAAGCAGCAGCTAAAGCAGTACGCGAGGGATTAATTTAATTTTTTTAACTTTTTCAATCTAAATTTTAGCCAGGTGGATATCCAGGTGGATAGTGTTTAGATATCATCCGCTCACCAAAAAAAATAACTGATAGATAGTGTTAAGAAATATTGCTTATAAGCGATACTCAGATTGTCGAGACCAAACCATTAAAACTCAGTAATAAGTTTACTGATGAGGAGTAACTAAGGTGAGTAAGTTAAAATTTTCCAGAGCGTTGAGCATTATTTTCTTCAGTGTTGTATTTTTAGGTGTATTTAATCCAAATATTGCTGAAGCTGGTAATGAGGAAAAGTCTTATGGTGGCTATATAGAAGCTAACAAATCGACAGAATTAGTAAAAAAGAAAGGGTACAATTTACAATTTCCCATAGCATGTAGCATTATATCCTTAGGTATTATAGGTTTAGGTATTTTTAATCCCAAAAGTGCTAAAGCTAGGCACAATGAAAAAGTTACCAGTATTGTTAAAGCTAGTAAAGGTGAAAAGCTTCATCGGCTCTATGGAGAAGCTAATACCAATTCTCGAAACTAATCAGAGACTTAGTTTAAGGGTAGGAGTAGGGAGTAGGGAGTAGGGAGTAGGGAGTAGCTCACAAGGGTAGACTTTTTACATTTAAGCCTGAAATCAAGACAAGGGAGACAAGGAGGACAAGGAAGACAAGGAGGAAATGCTGATTTTTTCGTTCAGATTATAGTAAA
>JASJDI010000314.1 GCA_030065155.1 Xenococcaceae cyanobacterium MO_188.B29
TAGGAGTTCAGGAGTTCAGGAGTTCAGGAGTTCAGGAGTTCAGAAGTTCAGAATTAACAGACATTTAGATGTTAATCCCCACACAAAATAATTCAAAGATTAGGGAATTTAGGCTGCCACCAAGAATACCAATCTTGCCATGCTGACTGAAGAATTTCATAGGCTACTTCTGGATCTAAATTTTCTACTGGTATAGATAAATTAGTTAACAGACAGCGACGATCTCTAATTGTCTCTTGTCCAAACAGCCAAGGTAATAAAAGACTATATTTTAAATCGTGAGTATAACGATTTTGAGAAAACTGTTTTTGCGTGACAGTGGCGTTACCACGAGAATTAATACAACTACTTAAATAGGCTCTCTGGCGATCGCTAAAAATTGTATAAAAACCAACGTTTTCTAGTTTTTGGGTTTCAGCTTTTTTGAGTACTTTTGCAGGAATAGCTACTTGATTTTCCAGTACACCATGTACATTTCCCCTTGTTCCTACTAAATAAAGCATCTCTACTTCAAGAGAAAGCTGATTTTTGCTATAGGTATAACTTTTTCCTGACGCTATTAACTCTTCCTGCTTCTTTTTTTCTGGTTGGCTATCAAGTATGGACTCAGCTTTTACTAATTGCCAAGATCGAAGAGGAACACTCTCAGGAAAAATAAAAGAAGATACCTGGCGATTACCTACTGTCGGCTGAATTAAAGAATAGACAGTTGCCACACAAAATCCTATACAAGTAAGAGCAAGAAAAATATTACGGTATTGAATTTTATTCATATGCTTTGGGTATTGAGGAGTTACAGGAGTTGCAGGAGTTCAGTAGGGACATGACCTGGAACGTCAGTGCGGAGTTCAGGAGTTGGAATTAAGAAGAGATTTTGAGTAACTGATAAGTAATTTACTTACTTCTTCTAGCTGAGACATAAGCAATGTACTATCGCCATAATTCAAATCTTTTATAAGAATTAAGTATAGCGGTTCTCGAATTAGTGAAATACACCTTGGTTAAGATAAGTTCGGAATTCGGAGTTCGGAATTCGGAAAATTTTGTATCTCATCTATTTGAGAAAGGCTATAGTAGCGACATTCTTCTAAAGAACCTTGGGCAATATTAAAAAACCTTAATTTATCAGCAGGACTTTTTTTCTTAAAACCCTCACAGATATTAGCAGGAATAGAAACAGCAGCACGCCTTAATTGAGATGTTAATCCATACATTTCAGACTTAGGAAAATTGCTACTCAAACCATAAATTTGCAAAACAAACTGATGTGCTTTCTTCCAGACAATCAAATCTTGAAAACTTTTAGCTGGTTCTCTTTTCATACTGAACTACTGAACTACTGAACTACTGAATTCTGAACTCCTAATAACTACCGAACTCCTGAACTACTTAATTCTGATTTGGGAGCAGAATCAAGAAGATTATATTTTTTCAGTATGGAGTGACAAAAGAAAGAGAAAATTACGATCGCTAGAGTTGAGAAAATTTGTGAACCTGCTGTACCATGCCAATAGTCAAACTTAGCTTCTTCTGGCAATAGTACAGTAAGAATACACACACGAATAACCCCTAAGCCAAATCCAATTCCTAAAGATACTAAAGGTACTAAAAAACGTTCCTTTTTTGGTAGGGGAAAGAAAGCAATTAATAATAAAGATATCCTTAGCATCAAAACAATCATAGGTATTCCAGCGCAAGGATAATCTACTAAAGCAGTAAACTGCCCTAACTTAGGCAAGTTGAGAATTACTTGATTACTTTGACTAGCAACGCTAAATCCTACATAGTGCAGTAAAAAACTAGCTAATTTAGCATTAATGACTGTAATATGAATCAGCTTATCTATGGCAGTACCGATAACTCCTTCAGGAAAAAACAAGAACCAAGCAAAAAATAGTTCTCGCCAATACTGCCGTAATCCTTTAAACCCAGAAGCAATTAAAGCTAAACCAAAGGCAATAAAAATAGGAATTAGGGGAATTAAAGTAGATTCAAACCAAAAGAGAGAAAGACTTTTAACTAATACTAAAAGAATTAAGACTGAACCAAAACAAGTAGCCAACAAACTACTTTTAAAGTTTAGCTTGTCTCGTTGTCGCCACAGTAACCAAAGAATCGCAACACCAAATAAAGATTCTGTTGTTAATTTATCTATATCTGCTGTAGCTTTCCAAACTAAATTGAGATACAAAACAGCAGAGCTAATCACACTGGAAAATAACCAGAATTTGTCACTTTTTTGCCATAATTTCATTAGACTTCTTGATATAAATATTATCTAACTAACTAAAAATATAGTTGTTAGTTGTTAGTTACTTGCTCTTTCTCTCACTACTGCAACTCCTGAACTTCTGAACTCCTGTAACTACTGCAACTCCTAAAAAATCTCAGTTTCTAGAAAAAGCTGCATCCGATTTATGAATGCAGCTTCGATCGGACACATTATACATAGTATGAGAAGAGATTTTCTTCTCATCAGTTTAAGTACTCAATTACCTAACGCTTTTTTCTGGCTAGAGAAGCTTTATCTGTTCTATAATAGAAATTAGTTATTGCACAACTAAATTTATAGGTGAAGCGGACTAAGTTCGCTTTTCCTATTTCCAAATATAAAAACAGATTTTACTTTAATTAAATTCTCTAGAGATAATTTTAGCGTTAGCTATAAACCTAGTTCTTCATACAAATATATCTAGAAACTAATCTCTTCTTTTTTGCCAAACTTGCTACGAAGTTTAAGCGCACCAAAAAGAGTTCCAGATAAGATAAGACCTAAACCAGGAGAGAACTCAAAAGGAACAGCAGCAGATGTAGGTGGTGGTGGGGGAGCGACAACGGCTAATGGCCCGTCGATAGAGTCAGTTTTAAGACCTGAACCACTAGCATCCGTTGCCCAAGAAATTGTACCTATAGGGGCAGTAGAGGAAATTGAGAAATTTCCGATGGAAGGCCCAGGTGCAAAACCATTAGGAAACGGCAATAGAGCTTCAAAGACAACGCTTGTTGTATCGGAACTCACGATGGAAAATCCAGTAGCTGCACTTGCACTAGTAACATCACTCATTCCAGAGAAGGCAATAGTCTCACCTATACCAAAACTTTCTCCTGCCTCTAGATCAACAGAATAAACGTAATTAGGAGGAGCACCACTACTATCTAAACTAATAGAAAGAGCACTGGCAGACTGTTGAACAGCAGCTAAACCGCAAGCAGCGATACCAGCAGCCATAAATAAACTTTTTGTAGGTAAAAATGTGTGCTTAGAAAGCATCTTCATCTATCCTTAATAGTTGGGACTATCACATTATATTTCATCACCAAAAAACGGCAAGTATTTAAACTTTAATTAAGCGGTATATATATAGATATAATCAAAAATAAGAGAAGATCTTTACGAAAATACACTGACGACAAAAAAGGCAATATACGGATATAAATATTATGTATTTTAGCTGGTTTAACCGCATTTATATCTACAAAGTTAGCTGCAAAATATTGTTGGTTTCAAATTTGAATTTATATTAATCCGTAGGAATTGGTATACATAAAATGACATTAAGTAAATCATCTTCCAGAAAACGCAAATCTAAAAGTAGGAAAACTAGAAATTCTAGAAGTCCTAGAATTATTCAAGTAGCGACAGAAAAACTAGCTCGTTCTATTAAAATGCTTCCCTGGATTGGCTATTTTATTCTTGGCTTAGTATTGCTTGATTACGTATTTTTACTAATACCACCTCATTTCCTTAATCCAACTTGGGAATTGAATATTATTGGGCATCTAGTTGAAAATGTTTGGGCTCCATTGTTGGGCTTTGCTTTGGTATTTATACGCCAAGAAAATGGCTTTAAAGTTCTAGAATTAAGAATCTTATCTTGGTTATCTCGCCTAATGTTATTGATGGCTATAATCTATTTCTTATCTGCACCTTTGATCATCTCTAATACTATTAAAATTCAGCAGAAAAGCTTCTCTGGTTTAAAAACTCAATTAGAAACTCAAAAAAACCAGGTAGCACAGTTCAAAAAGCAATTGAGTCAAGTTCCCGATCGACAATTAGCAAATTATTTGCGACAACAACAATCGTCCTCTAACAAAAGCAGTTCTTCTGATACGCTCTTGCAACAAGCATTAAGTAAAGTAGAGAAAGAACAGCTAAAAAGTACAGAGCAAATCAAAAAAGCTTATAAAAAGCAAAAACTTAGTTTAATCAAGAGAAGCCTTAAATGGTGTATGGGAACACTTTTTTCTGGGGCTATATTTTTTGTTTTCTGGAAACATACTGAATGGGCAAGGAAGACATCGCCTAATTGATGCTACATCTAAGTAAGTTTAAAGAGAATGTTAGGAGTTCAGGAGTTCAGTAGGGACGTGACCTGGAACGTCCCTACTGGAGTTGAGAAGCAATCTTAAATTAAATTAATTAGATTGGAGACAGTACAAGATAGTTAATTTTCCTCGATTACGTTAAAGTTTAAAATTGATAAACCTTTAACTCAAAATAGGAAAGATAACATCTATGGCTTTAGAAGTTGGTACAAAAGCACCATCCTTTACCACCGTAGACGATGAAGGCAATACTGTTTCTTTATCTGACTTTAAAGGTAAAGTAGTCGTTTTATATTTCTATCCCAAAGATGATACTCCTGGTTGTACAAAACAAGCACAAAGTTTCCGCGACAACTATGAGGAATACCAAAATAAAGATATGGTTGTCTTAGGAGTGAGTATGGACGACCAAGCTTCTCATCAAAAATTCAAAGAAAAGTACGGTTTACCTTTTACCTTGCTTGTTGACAGCGATGGCAAAATTACCAAAGCTTATGATGTTGAGGGTGGGGGTTATGCCAAGCGTGTCACCTACATTATCGACGGAGAAGGTAAAATCACTCAAGTTGATGCTCAGGTCAATACTAGCACTCATGCTCAAGATGTTTTAGCTAAGATGGGCTAATCAAAAAATTTAAACAAGTAGGGAGTTCCACGCTATTAGGTGATTTCTGAAAAAACTTATGCTTTGTAAGGTGGGCAAACTAACTTTCAACTGAGCAGGGGATTTGAAAACTAAATTTTGCCCACCCTACTTTTTTTGGTATTTTCTGTAGCAATTAACAAGTAAAACTATATTACTTACCACTAATTCTAATTCGATAGTTATTACTATCATTTTCCTGGTAAGAACCGATCCAAATTTTGTAAACACCGGGTTGCCATTGACCTTCTATAATTGGATTAGTATGATTGGTATCATCGTTACACCAGATACCGCCAGGTCCTTGCACTACTATGGTAGTATCGGCTCGGCTATCCACTTCAATTTTCAAAAAATCAAAAAACTTTTTCAGAGTTAAAATATGGTTGGGCTGATGATTAACAAAGCCATCACAGTATCCTGTTGCAGTTTGTTCTGTTCTTGCTACTTCTAATGCTTCTAGAGAACCACCACTAACACCATGAACTAATAGTGGATTGCGCGTAACACCGTGGTCTATAGTAATATTCTTAACAATGTTTTGGGCAAATGTAGTATTGACACTGAGAACATTAAAGGCGATCGCGCTCAAGAAAAAAAGATATATACAGTTATGTATACGTATTTTTGGTCTTTTTTTGTTGTTTTGGGTCAATATCTTAGTCATGCCTATTGGTATCACAAAATAACTTTAATTAATAATTAAATATCAGTCTTCTAACTTAGTTTTTTGACGTTATTTAAATTACACTTGTTCCTAACAAGACAAAGTTTTATTTTATACCAAGCGTAATATAGCACTACGTATATTAGGTGAGAATATTTTTTAAAATTTGCTCCATGAAGCACTTGCTGCTTCCGAACCAATCAATTTACTTGTCCTAATCTAATTTTGTCGGGCTATAAAACTTAAGGATAATTAGGGACGTAAAAATATACGCCCCATATTTCTTATACCGCAAGAGTTAATTTCTAATTGTACCCAAAGCTGCTTGTAGGCGAATTCTGTCTAATCCTTTTTGATTGAGTAATAACCAAGATTGAATTAGATCGGGACCATGTAATTCTCCTGTTAAAGCTGCTCTCACAGAGCGCATTACTAAGCCTTTTTTGACTTTTTGGATTTTGGTTACTTGCTTAATTATAGTTTTGGCAGTGTCTAAATCGAAACTCCCATTAGCAGAGATAGCTTCAATAATTTCTTTAACAATTGCTTCTACTCCTTCTTGCTGAAGTAGAGAAATTGCCTCTTCACTGTATTCTACTGATTGCCCAAACAGTAAACGACTTTCTTTTGCTGCATCAGTTAGACGAGTCAAACTAGGAGCGATCATTGCTGTTAAACTTTCTAACCAAGGGCGGTCGCTGCCTAAGTCTACTTCATATCCTGCTTCTTGCCAATAGGGAATTAATAACTCTACTAATTTTTCTGCTGGCATTTTATGTAGATACTGACTGTTGAGCCAATCTAGTTTTGCCCAGTCAAATTTTGCTCCTGCTTTATTAACTCTTTCCAGGCTAAATTTTTCTGCTGCTTCTGCTAGAGTAAATATTTCTTCTGTGGAGTCTGGGGGAGTCCAACCTAACAAAGTCATATAATTTGCCAGAGCTTCTGGGACAAAACCCATTTTGCGAAAATCATCGATGGAAGTTACTCCATCTCTTTTAGATAGTTTACGACCTTCTTGATTGAGAATTAGGGGTGTATGGGCAAATTCGGGTACGGTTGCACCTAAAGCTTCGTAAAGCAAAATCTGTTTAGCAGTATTGGCAATATGATCTTCTCCCCGAATAACATGAGTAATTGCCATATCGATATCGTCTACTACTACTGCCAAGTTATACAAAGGTTGTCCAAAAGTATTATCTTCTGCTTCTGCTGCACGGGCAATAACCATATCACCGCCGAGATCGCTACCTTTCCAGCTAACTTTACCTCTGACTAAATCTTGCCAAACAATTTCGCGTTTATCGTCTATTTTAAAACGAATTACTGGTTTACGTCCTTCTGCTATGTAGGCTTGTTTTTGTTCGTCTGTTAAATTTCGATGACGATTATCGTAGCGCGGGGCAAGTCCTTTAGCTTTCTGTTCGTCCCGCATTTGCTCTAGTTCTTCAGGAGTACAATAACAAGGATAAGCCAAACCTTTATCTAGTAAAGTTTGAATTGCTTTTTTGTATAAATCGAGACGTTGAGTTTGGAAAAAAGGCCCTTCATCCCAAGTCAAACCCAACCAAGTTAAACCCGATTTAATATTTTCTGTATATTCTGGACGCGATCGCGCTTCGTCTGTATCTTCAACTCGTAAAATAAACTTGCC
>JASJDI010000315.1 GCA_030065155.1 Xenococcaceae cyanobacterium MO_188.B29
GATTATTTCGGGTCAGTCTCAGAATAATCTGGGTCTATTCTCGTTTAATGTGGGTCTGAGCCAGTTTTATTCTTATTTAATGTGGGCTGAAAAACGCCATTATTTCGGGTCGAAGTGATTCTTATTTTGGGTCGCTACACCTAGAAGTAAGTATCCCAATAGTTTGTAGACAGACAAGTTAAGATTTCTCTTCATCACAGTTACCAAATAATTAGTCAGAACTTACACACAAGTTTTTGGTTGTGGTTGGGTAAAGGTAAAAGGTTAAGGGTAAAAGGGCTACGCTAGTTTTTAATTAATCCTTTTCCCTTTGTCCTTTCCCCCTTCCCCCTGCCAAACCTTTGATTTTTGTCTTACTAAGTAAGTACTAATGGTGTTCTGTATCTGTCTTAGTCTATTGGGAGTTATTTAGGTGCGTCACCTTTCGGTGCAACGGAGTGATCTGAGGCAAGGATAGGGCGTACGCGCTTTGATGTCGCCTTGTTTAATCTCCTATCCTTCAGCTATTTTTAGGTCTAATGCTTACTTTCTTTCCAAGAAGTATTTTTGAACCGTCTCAGCTTCAAAGTAATTACAGCAGAAATCGCTAACAACAGTTGGGTCGTATGGCTTGCAAGAAAAAATTTCCAGATACACCGAGTTGTTCAACTCCGAAAAGTGGGCGACAACGGAACTGGTTTCTACAAGTTGAACAATTGTATAACCTACATTGATAGGTCGATTTTGACCAAATCTTTTGACCACAGGTTCACCATACATTTCCATGTCTAGAATTTCGCTGCATAATCGATTCATAAAAGTAACGATCTCGTCACGGGAACGTACTTGAGTAGGGTTACATTGGTAAATGTCCAAAATTAATTCCCAACCAAAAATGTCTTTGGTATCAAATTCAAGATTTTCCCTACTGTCAATTTCTAATTGCCTCATAGCATTTAACCTCCTTGGAACTATAGTCACAAGAGAATTATGTACAGGTACAATCTCGCTTGGGGTAGACTTTAGCCCTGCTGGCGACACTCTTGAGCGTTCAGTCTAACGACTCGATTGTCTAAATCGACGTAAAGTTTTAAAACTCAATCTTCTAAGTTAATGCCGTAGTTCTGGCTTAGGCTCAGTTCGGTCTGCCTCAGCTCCTGCAACTTCTGCTTTTCTTCTTCTGTGATTACTGCGTATTTGTGTTCTAGCTCGATAATCTCCTGTTTGAGTTGGGCAAGCTTGAAACCTACTGTTGTGGCGTTAGTTGTCATAGTGTCCTCACCACCTAATCACCTTAATCCTGCCGTGTTGTCTTTGGCGAGTCCTAGTCAGAATTGGCTGGCTTCACGATAACTTTGAGTAAGGATAAGTACTTACTCAACCCTAATATAACCTAATTAGAGAACCCCGAAAACTAAATGTTCAAAAACTAAATCTTCGCTGCCAACGTTTCACTATTTACTAAATAAACTGGGTCGAACTACCTTAACTTCCACCGTCCCAACTGCATACTGTTCTTTCAAAAGAGCGATCGCTCGTTCTGACAACTTCAAAGCGAGCGCGTTTTATCTCTGCGTTAACTTGAAAATGAATTTATGCCGATTGAGGTTCTTCTAGAGCTTTAGCAATGGCATCTCTAACAAACTCCTGCCAATTTTCTCTGCTTTTAATTTTTTCTTTCATCGAAGCAGATACTCTCAATTGCAGCTTTTCTCGTAACGGTTCGGGTCTATCTGTTGTGAATCCGTAGTTTTTCAGCTCGGGATTACCACCTGGACGACCACTGGCTTTTGTTCCTGGCATCTTTTTTTATCCTTTACCCCCACTAATTAAGCATTATAGCGAGTATCCATATATTTAAAAATGTAAATTGTTTTTATTTTAATATGTATCCTAATTATAATAACCTTGATAGATGTAAGTGAGCGATCTTTTAGGGCTACCAACCACCGAGATCGCTCTCAAATCCATAATTAGATTTTTCATATTATGACTCAATTTTACCAGCTAACACTCAAAGATGCGCTAACACAGTACGAAGCTGGATTTCTTAGCTCTGCTGGATTGTTATTTAACTATCTCAAAATCAAGTTTGCTCCTGGTTGGAAAATGCAGATCAACCAACAAAAGATATGTCAGGAACTAGGTTTGAGCAGAGATCAATTTTATCGCGGACTGAAATTAATCAAGCAACACTTTCCCAGTTTAAAGCTTTACCGAACCACTGCTTTAGTCGGTGAATTTGAAACTCAAAATAATACTACTGTAAATAAGCAAGTTGCACCTGCTACTAATTCAGTTGTAGAAACTGCCAATTCATCTGTAGATTCTCCAAAACCTGTCGCGCCAACTGCCAATCGAGTTGTAGAAACTGCAACTGACACCCCACCTAAAGCACCAAAAAACAAAGCTTCCAGTGATTCACCAGATTCTTCTTCAAATTCTTATCAAAGTTTTTCAAATTCTCTATCTCAAAGCCAGAGAGAGAGTTTTTTCAAGTTTTGCGAGCAACAAGCCAATCAATTA
The DNA here is from genome assembly GCA_030065155.1 of Xenococcaceae cyanobacterium MO_188.B29. Lineage (GTDB taxonomy): Bacteria > Cyanobacteriota > Cyanobacteriia > Cyanobacteriales > Xenococcaceae > JASJDJ01. Next base: position 2,506 of record JASJDI010000315.1, read on the forward strand.
CCCAAACCTCCTGTATTAGTCAAAAAATGGATTCAGAGCAACTGGGAAGAACTACGCAGTTTATGGTGTAAAAAGTCCCCAGATGTAGCATATTTGAGTGGTGAAATCTCACAACAAGACTGGACAAATCACCCCAGGTTTAACAGATGGAAACGCTTATTAGAGTGTCAGTATGAAGCCTCAGATTTTATTACCTTGCTCAAAAATGGCGGTACAGAGGAGGAAAGAAGAGCTTTTGCACGCTGGGCAATCGATAACGGTGTAGTCAAGCTACCAGAGGGGGTAACGGTTGATGGACTTTAAAAAATTCAAGCCAATTCCCCTCCGTCCTGAATGCGAACCCAATTACGATAAACAACTATGGCAGCCAAATTGGTGCTGTTACTGCTGCCACGATACGGGCTTTGTCTTGGAACGGTTAGCAGCTTACGTTATCGAGGGTTACGTAGGGGGTCAGCACAAAATACCTAAATGCCGAGCTAGTAAATGTCAAGCCGAGATTGGAGAGACGCTAGAAGCAAGCGGGAGTTTGGATAAACGCTTAACACCAGAGATTTGTGATTATCTGGACTATTTGGAACGCTCAGATTGGGCGCGGACTTTAAAGAGTAAGCATGATTTGAGGAAACAGGCAAAAGGGTTGGTTGATGAGTTGGCGGAGAGGAAGAGTATTAGATTGCGTCGGCGCACTCCAGTTGAGGAGATAGAGGTGAAGAGAAAACACTTTGAAATCATTAATTCACCTTAGAAAGATTTGATTTCACTATCTTGACCTCCACTGTACCCATCGCATACTGTTCTTTAAGAAGTGCAATCGCTTCCTTTAGAGGACAGTACGAAAGCTTTAATGTAGTACTACTTACTGAAGCTATAGCATAGTTGTTTTTTGTAAAAGGTATCTGGATATCTTCAGGAAAATCAACCGCTAAATCTCCGCTTACAAATACGTCTGAGTTAGGGTAATTCTGTTGTATTTCTTTCAGTGGAGCGATCGCATCTTCATCATTAAAAGTAAGATTTCTAATTTCAGTCCTGGCAGCTTCCCCTACTTCAGTAGTAACTTTGCTAGTAATTATCTGTTGACCAGTCTTATAAATTCCCTTACCATCAGTAACTACAAACTCTTTACCCTCATTACCAATAATCAAATATCTACCATCGGCACTAGTTCGATCGCTTGCCCAATAACCCTTTATCTCAGCATACACATTGTTAGTAGCTGCATTCTCGTTATAGATTCTGACAATGCCATCTCTCAAACCAAGATTCTGGGAGACTTTTTGAGTTATACCGCCACCATTAGCTAGATAGATACCAAAACAAAGAAGGGCGATCGATATGCCTAAAACCCATAATTCACCAGCACCACCAGTTTTTAATCTCCGTCTCGGATTACTAACACTGATTGCCCAGGCTGGATTGGGATCAAACAACTGTACTCCTTGCTTGGTAAAGGTATCGGAGAAGCAGGAGAGGAGATGACCTAATGGTAGGGCGATCGCTATTCTGATATCACCATGTAACCAAAAGTGATTTATCAATAAACTCACCGCAGCAATACCCGCCGTAGCCAACAGAGAATGAGTAATACTGCGATGGGGAAAACGATCCTCTATCCAGGAGCTAATCGGAAAGAAGATTTTACCGATGGTACTTTCAGTAGTATCTAAATCGGGAAGCTGTGAGCCAAGGATAGCCAAACCTAATGGTAATGGACTTGCTGTTCCCAAGATTAAAGATGTTCCAGAGAGTGCGATCGCTGCATGGGTGATGGACATCATAGGCGGTAATCGGTCATCGGTGGTCAAACACCAGTCTTAAATCATTGTTGTGAACTGTCAGTAATTTGGCTCACTTACGATATAACAACAGAGAGCAGAATAAATAGAACACATACCCCGAAAGAAAAAAAGATGTCTAACCTGAATGTTGTTTAAAATACAATGACACAAGAAAAACAAGAATCATCATATAAAATTGCTGAATTTAGTAGCTTACGCGATGAAATTCTTCGTTCAGACAGAACTTGTTCGTTGATTACAGGGTATCTAATACCAGTTACAGCTGCTTTATGGTATAACCAACAAGTATGGCTTACAAGTTTCTTTTCCTTTATTGCACTGTGCTACTTCACAGAAAAACGATTTATAATTCGCACAATAGCTACTTATATTGAAAAAGATCTTAATAATGTTTCACAATGGGAGTCAAAAGTAACACAATTACGAAATAGTAACCCAGGATTACGACCTACTAATCTATTAAGACCATACAATAGTGAAATAGCAATTTGCCTCTCAATAGCTTTATTGTCATTGTTTGCGGGTAATATGGCAACTCAATTACTCCATGATAGGACTGGATATACTATTATCTGGTTTATTTTTTTCTTATTAATAGTATATTTATCGATTGTAAATGCGATTCAATACAATTTTATGAATTTTTTTAAGTTTAAGGAAGATGAAGAAAAAAAACAACCGACATCGATCATTATCCTTAAATTAATAGGTGCTTTTCTCACAGCATTAGCGGGATTTGTCTTAACTAAAAATTGGTGGATATCTATTATAGTTATTATCCTATTTGTAGGATATATTTTCGCTGAAGATCAACTTCTACCAAACAAAAACACTCAATAAGTTTCACTTCAAAGCCTAAATTTTAAAATTTAGATCGTCAAAATTACGATTAACAGATTTAAAATTAGTCTTAACATTACTTCTATGCAAATTACCATTTTCTAAATCAAAGCCAACTATTGTACCATTGAGTTCAGGAATAACACGACAAGCATATAATCTAGAGCTTTCTGGTAAAAGAATATTGGCTTGAATGTTTCTAAAGTTTTGCCAATTTGTAGAAATCAAACTTTGTAGTCCTCCTGCTTTATTTGTTGTCGGTGCCAAATCATATTCAGAGCGACAAGAAAATACTAACTCATATTCGTTTTGAGAATTTATATATAACTGTGGTACTTCCATTTCTGAATAATGAGATGGTTCTGATATAGGATTGAGATATTCCCATTCTTTAAAACTGTTATCTTTCATTTTTAGTAATCCAATAGCTCCTTTTCTTCCCACAGGGCTATATATAGACTTAGCCGAAACAAGCATATAAACTTGTCGATCGACTCTGAATAAAAAAGGATCTCTCCAAGCATGAATAGTTGTATCTCCAATTATGCTTCTACGTTCATAAATAGAATCAGGAGGAATACGAATATCTGAAACAATCCAGTTGTTAAAATCTTTTTTTGAATAAGCAATACCAATATTTTGTGTCAAACTATCATCTTGATATTTATTTCTTGATGTAAATAAAAGTAAAAAACCATTATTAATTTTGATAATATCTCCACTCCAAATAGAAGTATTAGCCCAATAGTTATCCGAAGCTTCTAATACATTGAAATTGATATATTTTATATGTTTAAAGTCATAAGTAGTACCATAACCAATTCGCGAGTGAAAGTGATGTTTTTCATCAACAACTAAATCTTTATTTGCGTTGAGATAAAAAACATGGAAAAGTTTTTGTTGTAAATCAAAATAATACCAAAAATCCCAGATAAAATTATTTGAGTTTTGCATAATAATGGGGTGTATAGCGTTTCTCAAGTTGGTAAAGTACAGTTACGGGAATGAGCAAACAAGTATATCTAGCCACAATAAAAAAGGCAAATTACTCTGGTTAAATTTAGAAGAATCACAACAAAATAGTATTTCAACAACTTTACAACATAACCAGGTTTTTCTGAAGATGCAGATTAATAATCTCAAGTCTCTCAAAACAAACACGATTAACTAAATATAGTCAAATAAGTTTTACATATTTACTGCCCTAATCTCTTCCTCGCACCTTTAACACTGCCCAACTGCTTCAAAGCCATTCCAGCGACCAAACATACACCACCAGTAATATAAAGTCCTTTGTTACCAGTTCCCATACCCACAAACCGCACGATACCAAAAGCCATCAGTGCAGCAATAATAATAGGCATAATCACGACATACTGAGTGTGTTCTGGTTTATCCTGTTTAATTCCTAACTTCTCATTCTTGATAATTTTCCGAGCTAACATGGGATTTCTACCAGCTAGGGGTTGGAGTTCTGCCAGACGAGATTTACTTATTTGTAATCCCACTCTTTGAGCCTCAGCTTCCATAACTTCTCTGATATGGCGATCGCTTGGTAATTCCAATTCAATCTCCAACATATCGAGAAAGATATCTTTACCAGGATTAGCTACAGCAAAACAGACCACTCTCGCACCAGCACTAATCATGTCCTCTAACCAATATCTGATACTGGTAGTTAACCTCTTAGCTTCGGGAAAAATAAGTAAGGTATTCTCATTACTGTTAACTAAAATCTCTTCTTTGAGAGCGTCAACGGTCATGGGTTTACCTTCATCATTTTCTGTCGGACAGCCTAACTGCATGGCGATCGCGATAAAGAATTTTTTAATACTTCCCTTGTAGGTAGCGATCGCACTCTGGAACTCGTTACTCATCTCCTCATGGAGAGCTACAGCAAATTCACCTTTACCAGTACCAGCTTCACCCAGAACGATTACAGAATTACCAGCACGAACGGCATCTATAACGCGATCGAAAGAATCATTATCTCTAAATCTTACGCTTGGGCTTGGGCTTTTTGACTGCGGTGTTGGGCTAGTATTTTGTCGGCTAAAGAAGCGGGTGTCCACTTTGGGTTAGCCACCTCACGGGCGATCGCTACCTTCTCTTTAAGATCTGCATCCAAATCATC
>JASJDI010000316.1 GCA_030065155.1 Xenococcaceae cyanobacterium MO_188.B29
CGGTGAGCGGAAATGCCGAACTTGGTCGGGGGAACGACCTGGAATTTGATTCCAGGTCGCAAGCCCCCGCGCATTCCGCGTCGGCTTATTCCACGCTCACCCGAAGGGCTTGTTCCACGCCCACCCGAAGGGACGTAAGGACGGAGCAAGAAGGACTCCACTTGTATCTTTAAAGAAGAAGGAGGAAGTAGGTTTATCTCTTCTAACCTCTGTCTTAACTTAAGGGCGAAGCCTAGTCAATATTAAATTTTGAGATATTAATCCTAATTGAATTAGGAAAATTGTCAAAATAATCAAGCAAAATTAAAAAAGTTATATTTTGATCTCGATCTCACATAATCTGTTATTACTTTTTATGCAACCAAGAAAAAGAAATATTAATTAATCTCACTAAGATTTGCCTAACTTAGACAAACAGTCAAGTTTCCTTGTCAGGGTGATACAAGTATGAAGATCTGCCTCAGTTTTAATTGCTTGAGCATTGATATGAGTAACACTTGCTCGATAACCGTTGTCTTGTAGAGCTTGAATAAGTTGCGATCGCTTGGGTATATCTAGCTTTCCTCTGCGTCCTATTTCCCCTAAAGTATAAAAATAAGGAGGAAAATTGATTTCATTAAGCATAATCTCAATCAAATCTGCTATTTTTTGCCAATTCCATAGTTTTGCTAAAGATTGCATTTTTTGGAGCATACTTAAATTGTGTAATTCTCCTAGCCACATCGCACCACTAATAGTCAAAGAGCGATCGTCATGAACACAGGTAACTTTAGCTAATTTACGCCAAGATACAGTTTGATAATTACCACAGTGATGACAATAACCGATAAATCCGTAATTATTTTCAGTTAACTGGATATTTTTAACCAACCTGAGCATCACTCGATAAGTTTTACCTGTAAAAAAGGAAAAAATAGGTTTTACTCCTAAACCTTTAGTTGCTGCTTGTTGTTGAACACTACCAATTAATAAGCGCAAAGCTTGTTCTTGAGCAGCAGGATGAGAACGAGCATAAGCACCATAAGCTTGTAAACTATGTTGGGGAGAATGTCCTGTAGCTGTTCGTCCATCTGTGCTAGTAAGATACATTAGACCATTAATTTTTGTTGCCCATAGCATTGTACTAAGATAAGGAGCAGCACTACCAAAACAATCTACATCTACTAGGTCATAATAATCACGCCGAGAGTAACAATCAAAAAAAAGACGATGAGCATCCTGATGAGTAATCTGACAGCAATCTTGGGCGATCGCCTCTTGCAAATTCTGTTGTAGAATAGAGTTTAAGTCAGGATTACCCTCGTTAACCCAAATCCAATCAGCACCACTTTCGAGCCAATAGCGTAAACTGCGTACTCCACAACCACTCATGGCATCTAATACTCTTAGTTGAGCGTTATTTTGCCGATAAATATTGGCAGCTAAAATTCCTAAATCTCTGACTACTTTACTTTGGGCATTATAAAAAGCTTTACCTACATAAAACTTAGCTTTACCTTCACAGTAATAAATTTCTGGCATAAATCAAAAATCTTGGTTGTGTGCGCTTTTTCGCTTACCCTCTAGCAAAAATTTACTGATAACCTAGCCTTAACCTCCTTAAAGACTTAAACTTAATCATGCAGTTGAAATTGAATTATAAGTTGATCAAGTTGTGCGAAAAATTATTATTGCTGGTAACTGGAAAATGCACAAAAATCAGGCAGAGTCCTTAGAATTTGTGCAAGCGTTTAAATCTGAAATTGAAAATAGAGATGAAGTTAGAGAAATAGTTTTATGTGTTCCTTTTACCTCTTTAACCGTAATGTCTAAAAACTTGCATGGCAGCAAAATACGATTGGGAGCGCAAAATATTCATTGGGCAGATCAAGGCGCATACACTGGAGAAATATCTGGCTCAATGTTAACCGAGATTGGGGTAAATTACGCTATTGTAGGTCATAGTGAGCGTCGTCAATATTTTGGGGAGACCGATGAAACTGTTAACTTGCGTCTCAAGGCTGCTCAAAAATATGGTATCACACCAATTCTTTGTGTAGGAGAAACCAAAGCTCAAAGAGATGCTCAGGAAACAGAAAATGTAATTATCAACCAACTTAAACAAGACTTAGTTGATGTAGATCAGAGTAATCTAGTCATTGCTTACGAGCCCATTTGGGCGATCGGTACAGGGGATACTTGTGAATCTCAAGAAGCTAATCGTGTAATTGGTGTTATTCGTCAACAATTAGATAATCAAGATGTACCCATTCAGTATGGTGGCTCTGTCAAGCCTAATAATATTGATGAGATTATGGCTCAATCAGAGATTGATGGTGTGCTAGTAGGTGGTGCTAGCCTAGAAGCAAGTAGTTTTGCGCGTATTGTCAACTATCAATAGTTAAACTACCCCGTCGATTCATTTAGCATTGATCATTGAACATTTATCATTCATCAATGTTGGATCAAAATCTATCTAAATTAGACGGGGTAGTTTGTAATAATCAAAAAGCTTATTGTAAAGCTTAGAGTTAGTTGGTAACTGAAACAACTAAATTAATTTGTTCTGGCTTTATGGTCTTTAAAGCTCAAATAATTATTTTCTAGATCGTATAGATGGCATCGATCGGCAACTTTATCCACTAGTGACCAAGAAAATTCACACTCTGGATAGATATATTCTCCCCAGTTTTCCTTTAAGCTTTCATAAGCAGGGCGAAGATTGTACCAAGGAATTGCTGAACAAACATGATGAGGGACATGAACATTAATATCATGACAAAGGAATTCTACCCACCAAGGATATTTGCAGTGAACCGTACCACTTAATTGAGCTTGGGCTTCATTCCAGGTAGACTCTGGTGTGAAAGGGATTTCTGGCATAGTGTGATGAAACATAGTGAAAGTACTCATCCAGAAGTGATAAACCATCCAAGGTAACAGCCAGAATTTAACAAAACCCCAAAGACCAGTAGTAATTATGAGAGTAGGAAAAACGATCGCGCCAGTAATAGCAACTAGTAGTACAGAAAAACGTACTTGCTGTCTTTGCTTACCTTCAAATTGCCTCCAGTTGAAGTGCAGCATGCCCCAATGCAAAATCGAACCGATCCACCAAAATCGACCACGCATTCTTCTGTAACCCCATCGCATCATAAAAGATGAATTGTCATACAGATCGGTAGTAAAGGGGTCCCAAGTATTATCTACTTTTAACTTGTTAGTATGTTTGTGATGATGATTGTGCAGAATACGCCAAGCATGAAAAGGGTACATTAAGGGTAGAGTCATTACGTGTCCTACCAAGTCATTAACCCAATTACGATTAGAAAAAGAGCGATGACCACAATCGTGAGCAATAACAAAAAAGCCTTGTAGTGCTGTACCAGTGAAAACCCATAAAATTGGTAAGAGAAACCAAGGAGAAACTATTAGTCCCCAATAACCTATACCAACACATAAAACATTAATAATTAATTTAAACCAAGCTTTCCGAGCATCTTTAACAAAAACTTCTTTCGGTAAAGTATTAATGATATCTCTAAGTTTTAAGTTTGAATCTAGTTGATAAGATGCTGTTGATTGAGACTTGATTGTTGATATTGTCATTGAATAACCTAATTACTTTGACATTTGAACTTAATCATTCAGACACATAAAAAACCCTCCAACCACACTACTTTGTGTAGCAGACTGTAAGAATTTCAATTAAGCTGATTTGTCAAGCGGACTCAACTATGCTGAATAAACGCCAGCAATTTAGCTAAATATCGCTTTTATTTACAAAACTTTAATAGGTATAACATAAATTCTTTGCACTCGCTTCGCTAAATTTGCCTCTTGGTAGTTAAAAGCAAAAATAAATTAGAAATTAAAACTTGTACTTTTTGACTTTGGACTTCACTCAACCAGGATTAAGTGGACTTATGCAACAAGTCTATTGATTATTAGATACTGATTAAGCTAGACTTATGCCATCAATATCTTTAATGCATTTAACAATAGTAGATTTTAGTTGTTTTGAACTATGAATCTATTTCCCCTACCTTTATGGAGATTCAGGCTCTTAGCCAACTTTTCCCCCTTTTTAATACTGCTAGTCCCGATACTTTAAACTGGATTATCGCGATCGCTACACAAGAAGAATACCATCAAGATGAAGTGATTTTAACAGCAGACAATTGGGGCAAAGCTGCCTATTTTATTATCGAAGGCTGGGTTAAATTACAATATTCATCTCCCGAAAGAAAAATAACTCAAACTATTATGGGTAGAGGAGATTTTTTCGGAGAAGGAGCAATTTTAGAAGAATATACCGAAAATATGGAAGTAGTTGCTTTAAGCGAAGTAACTTTATTTACCATTTCTGCCCAAAGATTTATTCAAGCATTATTTAAAGATAGTCAGTTACAACATCGGTTATTACAACTGATGGTAAAACGGTTAAAGATACTAGGTGGTTATTGGCAAATGCGTCACCAACCGCCTGTTGTTAGACTAGTTAAAGTACTTGTTTTTTTTGCAGAAAATTATGGTCAGCTGCAAGGTAAAAAGACAATGATCTTACAAATACCAACAGCAGATTTAGCTGATATTACTGATATTGATGTTGAGCAAACTAGAAAAATCATCGATAAACTACAAAGTAATGGTTGGATTGAAATAGATGAAAACAATCGAACTTTGTATCTTATGAATATTAAACAGTTAATTAACTTATCTGGAAAAGTATAATGACAGGAACTACAGCTATCAGGCAATCTTCTTTAACTACAAATCAAGTTGAAATCTTCTATCAAGTGGCGATGTCTCAGCCTCAATCTCACTTATTTGAGGTCACTTTAAAAGTAAATAATTGGTACAAAGATGAACTAGATTTGAAAATGCCTGTATGGACTCCTGGTTCTTATTTGGTTAGAGAATATGCCAAACAAGTTCAAGATTTTATTGCTGAAGATAGTAATAGCAAAAAGTCGTTATTTAGTCAGAAAGTAGCCAAAAATCATTGGCAGATTAACACAGAAAATTGCTCTAATATTACTGTTAGTTATCGAGTATTTGCTAACGAGCTAACCGTTAGAACTAATCATTTAGACGCAACGCATGGCTATTTTAATGGTGCAGCTTTGTTCTTTTTCATTCCAGGATTAGAAGAACAAGCAGTTCAAGTAAAAATTGTGCCACCGCAACCAGATTGGCAAGTTATTACTACTTTAGATTCTCCGAGCGAGCAAGAAAACACTTTTATAGCCAAAGATTTTGATACTTTAGTAGATACACCGATCGAAATTGGCATTCATCAACTCTATGAATTTGAAGTTTTAGGTAAACCCCATCAATTAGCTATTTGGGGCAAAGGTAATGCTAATGCCCAGCAAATCATTGCTGATACGCAAAAAATTATTGAAGTAGAAGCAGATTTATATGGTGGTTTACCTTATGAAAAGTATCTCTTTTTGTTGCACCTCTCTGGTAGTGGATATGGTGGTTTAGAGCATAAGGATTCGTGTAGCTTAAATTATCCTCGCTTTGCATTTAGAAATAAAGATAGGTACAATCGCTTTATGCAATTAGTTGCCCACGAATTTTTTCATCTCTGGAACGTCAAAAGAATTCGTCCTAAAGCATTAGAAAAGTTTGATTATGAAAGGGAAAATTACACTACCTCTCTGTGGTTTTCGGAAGGAACAACGAGCTACTACGATGTTTTAATCCCTCTACGAGCAAAAATATATAATCAGAAAACTTGTTTGGAAAATCTCAGTAAAGATATTACTAAATATTTGAATATACCAGGTAGAAAAATTCAGCCTTTAGGGGAATCTAGTTTTGATGCCTGGATTAAACTTTATCGTCGTGATGCCCATAGCGATAATAATCAGATTTCTTATTATTTGAAAGGAGAATTAGTTTCCTTATTACTAGACTTATTGATTAGAGCTAAACATAATAGTCAGCGATCGCTTGATGATGTAATGCATCGTATGTGGTTAGATTTTGGTAAAAATGAAGTTGGCTTTGCTCCTGAACAACTACAAGCAGTAATTGAATCAGTAGCAGCAGAAGATTTAAGCGAATTTTTTCATAAATACATATACACTACTGCGGAATTACCTTTTGATGAATATTTAGAACCTTTTGGTCTAAAATTAAAGGCGACTACAGAAGATAAGCCTGCTCCCCATTTAGGCATAAAAGTACAATCAGAAAATAATCAGGAAGTAGTTAAATTTGTAGAAGCCAATTCCCCTAGTGCGATCGCAGGAATTGATCCAGGAGATCAGCTACTTGCTATAGAAGGATTTCGAGTTACTTCTGAATCGTTGAGTGATCGACTTAAAGATTATCAAGTTGGCGATACTATTCAAGTCACGGTCTTTCATCAAGATGAACTAAAAACTCTCCCTGTTCAATTAGCCAAACCGCAACCTAGCGGTTATGAAATTGTGCTAATAGAAAATGCGTCTTCAGTGCAGCAACAAAATTTATCCGCTTGGTTAAGTTGATGTATTGGTTTGTGATTCCTCTGTAGTAAAACTGATTTTAACCATCAGATAAATAGAGATTGAACAGTCTAATGTTCTCATCCTTAAAAGTACTTCTGGCAGCAATTGTGGATGATGCTGGGCTTTTTCCACCAGCCAAATTGACTATGAGGAGAGCGATCGCCAATTACACTCAATATCATCAAACTCCCTACCCTTGAACTAAGAGTGGAACAAAGATTTTTTTTCCAAGTAATTAAACGGACTTCATATGAACTATTAAGCCACAGGTAATGCAGATATCTCAGTTAAAGCTGCCAACAAATGATTAATCTCATCAATAGTATTGTAGTGAACTAGCCCAATTCTTAGTAATCCCCCACTAGACTCTATCCCTAAACGTTCAGTCAGTCCGAGGGCATAAAAATTGCCGTGCCAAGTAAAAATACCGCGATCGCCTAAGGCTTTAGCTACAGCATAGGGAGTTTGCCCTCTTAGTCTAATACCCACAGTGGGAGTACGCTCAGTAAAGTGGTTGGGATCGCTGATACCATAAAAAGTCAAACCAGGAATTTGCAGTAATCCTGCTATTAAATGTTGGCATAGTTCTTGTTCATAGGTGTGAATTGCTGTCCTGACTTTTCACGGCATCTTTTGGAAGAGAAATAAGTTGTGTAACAATATTCGCTAACAATTTTCATTTAGAGAAATCTGCGCTCTCGATCAAGCAAAATAATTGAGCAGATTTTGACTTGTGAATGAATCAGAC
>JASJDI010000032.1 GCA_030065155.1 Xenococcaceae cyanobacterium MO_188.B29
TACATAGCTGAGGTTTTAGCTCTGGCTCGACAAGGTCTTTCTCCACCACCATTTCCTGTGGGCAGTTAATTAATGGACATGGCGATCGCTATGTCCCCAATTTTCCTAGCTTTTTCAGAGGGGGAAATGAACGGTTACCTTGGGTGTCTGAGACTGCCTTTATTCCATACCAAGTATAAATTGTTAATAGGTGGTTGTTCTGGTTTGTGTAATAGAGTGAACGTACCATCCTGTAACTCTTGTTCGCAGAGATATTGAGGTAATACGCTATAACCCTGTCCTAAACTAACTAGCGATCGCACAATTCTCAGATCGGGTACAGTTATAGTTGCTTGAATATTGATATCGCTCTGGAAAACTTCGGTGAAATAGCGTCTGATGAGGGGTAAATCCTCATCGTAGGCAATCAAAGGTAAATTTATTAACTCCTGGGGTGAAAATGGTTTAGCTAGGTTCTGTTTTGCCCAGTCAGATGCAGCAACTAAAACTAAAGTTTCTCTTTCAATTTGCTGAAAATCTAAGGCTTGATTATTGGGTTCAGATGCAGTTATTGCAAGATCGATCGCACCTTCATTTAATAATTGATAGAGGCGTTCTTTTCCTCCTAATTGAATCCTAATCCGCAAATCGTAACCTAATAGAGAAATAATTGCAGGAAGTAATTGAGCATCAAGGATTTCTGCTGGTGTTGCTAAATGAATCGTCCCAGAAATGTTATTAACCTTGGCTCTTACCGCATTAAATTTAACTTCAATTTGCTCTAAATGGGGTGCAACCGATCTTGCTAAGTCATCAGCGATCGCTGTAGGTTTAACTCCTCTGGCGTGACGAATAAATAATTCTTTTTCAATTAATGCTTCTAAAGCCTTAATATGTGCTGATGCTGCTGGTTGAGTTAGGTACAAGCGATCGGCAGCTTTTGTGATCGAACCCAGACGGTAAGCTTCGAGAAAAGTGCGTAATTGGTCGAGATAAGTCATGATGAGCTATAAAAAAAATTATTGCTGTTATCAAAAACTATAACTTCTTTTTTTGCTAAACCTTAGATAAAGTAGAGAAAAGCAAATCCAATCATTCTCAAAAACAACTATGAATCCCTTACAGATATTGATTATTGCTACCTCTCATGCTGTTATAAGTAGCACTGGAGAACCTACAGGCTTATGGATAGAAGAATTGACCACCCCATATTATGCTTTTACCGATGCAGGTGTTGAGGTAACGATTGCTTCTATTGATGGTGGTGCAGTACCAATCGATCCTCGCAGCCAAAAGCCGATTGGTGAAAATGCTGCTAGTGTAGATCGCTTTTTACAAGACAAATCTGCTGCGATGGCGATTGAAAATACTCCTGCTGTAGAGTAAATAGATGCTAGTCAATACGATGCGGTTTTTCTTCCAGGGGGTCACGGTACGATGTGGGATTTACCAAATAGTTTGCCTTTGGCGGATATCATTTCCCAAGCTTATGCTGAAGATAAAATAGTCGCTGCGGTTTGTCATGGCCCTGCGGGTTTAATTTCTGCTACTAAACCAGATGGAAGTCCTCTAGTAGCAGGACATCAAATTAGTGCTTTTACTAATTCTGAAGAAGATGCAGTGGGACTCTCCGATACCGTGCCATTCATGCTGGAAACTAAGTTACGAGAATTAGGGGCAAATTTTCAAGAAGTTGATAACTTTGAACCTTTTGCTGTAAAAAGTGGCAACCTAATTACGGGTCAAAATCCTGCTTCCTCTTTACTCGTTGCCAACAAAGTTTTAGAAGCTCTACAGGTTGAAGTTTCACAATATCCAGTTGTCAGTTATCTTTCTCCAAGAGATATGACTACCTTACCTTCACAAGTTCGCTGATTTGAGTCGATCTCCATCTGATTCTCAAGAGAATAGATAATGCGCTTCGTCAAGTAGGGGAGAACAATCTGTTTGCCCCTACTTGAATCCATTGCAAGCAGAATTCGACATTACTAGTAACTACATGAATCAAAGAATTTTGCGACGTAAAATCTTTCAATTATCAGCGATCGCAATAGGATGTAGTTTTGTACCGAAAGTTGTGGTTGCTAATCGTAAATTATGCGGAGAAAAAAACATGAATTCAACAAATCCAAACCCAAACTTATCCGAAGTTGCGCCCACAAATCCAGTACAAGCAATTGGCGATCTTAGATCGATCGCTTCTAACAACTTAAATAATAGAGTAGAGTTTCGTTCCCTGGCTAAAAAACCCCACTTATACGGTCTAGGAATGCCCCAGGGATTAAATGCTGAGATATTAGTATTAGATGGGAAAGCTTATCTCGGTCAGTTTTCTAGTTTTTCCTATCAGGTAAAAGAACTAGAAAACTTTGATATATCATTCATGGTTTATGCCTATGTACCTGGCTGGACAAAGTTGGAAATCCCCGAAGCAGTACAAACATTTGCTGAGTTAGAGCAGTATATACCCAAGGCTGCTGTCGATCGCGGAATAGAAACTTCTCGACCTTTTCCTTTTCGTCTCATAGGAGAAGTATCTGCTTTAGACTGGTTTGTAGTTAATGGGATGGGAAACGGTGTACCAAATTATCAAGGTAGTTTTTTCCGCGCTCGTTATCTTGGTGGGTTAGACGATCGCCAAATAGATGGATTAGGCTTTTACTCTAACTCCCATCGTGGTGTACTGACGCATCCCAAAAGTAATATGCATATTCATTTTAAAACCACAGACAATAAGTTATTTGTCGGTCATATCAACAACAGTTTAATCCTCAAGCCAGGTTCTTATTTACTTCTACCCAAAGAGATAAGGAAGATAACTAAGGATGAAAACCCACACTACACTTTTTTAGTTTGATTCTTGCCAAATAAACCATTTGGTCTTAAAGTTAGAGCCAATATTACCAAAGCAAAACCAATAATTTCTCGATAGCTACCGCCTAAATATCCTGCTGCTAAGGATTCTCCAATACCATAGAGTATTCCTGCGATCGCAATTCCCCAAGGACTAGTTAAACCACCAATAATCGCTGTAGCAAAGGCTTTTAATCCTAGCAGTGTACCCATACCAGCAGAAACATTGTAGATCGGTGCGATGAGAATACCAGCGACTCCAGCCAAAACCGTGGAGAGGGCATAAGCAAAAGCGATCGCCCCTTCCACATTAATACCCATGATTTTAGCAGTGTCTGGGTTTTCACTCGCAGCTAGAAAAGCTTTACCATAAAGGGTATGGGTAAAAGTAAACCGAAGGAAAAACGCGATCGCTACAGCAACTATTGGTATTAGTAATTCGAGGGGAAAAATGCCAAAACCCAAGATATTTATGGGTTTTTGTGCTAAAAAAGAAGGATAGGCGCGAACTTCCTTACCAAAAGTAAGCATAGTTAAGTTTTCGGCAATAATCCCTACAGCAATAGTAGTTAGTAACCAAGAATTTGAACCATCAACAGCAAACGGACGCACGGCTAATCTTTCGATAATTAAGCCAAAAACAGCACAAATTACGAGAGATAAAGGCAGCGCGATCGCAATATGCCAACCGTAAGTAATATTAAATGAGTAACAAACAACTGCCCCTAACATCACCGAAGCACCCTGAGAAAAATTCATGGTGTTAGAGACAGAATAGGTAATCTGAAATCCCAAGGCGATTAAACTATAAACGCTACCGATGGCAATACCCGAAACAACAAACTGTTGTAACATTAGCTATTTTTTACTCAAAGTTTTTTGCGAGGACACTGTATAGTTATCATTTTCCAGCACTATGCATAAAAATAAAAGAACCAATAGTAAAGAATAAACAAGCTAAAAAATGGATAAAAGTTCTAATAGAAGACAATTTTATAATTTCTAGGATCGCTTCAAAGGTAAAAATAGCACTACCGACTAAGAACAAAAAGCTAGCAATAAAAATTAAGTTAATTGAAGAAAGATTTTTCATTTACTGAATACCTATCAGAAACAATAAATTGCTGTAACATAAATCCATATCGCCAACCAATCTTATCTTAATAAGAAAGCCTGTTATTAAATCAATGTTGTTACCAAGAAGCTAAAAATCTATTGCCCTAAAATTTAATTAATAATTATTTTTTCTTACATCCTGTTTTTTGAAGTATTAGCTAAATGTCAGGGGAAACCAGGCTAGAAATTTTGCTTAAATCTATGAAGCCGATCTTAAAAGATGGGGAATTTGTCTTTTGTACCTTATCGCAGCAATATCTAGAAGAATTAGAGCTAAAACCACTAGGCTGGTTTCAGGAAGATGAAGGAATCACGGTTATTTTGCCACGCCAGCAAGCCGAAAGTTTTGGTTTGCAATATTCTTATATTGCTCGCATGATTACTTTATCGGTTCATTCTAGTCTAGATGCCGTAGGATTTCTCGCTGCAATTACGGGTAAACTGTCTCAGTTTGGTATCAGTGTCAATCCAATTTCCGCTTACTACCACGATCATCTTTTTGTTCCTTCAGAAAAAGCCCATGAGGTTATGAGAATATTAGCCGAATTTAATCAATAAATTTTTATACAGTTCACTTATCAAAATAATAT
Source organism: Xenococcaceae cyanobacterium MO_188.B29 (assembly GCA_030065155.1). Lineage (GTDB taxonomy): Bacteria > Cyanobacteriota > Cyanobacteriia > Cyanobacteriales > Xenococcaceae > JASJDJ01. Next base: position 4,539 of record JASJDI010000032.1, read on the forward strand.
TGTGTCTCATCCCAAATGGGGAAAAAATGCTAGCCTAATAGGCAAATTTGCCAAGAAGTTTTATGTCTGTCATCGATTTGTTTTCCGATACATCCGATCTGTATGCTGCTGCACGACCTCAGTATCCTCAAGAGTTATACGAATTTTTGGCATCCTGCATTAATACCCAAGAAAGAGTGTGGGATTGTGGTGCGGGAAACGGACAGGCATCTATTACATTAGCTGAATACTTTAGAGAAGTTTATGCTACAGATGTTAGCAAGAGTCAAATAGCTAATGCCATTCCGAAAAACAATGTTTTTTACTCAGTTCAACCTGCTGAAAAAACTAGCTTTCCCAATGCTTATTTTGATACAGTAACAGTAGCTCAAGCTTTACATTGGTTCGATATCGAGCGTTTTTGGTTTGAAGTAAAACGTGTACTAAAGAAGGGTGGTATTTTTTCGGCTTGGTGTTATAGTTGGCTTTCTGTCTCGTCAAAAATAGATTTAGTTATTAAAGAAGAAATTCTCGATTTTATTGAGCCATACTGGTCTCCTCGTATCCAGCTTATACACAATGGTTATCGCAATATTGATTTTCCCTTTGAACCAATTCCAGTACCGCCAATTGAAATGAAAATTTCGTGGAATTTATCCGAATTATTAGCTTATATGCATACTTGGTCAGCAACAAGACAATGTATGCAGCAGCAAGGTACGAAATTCTTTGAAGCCTTGAACGATAATTTGTTACCTGTTTGGGGAAATGCCGAACAGAAGAAAGAAGTAAAAATGAATTTTCATCTAATTGTGGGCCGTAACTAACCTTTGAGTCTTATACAGATGAATCTAAAGAATCATTCTGTAACCACTCTCCTACAACTTTTCCCAGTCCAGTAGGCTGTGGCTTAAAGCCAAGCTTTGTGTAAAGATCGATCGCTTCATCTGCAAACAAATAAATATGTTGTCCTTCAAGTTGCTCTATAAGTATCTTGAGCATGTTGCTAGCAATACCTTGTCGGCGATATTGTGTAAGTGTCCAGACATCAACAATATACCCATTACAGACACCGTCAGAAAGCACGCGAGCAGTTCCAATAATGTTACTTCCAGCGTAAGCGATAACTGAAGCATAACTATTTTCAAAAGATTTTTGCAATTGCTGTGGAGTTCGCCCATTATCAAAGCGATCGATCTCTAGTATCTGTTTCATCTCTTGCCAATCGACATTTTTCAAATCGCTCTTGTATTGTATTTCTTCAGTCATCTTTTGCTCTCAAAGAAATCTAATTTAAAAAGAGATCTCCTTGAACATCATTTTAACTCCATGTTTTGGGCGTAGAGTAATAGAGGGTAGCAATTCAATTGATTGGTCGGGAATAAGAGTAAGGCGAAACTTTTGAGCAACCATAGCTAAAATTAATGTAGCCTCCATCATGGAAAACGCTTTACCAATGCAAACTCTTGGTCCAGCACCAAACGGAAAATAGGCACAACGGGGCAAACGCTGTTCTAAATTATCCTCCCAACGTTCTGGTAAAAATTGCTCTGGATTGGCAAAAAAGCGTGGGTCTCGATGCACAACCCACTGACTGAGGTAAATTGTTGTTCCACGAGCCAAATAATAGTCTCCGATCGTACAGTCGCGAGTTAATTCTCGACCCACAATCCAAGCAGGTGGATAGAGACGCATAGACTCTTTAAGAACCATTTCGGTGTAGCATAACTTGGGTAGGTCGTTTATTGTCGGTAAGCGTTCTTCTAGAACAGATCGAACTTCTGCAACTAATTTTGCCTCTGCTTCTGGATTTTGAGCCAGCAGCATTAGCGTCCAGGTTAGAGCATTGGTGGTTGTTTCATAACCAGCCAACATTAAAGTGATAACTTCATCTCGCAACTGGCGATCGCTCAATTGACTTCCATCTTCATCTTTAACCTGCAGCATTCTAGAAAGCAGATCGTCCTTAGGAGATTTTCGGCGTTGCTCGATAATCCCATAGACAATTTCGTTAAGTCGTTTTGTGGCACGATGAGCTTGCCGATTTTCTGGGGTAGGCAACCATGCAGGTAAAAGAAACCATGTTTTTGTTTGGTGAATATAGTGAAGCATAATTGTGTCTAATGCTTCAAGGATTTCCAGAGCCGTTTCAGTCACATCAACACCAAACATAGTTTGAGTAATTAGCTTAATTGTAAGCTGGCTCATTTCCTGATGGATATCGTAGATTTCTCCCGATCGCCACTTTGCTAGCATTTGAGAAGTATCAGCCACAATTGTAGAAGCATAACCCGCAATGCGTTCGGCAGTAAAAGCTGGTTGTATCATTCTTCGATGACGTTTCCAGAAATCGCCATCGCTCAAAAGCAGACCATCTCCAAACACTCCTTTTAATGCTCGATAGCTAATGTCTTTGATGCAATTTTGGTTTTGCTTGTTCAATACCTCGTCAATTAAGTCGGGATGATTAAACAGATAAGTACGAATTGGACCAATACTTAAGGACACAACATCCCCGTATTCACGAGCAGATTTAAGCAAGAATTCTATCGGGGTAAAGGTATACTCCACTAAACTGCTCAGAAGGGATAGTCCTCGCGGACCAGGAGGCTGTGTGCTAGAGTTATTGTGATTCAAATACGCTGCTTTATTCAACTTAGTCATGCTTTGTTCTCTCCTTAATGAGGGTGAGTAATGCATCTAAAACTTGCGATCGCTGTTCATCTGTTAAAGGCGATACGTTGAACAACTCTGTGAACCAAAGCCCATCGGCTGCTAAGCGCACAATCGTTGCCAAATTTGGGTCTAACCCACTTGCTTCTGCTTTTCCTTGCCAAGCCTTATATCGTTCCCGCAGTGGTTCGAGTAGGCTAGGATCGTTAGCTACTGCTGCCAGGATGCCAGCACTCTCAACCAGTTGAGAATGATTTGGGTCGAAGGACATGGCTACAAATGCTTCTAGCCACGTTATCTTGCTTCCACTTTGAGCAATTTGGCTCTCGATTGCTTGTTCAAAGCTTTCCATCAAATGCGTAACCATTGCAGCTAGGAGCATAGATTTGTTTGGATAGTGATACAGCAAACCACCTTTACTTACATTGGCTTTCTCCGCTACAGCTTCCAAGGTAAGTTGGGAAGCTCCTTTTTCTCGAACAACCTGAGCAGCTGCTTCTAGTAGTTTAATTTTTGTCGCCGATGGGTCTTTTGCCATGCAGGTTTGAGTTAATTTATTCTGATTATTATTAATTTACCGTCCAGACGGTATAGTTGTTAATGGAAATTAATCCCTTGGCTTATCACTCAAATTTGGATGAATTTCTCATTGAAGCAAAATTTTTTCGAGAGTCATGCCTACTTTTTCTAACGGTACTAATTGGGATGGCAGTATAAACATCTTGGTTAAGCTATTTGATTTAAATTGCGTCATCTTTAGGCTTATTTCCTCACAAGTTATTCAATTTATTTATTTACTTTAGGGATAGAGGGAATTGTCAACTTAACAGAATTAAGGTTATAGGTCTTGTCATTAATTAAGAGGAGAGAAGTTTAGACTCAAGCCGAAACCAGACTTTGACAATGCCATCAGATAAAGAGATGAAGGTTAGAGAAGAGACAGTATCATGAACCGAAAATTCCTGCTAATACTAACCATACTAATGGGAGGAATTAACTTGGCTGGATGTATGACCACCGTGGAAACTGGGGAAATGGGAATGCGTACCAGCTTTGGTAAACTAATAGAAACTGAAAAACCAGGCTTACATTTCTACACTCCCTTCAAAGGGAATCTGCACAAGTTAAATCTCCGTTCCCAAACAATTTCGATTCCCATGCCTGCCTATTCCAAAGATTCTCAGATTGCTCCTGAGAATAAGATTCAAGTCACTTTTTCTCTACAGGAAAATGAGACAGAAAGAGTATTTAAACGTTACGGTCAACAGTATACGATTACTCAAGTAGAACCAAGAGTGGCTAATATTTTTCGGGAAGAATTCGGGACTCGCAACGCTTTACAAATTGTCCAAAATCGGCAAGAGTTAAATAACGCTGTACGCACTCGTCTGACTCAAGAATTAAAAACCTTAGGATTAGAAGTCGAAGCAGTTAATATTTCGATTAAATTTTCCTCAGCGTTTGAGAAAGTAGCAGAAGAAGCTGCCATAGCTCGTTCTCAAGCCAATAAAGCCGAACAAGAATTACAAAGGGTGAAGTTTGAAGAGCAACAAAAATTAGCTCGGGCTGAAGCAGATAAACAAGTCAAAGTTTTGGAGGCGCAAGCTAGAGCAGAGTCAATTCGTTTACAAACCGAACAACTCAATCGAAATCCTAAATATATTGAGCTTTTAGAAGCTCAAACCAAATTAAAAGCAGCAGAAAATTGGAATGGGCAACTGCCCAATTATATGGGAGGTTCAGCAATTCCTTTTATCCAGTTACCAACACAGGATTAAAGAGACCTTCGTTGCTTATTTTGGGGGACATGGTCTCAGTATCTAGTTGTGCTGACCAAAACCGAGTCGGGCATAGTTGAGGAGAAAACCCTTCCAGTTCGTTTTGTGCCGATGAGAAGAAAAGCACGCTCAGGCTGAACTAAATCAGCATAACCTTATGTAACCTTAAATCTGGCACTTAAGTTCCTCATAATTTTTGCCTAACCTTTCATTGTGCAGCGTACTAAGCTTATCTTCATAGCGGTTTTCATATGAGTGTACCAATCTAATCAGTTAAAGAATCAGAATCAACTGAGCATTCTGTATTTCATCCAATTGAAAACCGCTATCATTTAAATTACAGGGTTAGGGTGGCAGAGGAGCAGAGGAGCAGGGGTGAAGGGGTGGCACTTTTTGAATAAATTGCCAAGTAAACAAATTAAGTGCGTCTAAGCTTACTAAGGAGGATTTAGCTATTAGGATTAAGCCTTATTTTTTAAGGTATGGCAAGTAAACCAGCCATAAATGACTAAATTGATGCTCAAGACTAACAGACCCAGGCAGATTTGTATTCTGCGGGTTAATTGACCAGGGTAAATAACAGGTAGGAGATAGTGTTCGATAAAACTAGTCTCGTAACCAAGAACGCCACCAAGTTCTCTTAGCCAGTTTTCTAGTGGTGTAAGGGGACAAACCCAACCGAAAAGAGCAATAAGTACAGCCCAGACCAAGGCTGGCAGGTGAAGAAGAGCGCAACGGTGATACTTCAGTACCAACAATCCTCCCAGTACTGCGAACAAGATAAACAGCAAATGAATGAAAACAACCAAATCAGCGATTAAACGATAAATCATTTTACAGGCTTCTTCTAGGCAGCAGGATAATTTATCCCCTGTTCGGAACAAAAATTAGAAAGAATGCTTGATGTGCTGTTGTCAAGTCATATAACATCCTCGAATATACACCAATTAATCCTGCCAAATATATCTGTTGTCTAATATCTGGGAAACTTCGATCGAATTGAGATTGAAGAAATTTAACTGCTTGCTGCATTTGAGTAGGCGAATTGGGAACATCGCGCAGGTTATTATCAAAGTGATACGACACATCAAACGGAATATTCGTCTTCGATCGATCGGATATTTAAAAGATATTTCGCAAGGCTAAGATAAAGTCTAATTACTTTACCTTGGCATAACAAAAACAATCCCTTGGCTCATCACTCAGATTTGGATGAATCAGCCATCGACGCAAAATGCCTTCGCGAGTCATGCCTACTTTTTCCAAAACTCTCGCCGATGCTAAATTTTCGATATCACATACAGCCCAAACTCGATAAATGTCTGGTTGATTTATTGCCCAATTAACCAATGGTTGTAGAGCTTCAGTCATTAAACCCCGATTCCAATAGGAACGAGCCAAAACGTAGCCTAACTCAGCGCGATAATTGTCAAGCTGTAATCTAATCATTCCTATAGCTTTTTTCTCTTCGATCGGCGATATTACCCATAAATAGTAATTTTTCGCTGTCAAATCTTCGATCGACTGCTGTAAAAATTCTTGAGTCGTTTCAATATTAGAATGAGGTTGCCAAGTCATGTATTTTGTTACTTGTTTATCTTGGGCATATTGCTCAAAAATAGATGGTGCATCTTCTATCGTAGGAAATCGCAATCTGAGACGAGACGTTTCTATTATCTGAGGTGGTTCGTTCATTGACTTTTATTCTATTCAGTCAAAGTAAGTTTTTTACTCAAAAAAGTACGATTTTGATTGGCAAAATTTTCTTCACAAAACCTTTTTCAAGTATTGATAGGCAGCTTCTACTTCATTGACAAGTTGAGTAATGATCTGCGATGAAGTATGAAGATTATTTATCAGCCCAGTGCTTTGACCCGCATAGAATGCTAAGGCTTCCACATGACCTTGTATATCAGGTAAAGGAATTGTATCACTGTAGCGCAGAATTGCATCGCCCCTACTTGTGTAACCTAAAATTTCTCCTTCCTTAGGTCGATTTCCTTGTTGAGGACAACCTGCTGCCTCCCATATCTCCACTGTACTATTCCTGAGGGTACGGTGAGGTGCATTTTCCCAACCAATATTAAAAAGTGTTGAATGAACTGTATCTTCAACCTTAGCGGTAATTACCTTTTCTTGATATATCTTATGAACTTTAGCTTCCTGACTTGCCAAAAATCTTGTTCCTAACCATACTCCTGAAGCTCCTAGTGCCAGTGCTGCCAAGATACCTCTACCATCAGCAATACCGCCCGCAGCTACAACGGGTAAAGGTGCAACAGTATCAACCACAGCAGGTACAAGTACCATAGTGCTGATATCTCCTTTGACATGTCCGCCTGATTCCCATCCTTGCGCTACAATTACATCTGCACCAGCTTGAGCAGCATTCTTGGCTTCCTTTGTATTGCCAACAGAGTGCATGACCACTGCACCAGCTTGATGTACTAAGTCAATGTATTGATCGGGTGCGCCCCAGAAAAAAGAAATAATTTTTACTCCCTCATCCAGACAGACTTTCAGCTTGTTCATAATATCGAATTCAAGAACAAGGTTTACACCAAAAGGTTTGTCTGTTAAAGCTTTAGTTTGTTGAATAAGGGTAATTATTTCATCTGTAGTTCTCCAGGTAACAGACAACATACCGAGTCCCCCTGAGTTTGATACAGCAGCAGCTAACTCTGGAGTTGTGGCACTACCAATAGGAGCTTGAATAATCGGTAAATCAAGATCGAGAATCTTACAAAGAGATGTTTTCATCATCTATACAACTCGTTGAATTGAGGTTAACTGAACATAGTTAATAACCACTGCCAGAGAAAAAATACTACCATCCCAGAGATAATCGTAGCCAGAAGATTTTTAGTCCACCAACCTGCGATCGATGCTGCGATCGCACCAACTAATTTAGCATTGGTATAACTTAGTAAAATATTATCTCCCGTAGGAATCAAGACTGCAGGAACGACAATTGCCGTAAGAATAGCAGGAGGAAGATAAGTTAAGGCTCTAATTAATTGAGAGGGAAGTCTAATTTTACTGCTGACAGCTAAAAGAGGATAGCGAATTAGGAATGTAACTATCGCCATCATCCCAATTAAATAAAATTCTGGTTTAGTCATTAGTAATTAGTCATTAGTTGTTAGTTGTTAAAAAGAAACACTTCCTACTCCCTACTCACTACTTGTTTTTTTCTCAACAATCATGCCAGCTATAATTCCTGCTGTGGCTGCAACGATTAAACCTGACTGATGGGGTAAATTGCGAGTGAGTAAAGCGGTAATTCCTGAGATCACAACTGTTATTATCATTGGTTTATTTTTCAGATAGGGAATAACCATACCGATAAAAGTAACTAACATGGCAAAATCTAATCCCCAACTAGCAGCATCTGGTATTAAATGACCAAGAGTTAAACCAATAAAAGTACAAATTTGCCAATTGACATACATAAATACGGCTGCACCGAAGTAATACCAATGCTTGTACCTAGAGCGATCGCTTTGATTGTAGCGATTAATTGCGACAGCAAATGCTTCATCAGTCAGCCAAAAACCCAAAATCAATTTCCAGACTGGCGATAGATTTTGAACGTGAGGCACTAAGCTAAGGGAATAGAGCAAATGACGCAAATTAACCACAAAAGTAGTCAAAATAATCACTGGTAAAGCTGTTCCTACAGCAAGTAAACCTAAAGCAATAAATTGAGCCGAACCAGCAAAAACAAAAGCTGACATTGCCATTGCTCCCCCAAAAGACAAACCGCTACTTTGGGCTAGAGTGCCAAAAATAATACCAAACGGAATTGCTCCAATAATTAGAGGCACAATACCTTTTGCACCAGCAATAAATTCATTTAGGGGTGAATTGTTTTTTACTTGGCTGTAACTCAATTTTGCCTCTCAAAGAATAGGAAATAGTTTTAACTCAAGGTTAGAGCAGTAGAGATTATTTTTCTTGTACGTTATTGCAGCTTTTGAAAATAAGAAAGTTATGAATGACAAAATAAAGATAATGGATATCGATCGAATACAGTTGTTCGATTCTTTCTTCCAACCAGCAAAAATCTGTGAATCAATACTTCGTTCTTTACCACAATGGTTTGGCAATGAAAAAGCACTGGTTCAATATATAGAAGAAACTCAATCCTTACCTACTTTGTTTGCATTAGTAGAAAATGAATATGTAGGCTTTTTGAGTTTTAAGCAACATAATAGATACTCAGCAGAATTGTATGTAATGGGTGTTCGATATGAATATCAGCGTCAAGGTATTGGTAGTGCTTTGATTCATCATACAGAGTCAATTTTACGTCAGCAAAAGCTTGAGTATTGGCAAGTTAAAACTCTTGCTGCTTCTCATCCTGATCGATTTTATGCGCGAACACGAGCTTTTTATTTTGCCATGGGATTTAGACCGCTAGAAGTACTAACACAGCTTTGGGGAGAGGACAATCCTTGCTTACTCATGGTCAAATATCTGCAATTTACAGATAAATAATTCTTTAGCGAGAGTAGATTCTGAGAAAAGTTGTAATAGAATGCGATCGACGTAGCTATAAATTCACGATACCTTCGGTAGTTGCTATTGCGATCGCACTTCCTTAATCTTTAATTTTTTGGCTGAAATTAAACATGATCGACTATATTTGTACAGATAGTAAGACAGGTTTGAGCCATGAAAGTAATAACCTTTACTGAAGCGAGAAATAAACTGAAAACCGTTTTAGATCGGGTAGTTAATGATGCTGACTATACCATAATAACCAGGCGCGATGCTGAGGATACGGTAGTCATGTCATTAGAATATTTCAATGGCTTAATGGAAACTGTTCACTTGCTTAAATCTCCTGCTAATGCTGCTCATTTAGAACGTTCTATTGCTCAATACCGACAGGGAAAAGTAAAAGAAAAAGACTTATTAGATGAGTAGTCGTAAATTAGCCTGGACTGATGAAGCTTGGGATAGTTACATTTACTGGCAGCGTTGCGACCCCTAAAGGGTTCAGCAGTTCCTTCAAGTCGGGGAACCCGCCCAACGGACTGCTTCACCGCGTCGACGACAGGCGCACTGGGTAGCGCAACAAGAGAAAGTCAAGATAAAAAAACACTCAAGAGAATTAATAAACTGATTAAAGCCACAAAAAGTAATCCTTTTCAGGGTATTGGCAAACCTGAACCTTTGAAAGAGAATTTATCAGGTTTTTGGTCACGTCGCATTGATGATACTAATCGTCTTGTATATACAATGGACGATGATTATCTAACAATTATTTCTTGTCGCTACCATTATTAGATAGGTAAAAATAATTAAGAGAGGGATCGCTCTTGGTTTAATTTAGTTAATAATTCTTTAGTTAGAGTAGATTGTTCGATCGCACGGACAACAGACGCAAAAGCCATATATGATCTTGATAGTATGAAAGTTAGAGGCGAACACTAGGAAAAGCACACCGAAGGAGCTAAAGCTTCGATTGGATATGCCGAGGAAACCTCGGCATCCCTCTCGCTAAAAATATCATGACACAAGATGCCATTTTCAGTCTCTTCTTGGTAAGAGTGTTTTTTATATAACCTGGGTAATAAATTTTGCTTGAAAAGTTTTAATTATTCTTGCTTTTAAATCGAATTCTCAAACTACCAACATCGATCGATGCCAACGACTAGGAGAAATAATGACTAACCCAACCATACAAACTGATATTGCAGAAGTACTGAAAGATTTACAATTAGGACAAAAAGAAATACTCAAAGAAATTTCAGACATCAAAGTAAGCTTAGAAACTTTGAAAGGAGACATTAAAGCTTTAGACACTAAAGTAGAACAACTAGACAAAAGAATTGCAAATCAAGAATTTCTGAATCGCGGAGTATTTATTGGTTTGCTTCTAGCTTTATTAGGCGGAGTTGTTAATTTCTTTGGCTGGATACCAAAAAGTTAGACTAGGATAAATTAATCATCCATTTTCTTTTAGTGGAAAAGCGATCTCTCTACTTAGATCAAATTTTGAGTAACGAGCAATTGCGTATTTGTAGGGTGAACAAAACAAAATAATTGCGATCGCGCTACTAAATCAATTAATTTCCCAATCTTCTAATTTTAAACCTGGAACTTTACTAAACTCTGAGACATTATGAGTTATTAATATCAAGTTATTAGCGACAGCGAGCAAAGCAATTAATAAATCAAATCATTAGAACCAATAGGTGTACCTGCGTTTGCTAATTTAGCTCTGATTTTTCCGTTACACCAAAATTTAATGCTAACATTTTCTTAAAGCTTAATTAAAATTTAATTCTCAACAATCTTTTCAGGATTTAATTTTTCCTAGTGACTCTACAATTTACACAGTAGGGTCGTTCGCCGACTACCTCGAATGAAAAAATATTTTATAGATCAAACATGGTAGAACTAGCAATTTCTACAAACAAAGTTCAAGTCCAAAACGGAAACTTGAATATAGACGCTTATGTAGCTATGCCAGATCAACCAGGAAATTTTCCTGGAGTGATAGTAATTCAAGAAATTTTTGGCGTAAATTCCCATATTAGAGATATTACTGAAAGATTAGCCAAAGAAGGCTATGTCGCGATCGCCCCAGCCATTTATCAACGCCAAGCACCTGGATTTGAAACTGGCTATACAGAAAAAGATTTAGAGGTTGGCAGAAAATACAAAAATCAAACTAAAGCCGAAGAGCTAATTAGTGATATCCAAGCTACCATTAATTATCTCTATAGTTTACCTAAAGTCAAACCAGGAGGAATAGGCACTATCGGTTTTTGTTTTGGAGGTCACGTTACTTATTTAGTTGCTACCCTCGAAGATATCAAGGCAACAGCTTCTTTTTATGGCGCGGGTATCGCTAATTCCTGTCCTGGAGGTGGTGAACCTACCATAACTCGGACTAAAGATATTAAAGGGACTCTCTATGGTTTCTTTGGTACAGAAGATCCTCTTATTCCCAACGAACAAGTAGATGAAATTGAAGCTGAACTAAAAAAACAAACTATTCCCCATCAAATCTTTCGTTATGATGGAGCAACTCATGGTTTTATATGCGATCAAAGAAATAGTTACAATCCTCAAGCAGCCCAAGATGCTTGGACAAAAGTGTTAAACTTGTTTGGTCAAATCTTGCCATAATTAGATAATCAGGAAAATGTCCTAGATACTAATGGTTTTCGGCTCATCATCTCCAACATCACTTAATCTAAAATTTCTTTCGCTTTTTACTTGTCAATTCTATGAATTCTAACTCTACCTCTTCTCAATCTTTCTCCATGGAAGATTTTGCTCAAGCTCTAGACAAATATGATTATGAATTTGCTAAAGGGCAGATTATCCGAGGCACCGTTATTCAACATGACTCTGAAGGAGCTTATGTTGATATTGGTGGTAAATCACCGGGTTTTGTCCCTACTAGAGAAGCTGCTTTAGAAGAAGTATATAACCTAGCTTTAGTTTTACCTCTAGATGAAGAATTTGAGTTTTTAATTATTCGCGAACAAAATGCGGATGGACAAGTTACTCTTTCTCGTCGTCAACTAGAAGTTAAACAAGCCTGGGACAAGATAGCGGAAATTGCTGAGAGTGGAAAATCTGCTCAAATGCGGGTAACAGGGGTTAATAAAGGAGGCGTAACAGGAGAAGTAGAAGGGTTAAGAGGATTTATCCCTCGATCGCATTTGCAACAAAGAGATGGACTAGAATCTTTAATAGGGCAACTTCTAACAGCTACTTTCCTGGAAGTTAATCCTGAAGCCAGAAAACTAGTTTTGTCTCAAAGAGATGCCATGCGGGCTACGGCGATCGCCAAACTAGAACAGGGCACATTGATGGCTGGAAAAATAGTCAGCATGAAACCCTATGGTGTTTTTGTCGATCTTAATGGTGCTACTGGCTTACTGCATATCAAAGAAGTAAGTGGCACTCACATAGATTCTTTGAATAACTTGTTTAAAGTTGGACAAGAAATTCAAGTCGTTATCCTTGACATCGATGAATACAAAAATCGTTTATCTCTGTCTACTAAAATTCTTGAAGAGTATCCAGGAGAAATAGTAGAAAAATTGGATGAAGTGATGGCAAATGCTGAAGCGAGAATGCCACAAGTGAAAGAAAAATTAGCTAACTAATTAGAGCTTATAAGGGTGGGTTTTTAACAAAGGCGCAAGTAAACACTTTAAAGAATGTAGTTTATCCACCTTTGTCTGGCTTTGTCTAGAAAAATCAATACTAGACTAAAACTCTACACCCTACTCTAATCATTATGGGCATGTTCAAATTCATAAACGTAAAATAGCCGACTTAACTTGTTCAATAAGTAGCCTATGGTTGCCAGAATAATTGCTCCCGTGAGGGCAAGCCAGAATCCAGTTGGAGGTATTATTTTGAAGGGAGATAGATTAATCAAATCCGCACTCGTTGCCATCTTAAATGCTACAGCACGGGCATCGATAATTATTCCCATAAATAAACAGAATATAGCACTTACATAACTTAATATTGTAAGGCGATTGATTCTTTTCAGAGCATTTTGACAAACCATACAATTAACTGTATGAGTCTTCCATACATCAAAAAGCTTTCTTTTATCAGATTCGGCAGAGGAAATTTGGTCATTACATCCCGAAGCCCAAGGAATTTTACCTCCAGCTCTAATTTTAAACCACTGACGAAAAATTATAACCATTTTATCTTGAGGATTGGGAGTATAAACTGCATCAAGCCAGGACTGCTGTTGTCGTTGAGCCAGAATTTTTTCTTGGTAGTGAAGAAATACTAAATCTTGATGTAAAAATAGTGAAGCTAAGACATGACCTAACCAAGTTGGCATTGGTAAGGCAAAAAATCCTAACCCTTTTGGTGTTTTTCCTACTTTCAGTAGATCACAAAGTCACGAAACAATGAGGTTTTCAGCCGACGCGCTCGAGTTGCTGACTAACCATTGGCGATCGCCAATGGGAAAAGCGATCGCGTGCATTCGCTGATACACTCTAGTTTCTAGCCCTAAGGAATATCGGCTGAAAACCGCATTCCATAAACCTTCTAGAAAAGTTTGTGATCTACTGACTTTATTCTTAACTAATACCTGACAACCAATATGACGACACCAGCCAGGACGAGTAGGAATAGCATATAAGGCTAAGATTAATTTTCCATCATCTTTGTAGGTGGTAGTAATTCGCATATGACAGGGAGGTTGAAAGTCATGAACTGCTTCGGCTACTGTTTCATCTGTGGTGGTAACAGCAAAGGAAAATCCTTCTTGAGTAGATATCTTCCTAAGAAGAGGCATATCATAATATTTGGCATCTTCATAACGAATACCCATAATACCATGATGGGATACGGGTACGTGAGCGGGATCAGACACGTTTTCCATGAAAAAATCCCAGCCATAGGGTAAGTCGCGGATACCCCAAAACAGCTTGCTCTGACATGAATAAACTTTTAATTAGTATATCTCAACAGAATTGACTGGTACTGGAACTAAAGCAATCATCAAACCCTTGAAATTCCTAGTACAATATATAATACTTAAACCTCATCCATAATCTTCTTGAAGACAATGGTTAAAACCCAAAATGTATCTCAATTTGTTGCTGTTAGCGATCTTTCCAAACCAGCTAATGAACAAGAAGGAATCTTAGTAGAAGTTAAAAGTGCAGGCGGAGATACGGACAAAAATCGAGCTAAAGCTTTAGAAATTGTTCAGCAAATGTGGGAACAAGAAAAAATTGACGCCGATCTCTTTCCTGATGGTATTACCTCAGAAAATATCTTTTATGTACCAGATATTACTCCTGCCGATAAATCACCAAATGCCAACAAAAATAATCAGGACTTAAGTCCTATTGTGGAAGGGGCGCAAGAGATTATCCAATTAACTAAGCTTCAAATTGAAGCCCAAGAAGCTTCTGAACAAGCTCAACCCTATGTACCAATTATTCAGGTTATCTTAGACAGAACTAGACCTTTAACAGCAGAGGAAAAAGAGTTAGCTAAAGATAAAAAATATGGAAAAACGATCGAAAAATTAGGTAGTATTATTGCTACTCAAGAAGAATTTCAAGCTAATTGTTCGGGTAATGGCTCTCTTATTCTTAATGCTATTGCTTGGCAACTTAATCATGGTTTAAGCGGAGGAGAACAGGACTCAGTAAATTAGGTCTTTTACCGCGCCCTTCGGGCTGAAGGAATAAGTAATTAAATAATAAGTATTAAAAGCCCGAAGTTTTTATAGAGCCAAATTTGAATATTTCCCCTTAAGCCGTCCTCTAATAGTGTAAAATTTATCCTGTAAACCATCAAGATATATTACTGTTGCTATCTTTTTGCCTATTGTCCTAAGATAAGCGATCGCTTAATTTACACTAATGAATAGAATAAGCCGTTTTCTCTACGAAAATTCGGTTCTTTACCAAAGCTATCTAATTATTCCCTTTATTGCTCATCGTATTGAGGGTGAGAATATTTACTCTTATTCTTTGCTAGCAGAACAAGGCTATAAAAACAACCTCCATAAAGCGACTAATCCTGCTAAACTTTACTCTAGTTATTTGAATAACATTATTAAGATCGCCAAAGAGCATATAAGCTCATTAGAAGCTGTTAATAAAAAATCTCAGAAATCACTCTACTTTTATCAACGTTATATTTACAACGATAATTTAATTATTTTGCATGAACAAGCAGAAAAATGTTTTTACAACCATTATCCTCCTTATGAATTAAAAGATATAGCTGCACCAAAATTGTTTAAAAGTTCTTTTGAGTGCTTAAATTGGGTTAAGAAAGGACTCGATCGATACCAAGTTAATTAGATTATCTATATACTTCCCGTTAATATTTTAATTAACCAGTAAGATTGAAATCGTTCTTTCGCAATTTTTAGAGCTTGAACTAAGGGTATATCTAAGTCTTTACTGTTAAGATCGATTACTAATTGATAAATAAGTTCAAAATTAATTCTGTTTTCTTTATTCATTATTTGAAATTTACCATTAGGAATATTATTTAATTTTTCTCTTTCTTCCTTACCAACTCTTCCCATAATCAAAGGTCTTCTAACATCTCGCCACAATAAAAAATTAATATCTTTGCAGTGGATAACTAATTCATTATAGTTTTTGATGCGGGAAGTAAAAGAAGTGCCATCAGTTTGTAAAAATCCGATCGAGAATTTTTGATGTTTATGGTTAATCAAAATTTGTTCGGGAATTCTTTTTGTTCCTAAGCGAAGATGCTCTATGTTAATATCTTTAAAATTAGCAAAGGCTTCAGCAATAATTTTAACTTTACCTACATCATCGCTATCACTAATAATTTGTAATTTATTATAATTATTTTCAATAATTTGTTTTTGCTTATCAAGATAAATAATTACTGAATTTTTGGACGGGTTACTTATATCATCAACTTCTAAGTTTAAAGTATTAAATGCATCTTCAATACTATTAAAAAAATATTTGAATTGATTGAACTTAGTCTCTAAATCATCTAGTCTTTGTAAAATTTCTTCTTCTTGAGTAGGAGGAATAGGTGAAATTGGTCTAGGCAAAGGTATGCCATTAACTTTATAACGATAATAAGCTGCTGCTTTATTTAGAACTGTACGAATTGAATCTCCTGATAAAATTTCCGCTAACTCATCAGGAGTAAATAAAGTTTCCACATTAACATTAGCAGTTTGTGCTTTTAGCTGTAATATTTGTTTTAGTTCAAGTTGATTAGGCTTCTCTAAATAGATTTGATGTTGAGATATGCGATCGATAATTGAATTATCAAAAATTTCCTGAAATTGTTGCCAACGATCGGGAAATAAATTCAGAATAATTAGACTATTAGGTACATGGGTAAAAATCTCTTTAATTGCTTCCCCAAAACTAAGCAATAGTTGTCTATTATAGGTTAGACCTAAACCTTCTAATTGATCGAAAGCAATAATTATTGGCTCATCTAATAAAGATAGTTTGCTAAGTACGGAAATGGCTTCTAGAGAAAAAGCTTCTTTACTTATTTCTTCATGCCAATTATCTAAACCAATTTTATGTAATTCACTAGGATGTAATTCGTCAGCTGCCAACCACATGGTAACTAATTTTTTGTAGTTAACATCAGAATAACTGCAATATTTAATAATGCCTTTAATAATTTGTTTGGCATAACCAGCCCCCCCATAGCGATCGAGCCACCATTCAATGGTTATTCTCTCAATATAATTCCAGTAGTCTCTTTTTTTTTGTGTGCCTTCAGAACCTAAACTGGTGTAAATATTGAGATTATTATCTTGAATACTTTCTAAGATATATATCTCTTTTTGAATGTTTTTTCTTTTGGCTATTCTGTTAAGAATTTTACAAAAACTGTTGGCAAGTAGATTTTCTAATTGAGTATAATTATTCTCGGGAACTTTTTCAACTAAAGATTCTAAAATTCGACTATAAATATGATATATAACTGCATCAGAATTATTAGGCTGGCGAATAAAAACTAAACGATTAACCTTAAGTAGTTCTTTGGCTAATCGCATGATCAGATGAGTTTTTCCTGTACCTGGGTCGCCAATAATTACAACTCCTTTAGTTTGATGGTTAAAATCATTTTTTATTTCTGTAATCAGAGTTTTCAGAAAATTAAACTGACCTTGATAAATAGAATTTAAATCTACATGAGTTTGAAAAGGATTATCGACTCTAGTACTAGCAAAAGGATTGGATTTACCTTGGAGATCTTGAATGGTTTTTCGTTCCATTATTACTTTTTAAGTCCTCTTTTAACTTTCGGATAAAACTTCCCCAAAGGCAAAACCAGGAGCAGCAAGAACAAATACAGTAGAAGGTAAATTATTAACTCGCTTTTGCAAAGCTTCGTAATACTGAGTAAAATTTTCCCCTGGTTTTGCCATACCCAAAAAAATTAAGTCGGCATTTTGAGAAGATTGATGGAGAATATCAGGAAAAGAGCGTCCTTGAGCTTCGATAACTTTGGATAACACGTCGATTCTTAGCCCCTGTACAAATTTCTCCAAATTTGCTTTGGCAGCAGCAGCAGCAGTATGATCTGGCACTACCAATTTCAAGTAAATTGACGCATTACGCCAGTTAATATCTGTTCTTAAGAGATAAGCAAGTAACAACATTAGACTACCATTATCTTGCATACCACCCCACCAAACATCAATCCTTCGACGGAAACCAAAGCTGCTCTGAGAATTACATCTAAAAATGACTACATTGCGCTTACTGTAATGAATTTTAGCAACCATTTGACAGTATTGTTCTCGGTGAGATGATTCATCGCTATCACCGAGAACAATAGTATTAGGCACTAATGAACCTAAGCCATAAGTTTCTACTAAGCGTAATCCTCCCTCAAAAGGATCGTTAGCTGTAACAACTCTGACTAGAGCTTGTATCCCTCTTCTACTTAAATAATCCCGAATCGTCTTTTCTAATTTTCCCTGTTGAGCTAAATCCCGAGAACCACTGGGAAGTACACTAGAAACGGTCATTAGGCTGCGATTATGACTAAAACCATCAGCTAGTTCAATTAAAGACCAACGTTTTTGCGGTGCGCCAGAAAGAACTAATAGATGAGGTCGCCAATTTTTAGGATCATCTTCATGATCTACCTGAAAAATCCCTTTGCTAATTAATGCCATCCACAAACCACGGCGAACATCTCCCCAGGTAGCGCGGATTTCTCGTTGCTGTAACCAAAGATAGATAATTGAAACTATAATAGCTGCAACTACTGTGGCGATCGCATTAATTAAAAACATTACCCCCAAACAGCCCATTGCCCCTAGAAGGGAAAGTGACCAATGAACCTTAAACTTAGGGCGAAAAGAAGGACTCTGTAGAAATCCTTCTATAGCTGCTGCTACATTTAAGACTAAGTAGGTAGTTAGAAAAAACATACTTAGCACTGGGGCAATTAAATCTAGCTTGTTAACGCAAACTGCAGCAATGGCGATCGCTAAAGTTAGGATAGTACCGTTACGGGGTTCATCTTCTCGACCATGACCATTACCCAAAAAGCTCAACCAATGAGGTAAAACCCCATCCCTAGCTAATGCCTGAAGAACACGAGGCGCACCTAAAATACTACCAATAGCACTACTAAGGGTTGCTCCCCAAACTCCCAGTAAAATAGCAGGACCCCATAAAGCTATCTGCTCCATAACTAAAGGATTATTGATTAAGCTGTCGGTATCTGCTCGCATTGCCAGAAAAATTGGCAGAATCATGTAGATTAAATAGCCTGTTCCCACCGCAGCTAAAGTGCCTGTAGGAATAGAACGCACGGGATCTTTTAAATCCCCAGACATATTTACCCCTGCCATAATTCCTGTTACTGCTGGGAAAAAGACGGCAAATACAGTCCAGAATGGGGCTGCATTTTCTGGCGGAGGCATGAAGATTTGAGATGTAGCATTGGGTAAAGGATGCCCGAAAATAAATGACAACAAAGACAGAGCGATCGCTGCCATAATAAAATATTGAGCTTTGATCGCAATATCAGCAGAAGTAAGTGCCAGTATTCCTACTAAAACTGTAATAGCCAAAGCGACATAAAGTTGACTCAAATGAGGAAAAGCTTGGACGACACTTTCAGCAAAACCAATAGTGTAAAGAGCTACAGACAAGGCTTGAGCAAAGTAAAGAGAAATTCCGACAGCTCCTCCAGTTTCTAACCCTAGAGAGCGACTAATCATATAATAAGCTCCCCCAACCCTTACTACCTTATCTGTAGCGATCGCACATACTGATAAAGAAGTGAGAAAAGTAATAGCAGTAGAGAGAGTGACAATAATTAGAGTGTTAATCAAACCAGCATTGCCCAAAACCCAACCAAAGCGTAAATACATGATTACGCCCAAAATAGTCAAAATTGAGGGGGTATAGACTCCGCCAAACGTCCCCAACCCTGAAGTAGTCTCTAAGGAAGAGCTAGAATTAGATTTTGAACCAATACCAAAAGGAAATTTCACTTGTTAAGGGCAATAATTAATTTGAGAGATGTTTTATTGTTTTCAAGTCTAGTTTATTTGTAATCTAACTTTGGCAATAAATGCTAACAATCTACTAATTGCTATTGATTACTGATTACCCTTCGGGCGGGGGCGCGTTCCCAAACGGAGGAAACCTCCGTGGGGTCGCCCCCGCTGATTACTGATTACTTTACGGTGCGCTTAAGATAGTTACCTCAAAACCAGAGGTTTCCGATTAGACATAGTTTATGTTAGCGATCAATATTCCTAGCTGCTAATTTTTTACTCTAGAAATTAAGAATATCAATGTTAATATAAGAGTTTGCAGTATTGTATCGATCCAAATAATATTATGGCTTTAACTCAAAAGCGTAAACAAGAACTAATCAGCGAATATCAAGTACACGAAACTGATACTGGGTCTGCCGATCTCCAAGTGGCGATGCTTACCGATCGCATTAACCAATTAACTCAGCATCTCAAAAGTAATGATAAAGATCATTCCTCTCGACGAGGATTGCTGAAAATGATTGGTCGTCGTAGACGCTTATTATCCTACATCAATAAGCAGGACTCAGAACGTTATAAGCAACTAATTGCCCGTCTTGGTATCCGTCGTTAATTACTCTCCCAAATTTTATGTCTTCTGAAGATAAACGGGGTCGTTTACCTTTTGAACCTCGTCAAAACAAGAAAAAAAACACCAACAAAGCTTCTGCAAAGGTTGAGAACAAATCAACCAAGACCTCTCAAAAGTCAGAAACAAAATCAAAACGTAAGGGAGCAAATTCTCGTCAAGCTAAATCTGCTGATGCCAGCTTATCGGCAATTCCAGATGTAGTCAGTAAAAGAATGGCTCGTCGCATGGCTCTCTTTTGCGGGATTCCGACTTCTTTGGGTATCTCTTCCTTTTTTATCTTTTATTGGATATCTAGCAATCAATGGCTAGTATTGCCTCCTTATCTAGTCTTATTTGTATCCTTTAGTTTATTTGGACTAGGGTTTGTCGGATTGAGCTATGGTATCTTTTCTGCCTCTTGGGACGAAACTCAAGCAGGTAGTTGGCTAGGTTTAGAACAAATCAAAACTAACTGGCAACGAACCACTAGTGCTTGGAAATCTTCCCGCAAGAGTGCTAAGGGAAATTAATTTAACATTGTATTTATTTTAAGAGAAAAACATAATAGCTGTTAGCTAATAGCTATTATGTAGGAGTTTAGTATTACCAAGCCTGTACACCTAATTAAAAATATCCCCAAAGGAGTTGGATTATGATTATAGTGATGAAGGTCGGTTCTCCTGATGTAGAAATAAAGCGTATAAGCGAAGAAATGCAGCAATGGGGACTGACACCAGAAAAAATTATTGGCAAACACAAAGTAGTAATTGGATTGGTAGGAGATACAGCATCTCTCGATCCTTTACAAATTCAAGAAATTAGTCCTTGGATTGAAGTAGTATTAAGAGTAGAAAAACCCTTTAAGCGTACTAGTTTAGAGTTTCGCCATGGAGAGTCAAGCGCAGTATTAGTTTCTACCCCTAATGGTAAAGTTCCTTTTGGCAGAAATCATCCTTTAGTCGTTGTTGCTGGGCCTTGTTCAGTAGAAAATGAAGAGATGATTGTGGAAACAGCCAAGCGCGTTAAAGCTGCGGGGGCTAAATTTTTAAGAGGCGGAGCTTATAAACCTCGTACATCTCCTTATTCTTTCCAAGGTCATGGTGAAAGTGCTTTAGGTTTGTTAGCAGCAGCTAGAGAAGCTAGTGGTCTGGGTATTATTACTGAGGTAATGGATACTGCTGATGTCGAAAAAATCGCTGAAGTGGCTGATGTAATGCAAGTTGGGGCAAGAAATATGCAGAATTTTGCCCTCTTGAAAAAAGTAGGAGCGCAGGATAAGCCCGTACTGCTAAAGCGGGGCATGTCCGCTACTATTGATGAGTGGCTTATGGCAGCAGAATATATTTTAGCAGCAGGAAATCCTAATGTTATTCTTTGTGAAAGAGGAATTCGTACCTTCGATCGCAGTTATGCTCGCAATACTCTAGATTTAGCGGTTATCCCTGTACTACGCTCTTTGACCCATTTACCGATTATGATCGATCCTAGTCATGGTACAGGTAAAGCGGAATATGTACCTGATATGGCAAGAGCAGCGATCGCTGCGGGTACAGATTCGTTGATGATTGAAGTTCATCCCAATCCAGCTAAAGCTCTTTCCGATGGCCCTCAATCCCTCACTCCCGAACGTTTCGATCGCCTAATGAAAGAAGAAATAGCAGTAATTAGTCAAGCAATGGGACGTTGGCAAGATCGGGATGTAGCTGTGGTGTAGTTATTAGGGGCGATTCGCGAATCGCCCTTGAAATATATTCATATTTGTAGCTTTTGTGAAGGATTACTAGCTACGATGATTGACTAACAGCACTCCCAAGAAAATAATAGCACCACCACCTAAAGCTATAAGTGTAGGTATTTCCCCTAACCATAACCACGCAATGGCTAAGGCGACGAGAGGAATTAAAGATAGATAGCTGCCTGCTTGGGAGGCGGGAATTTGAGACAATACATAAGACCAGGCGATATAGGCGATCGCTCCAGGGAATAAGCCCATATAAATTACTGCTACATTAGCATCAAAAGATGCCGTTGGAATAGAAAATATGGCTTGAGGAGCAAAGAAAAATAAAAAGAACGTTCCCGCTAAAACAGCGTAGGTAGTAAACTCCACTGCACTATATCGGTTTAACAATGGTTTTTGTATCACTGTATAAACGCTAATCGAGATAGTTGCCAAAAAAACTAATAACGTACCAAAGGATAATTGCAATGTACCATCTTTACTCAAAGCAATAATTCCTACTCCCACAATACACAGCAATACACCCAGCCATCCTTTTACATGAAGCTGTTCGTTATAAAATAAGCAGGCTAATAGAGCAATAATGCCGATTTCCGCAGAGATAATAAAGCTAGCTGTTCCTGCTGTGACTGTCATTTGTCCTGCATTTAGAGCAATGTTATAGAGAGTAAAACCCATAAAACCCAATAAAGCGATCGAAGGAATATCTCTACTTCTGGGTAAGGGCATACGTTTGATCGAGGCATAAAAAATTAAAATTACCGAAGCAACAATATATCTTAGAAAAGCAACTTCTGTAGGGGTATAAGATGTTAAAGCTACACGAATTGCAGGAAAAGCTGAAGCCCAAAACAAAATAGCTGCAATCATAGCAAAAATTATCAGTGTTTTGGGACGATTTTCTCTAATCCGAGTATTAAACTGATTGGCATTGGAGTTTCTGGTTTGAAAAACTGCTGTAGATATATTCATAGAAGTATTATCTTGGGAATGTTAGACAAGACTTTAACTAGCTCTTCGCTCTTAGCCTGGTTTAATTCCTCTACTGAAGAACTAAAATTTTAAAATATCAATTTTTAGTAAACAAAACCACGTCATCTTGTTGATATTTAAGTTGAAATTCTGGCATTTGTCGGAATTTCTCCCTTAAATTATGAATAGTTTCGGTAGAACTAGCCCAACCTGGATGACGAGCATTAAGTAAAACATACTCAATGTTACTGAAGTCATCAGATTCTGAACCAATAGTAGCTAGTTGAACTAAAGGGCGATGAGTAAGATGGGGGGCAATATCAGTAGTAGTTAAGACTCCGCCTTGATTTTCTATTTGTGTTATGGCTTCTCTCGTTGCTTGCCAAGTATCGATCGATTCTAGATAGAGAGAACCAAAGTAGCCAAATTTGGCTAAAGCTAAAAAAGTACAGACTGACCAGATTAAGATTATTCTCGATCTTTTTAACCATGTTTTATTACTAGCCATTGCAGCAATAACTACTAAAAATAACCAAGGCAAAATAGGTAATGAGTATTGATGTACTAAATTGCGCTGTCCAGCAGATTCAGAAAGAATATTGATAAAGAGAATCGGAATAGCTCCAATTAAAGGCGCAAAATTAGAGCGGGGCGAAATTGCCCAAAGCACTGGTAAGATTAGCAAAAATATGTATTCGAGAGTTCCTAGAGAAAAAACTTGATTGCCAATGCGCCAAGGCTGCAAAAATAGATTTTTAATAATTTCAAATACAGAATCACCTAAATAACTATAGCGATCGACCGCAGCAACTTCACTACCACTAAAATGAGGAATGATTATCTGAGTGGCAATGACAAACCAACCTAAACCAAAGATAATAGCGATCGATAAAACTAAATAATTGGGCAAGAATTTTTTTTTCTCATAGTTAACTAAAGCTTTAGCTCTCCTTTACCAACAATTGAGACTATTAATGAAGTTATGGGCAAAATTAGCGGATAAACAATTTTATCGGTTCTGTTAACCTTACCAGGAATTAGCCTATTTTATCCGCGTTAAGTATCCATTGTAGAGAAGTGTATCTCGTCCATAATTTTTATACCTATTAGACAAAACATCGAACATTTTAATTATCACTGCGGATTATCTCTAGGAAAAACAGCAATATAGGAGGTGTTTCTAGTATGAGCGATCTAATTATCACAGGAATTATTGATGGGGATCTTCCTGGAGGTTTGCCTAAAGCGATCGAGTTTTTTGCGCTTAATGATATCCCCGACTTAAGTATTTATGGCTTTGGTTCTGCCAACAATGGTGGTGGTACTGATGGGCAAGAGTTTACTTTCTCTGGTTCTGCTAGTGCTGGAGATTATATTTATATCGCTAGTGATAGTGTTGGATTCGAGAATTTCTTCGGCTTTCCCCCCGATGATACTAGCAGTGCAGCTTCAATCAATGGGGATGATGAGATCGAACTATTTGAAAATGGTATAGTTGTAGATGTTTTCGGGGAAATAGATGTTGATGGGACTGGTCAACCCTGGGAATATTTAGATGGGTGGGCTTATCGGGAGTCTGGTATAGACCCCGATGGTAATAATTTTGTTCTCGATAACTGGAACTTTAGTGGACCTAATGCTTTAGACGGTGAAACAAGCAATAGTACTGCTGCTAATCCTTTTCCTCTAGCTACTTTCGGCAGCAGTGAACCAGATGTGATTGTTCCTATCTATGAAATTCAGGGGGAAGGTCATGTATCTCCTTTTGTTTTAGCCGATGGTCAAACAACTGTTGACTTTTTCAACTCCCTACCTGGAAACACCTTTAATATTACAGGAGATAGTGTTACTACCACAGGAATTATTACCGCAGTAGATAGTAATGGGTTTTACTTGCAAGATGCTACGGGAGATGACAATATAGCAACTTCTGATGCTATTTTTGTTTTTACTGGTGGAAATCCTGGGGTCAGTGTTGGGGATGAATTAGAAGTAGCAGGAACTGTTGCCGAGTTTTTCCCTGGAGATACTGATAGCCGTAACCTTCCCAGTACACAAATTGTTAGTTCAACAGTCACAACTCTCAGCACTGGTAACGAACTTCCCGCAGCTACAATTATTGGTCAAGATGGGCGGATTCCTCCTAATGCCAATATAGATGACGATGCTTTTGCTAACTTTGAGCCTGAAATCGATGGTATAGACTTTTTTGAGTCCTTAGAAGCTATGCTAGTTACCGCAACAGACTTATTAGCAGTTTCTGGTACTAGCCGATTCGGGGAAATCTTTGCAGTAGTAGATAATGGGACAAGTGCTACAGGTATTAGCGATCGCGGTACTCTAAATATTAGTCCTGATGATTTTAATCCTGAAAAGATCCAAATCGATGAAGATGCTGGTATCTTCAACTTTGACTTTCCTGATGTAAATACAGGGGATAGTTTGGGTGATGTAACTGGTGTAGTTAGCTACGGTTTCGGTAACTTCGAGATTTTACCTACAGAAGATTTTACCACCAATATTCAGTCGGAAAACTTAGAGCCAGAATCTACTAATCTGGTTGGTACTAGTGAGCAACTTACTATTGCTTCTTACAATGTACTAAATTTAGACCCCAACGATACAGACGGGGATACCGACATAGCTAATGGTCGTTTTGATGCCATTGCCGAGCAAATCGTTAACAATTTGGGTACACCCGATATTATTGGTTTACAAGAAGTTCAAGACAACAGTGGTTCTGATGATAACGGTGTTACTGCTGCGGATCGAACTCTACAAGCTTTAGTAGAGGAGATCGATCGAGTAGATGATGGGTTAGTTAATGGTAGCCTAGTTTACGAATTTATCGATAACACTTTCATTGGCAATAATATCAGTGGCGGTCAGCCTGGAGGAAACATTCGTACCGCTTTTCTCTACAATCCTAACCGAGTTAGCTTAGTAGATGGCTCAGTGCAAACTATTGGTAGTCAAGCAGAAGGGGAAGCTTTTAATGGTGCGCGTTTACCTCTAGTTGCTACTTTCGAGTTTAACCAGCAAGAAGTAACCGTAGTTAATAATCACTTCTCCTCTAAAGGTGGTAGCGCACCTATCTTGGGTATAGAACAGCCTTTTGATGAACGTCAAGAAGAGGTAGATGTCAATGGTTCTCTTGATGAACGTCAAGCACAATCTACAGAAGTTCAGGGATTTGTTAATAATACTTTAACCAGCGATCCCGAAGCAAATGTAGTAGTTTTGGGCGATCTCAATGAGTTTGAGTTTGTCTCTCCTGTCTTAGAACTCGAACAGAATAACCCGCTAACCAATCTCACTAACACTTTGCCTGAAAATGAACGTTATACTTTTAACTTCCAAGGCAACTCTCAATCTTTGGATCATATCTTAGTAAGTGGAGGACTGGTTGATTCGGCTGAATTCGATGCAGTTCATGTCAATAGTGAATTCGCAGAAACATCTCAGCGTGCTAGTGACCATGACCCAATTGTAACTCGCGTAACGATTGAAACTGCTGAGCCTGTGGTGATAGAGGGGACCCCTGGTGATGATACCTTACGAGGAGAAGATGGAAATGAAATTATTCGTGGACTTCAAGGCAACGACATAATTCGTGGTGAGGCTGGTAATGATACCCTGAGTGGCAATGAAGGGGAAGATACTCTTCGTGGCGGAGATGGAGATGATAGTATCTCTGGGGGTCAAGATTCTGATACCCTCTTAGGGGAAGTTGGTAACGATCTTCTCAAGGGAAATAGTTGTAGCGACGTACTTCGTGGCGATGTAGGCGAAGATACTCTCTTTGGAGGCAATGGCAGAGATACTCTTCTGGGAGAAGCAGATAACGATCTTATCATCGGTGGAAATGGTGCAGACCGTCTTCTTGGTGGTGAAGGTGATGATAATCTGACTGGTGGTTTTGGCAATGATACCCTTTTGGGGGAAGCAGGTAACGATTCTCTCTCTGGAAATGAAGGGAAAGATTTGCTTCGTGGCGATGTAGGAGAAGATACTCTCTCTGGAGGCAATGGCAAAGATACTCTTCTGGGAGAAGCAGATAATGATCTTCTCAGAGGAAATAGCGGTCAAGACCGTCTTGTCGGTGGAGAAGGTAGCGATACTCTGGCTGGTGGACAAGGAATTGATACTCTTCGCGGTGAAGCAGGTAGTGATACTTTTGTCCTGATTAGTGATAATGAGACGGATGTTATTGCCGATTTTGAGCAGGGACTGGATGTTATTGATATATCTGGTACAGGATTGGCTTTTGCCGACCTATCTATTGCTCAACAAGGTACAAATCTAGTCATCGATGTAATTGATACCGATGAAAGACTGGCAAGAGTTTTAGATGCAGGGGATTTAACCCTCACAGAAGTTGATTTTGTTACTGGCTCTGAATCTGCTTAATTATTGTAATTGCTGAGCTTAATCTTTATTCTATCGATCTTCTCTAAAAGGCAATAATGAATACTTTTCAGAGATTTTTTTTTGATGATATGATACTCCTGGCGTAGTCACCGTTACTCCGCCCTTCGGGTTCAACAGTTCTTACGAAAGTTGCTCATGGGGGAAACCCCCAAGACCGCACTTTCGCGCTTTGCTCAAGTCGGGAAACCCTTTCGGTAGTTGCTCATGGGGGAGACCCCCAAGACCGCACTACCTCACCACCGCAACTGTTTCACCGTAAAACGACGTAGCCTGCGGTGACTGGTGTTCCCCAGTTAATCAATAGACAAACTTTAGTACTTGATAACAGTAGTAATGATTTATCTAACAATGCGATCGATCTCGATAGTTTTTCTCTTAATTCAGATGGCTTTTTTTTACTAGGAAATCCTGGCATAGCCAATGCTGATACAGTATCTAATTACAACATTCGGCAAAATAATACAGCTACGTTTGTTGCTCAAATAACCGTTCCTAGTGAAGAGAATGAAGCAGTATTAGACCCTCCTAACCTTGAATTGATTAGCAACATACAAGGTAGTAGAAATGCCAGTACTCTAATTAATCAAACCGTTACCGTAGAAGCTATTGTAGTTGGTGATTTTCAAGGGGAAGATGGGTTAAGGGGTTTCTATTTACAAGAAGAAAATACAGATATTGATAGTAATGCAGCGACTTCTGAAGGTATCTTTGTATTTGACGGTAATCTCCCTGGGGTAGATGTTGCCATAGGAGATAAGGTACAAGTTACTGGTATAGTTGATGAGTCTTTTGAATCAGGGCTATTTCATGCTAGTTCCAATGCACCAAGAAATTAATTTCTTGGCTAAAATATCAAGTCCGTTTAAACGGACTTAAGGTATAAGACAGAGAATTTATTCTCTGGCTGG
>JASJDI010000033.1 GCA_030065155.1 Xenococcaceae cyanobacterium MO_188.B29
CTCGCCTACGGACATCCAGAAATTATTAAAGATGTAGTGCAAGTAGAGTTAGTAGTAGGAGATACTAACGATCGAGCTTTATTAGAGCAACTTTTTACCACTCATAATATTGCTGCGGTAATGCACTTTGCTGCTTATATTGCTGTAGGGGAATCGGTGCAAGAACCTGGAAAATATTACTACAACAATGTGAGTAGTACTCTTAACCTCTTAGAGACAGCGATCGCAGCAGGAGTAAAGAAGTTTGTCTTTTCTTCTACCTGTGCTGTTTATGGAATGCCCAAAGAAATCCCCATGACCGAAAATCATCCCCACGATCCTCTCAGTCCCTATGCTGCTAGTAAGGATATGGTTGAGCGGATTTTAGCTGATTTCGATCGCGCTTATGGACTAAAATCAGTAGCATTCCGTTATTTTAATGCTTCTGGAGCAGATCCTAGTGGTAACTTGGGAGAAGATCACAATCCAGAAACCCATCTAATTCCTCTAGCTTTATTGACAGCTTTAGGCAAAAGAAAATCCCTGTACATTTTTGGTACAGATTATGATACTCCCGATGGCACAGCAGTAAGAGATTACATTCATGTTAATGATTTAGCTGATGCTCATGTTTTGGGATTGAAGTACTTACTCGATGGTGGTGAAAGTCAAGTATTTAACTTAGGTAATGGTAACGGTTTTTCGGTACGAGAAGTAATCGAAACAGCACGAAAAATAACGGGAAAGGAAATTCCTGCCCTAGAAAGCGAGCGCCGTCCTGGAGATGCGCCTATTTTAGTTGGAAGTAGTGATAAAGCCCAGAAAATTCTTGGTTGGAGTCCAAACTATGCCGACTTAAATACAATAGTTAGTCATGCTTGGCAATGGCATCAAAATCGTCATGGATAAACCCTTTCTAATAGGAAATCCATAGTTTTTCAGGTAACTATTTTAAGTAGTGAGTAATGAGTAGTAATTAGTAAGTAATCAGTAATCAGTAAATTATCAGAATTGAAGCCATATTTGTGATGATTTGACCATTTTGGCTTTGGTGATTATATTCTAATTTTGTCTATAACTAAAAGTGTAAAAGCGTGCTCGCCTCGCTTTTAATTTTTTTTGTCCAGCAGTCAACGGTACGAATATAAGGAAATTCATGGCAGATAAACTAATTCGAGCAACAGCAGCAGACAGCGGTATTAGAGCCGTAGGAGTCATTACTACCCGCCTTACAGAAGAAGCAAGACAAAAACACAAACTTTCTTACGTTGCTACGGCTGCTTTAGGGCGGGCTATGTCTTCTGGGTTACTACTCGCTTCTAATATGAAAAAAGAAGGTTCAAGAGTTAACCTACGGATTAAAGGGAGTGGTCCTTTAGGTGGATTATTAATAGATGCTGGTTTAGATGGCACTGTTAGAGGTTATGTGGAAAACCCTGAGGTAGAATTACCTCCTAATCCCCAAGGTAAATTAGATGTAGGGAAAGCTATCGGTCAAGAAGGATACTTATATGTAGTAAAAGATGTAGGTTATGGCTATCCTTACTCTAGTACAGTTGAGCTAGTTTCAGGAGAAGTAGGGGATGATGTGGCTAACTACCTAGTAACTTCAGAACAAACTCCCTCCGCTTTGTTAGTTGGTGTATTTGTGGGTGCAGAAGGAGTAACCGCATCGGGAGGAATATTGCTACAAGTTTTACCTAAAGCTGCTCGCGATGAATCTCTTATCTCTCTGTTAGAATCTCGCGTCAGTAAATTATCTGGATTTACTCCTTTATTAAGAAAAGGCAAAACTTTAAACGAAATAATGGCAGAGCTATTGGGGGATTTGGGACTATCTATTTTGCCAGAAAGTCAAATAGTGCGTTTTGATTGTCGTTGTTCTTTTAATCGTGTTTTGGGCGCGTTAAAAATGCTGGGAGAAGCAGAATTGCAAGACATGATTGAGAAAGATGAAGGAGCAGAAGCTACCTGTCAATTCTGTGGTGAGATTTATCAAGCCAGCAAAGATGAATTGGCACAATTAATTGCCGATCTTAAAACTGAGTCGGTTTAATACTCTACAATTATTTCAGTCTAAGTAAATAGCTAAAATTCCCCGATTAGTATTCGGGGATTCTGATAGATAGTTAGAATAGAAAATATATATTACCTTAAATTTTTATATTTAACCTTTCAACATAAGCCAAAAAAATAATTAATTTAAACTGATGCAAACAGAACGTTCAAGTCAAGTTCCCTGGTGGCAAACTTGGCAATTTTGGGGTATTTTTTTAGTCTTTATTTTTGGAGGAATTGGTTTTACAGCTACTTCCCTACTCCTCAAATTGCCAAAGCAGCAGAACTGCAACCGTATATATTGGCCCATAGCATCAGCATCAATACGTTTGTACTGCGCTCAGTCCCAAGCAGAGAATAAAACTGTGAATGATTTGCTTCAGGCGATCGCTTTAGTAGAAGTTCTACCCCAAGATCATCCCCTCAGAGGAGAAATTAACCGCAACGTAGAAAAATGGGCGAGAGATATCTTAGCACTAGGAGAAGAGAAGTTTCAGTCAGGAAATTTAGAAGGAGCGATCGCTGTTGCCAAGCAAATTCCCGAACATGTTGAAGCTCATACAGTAGTAGAAGAACAAATTGAGCAATGGCAAAAGATTTGGTCTCAAGGAGAAGAGAATTATAACACTGTAGAAGAGCAGCTACGGGATGCTAATTGGAATGAAGCCTTTGTTTGGGCAGTGCGTTTAACTAATAGTTCTAATGAATATTGGGCAACGACTAAGTATCAAGAAATTATTGATAAAATTAATATCGCTCAAGAAGAAAGGACTACTCTGGATAAAGCTTATAGCCAATTCCGTCAGGGTGGGGTAGATAACCTCTTAGCAGCTTTAGATAGAGTCGAACAAATTAACCCAGATAGCTATGCCTACCAAGATACTCAAGACTTTAGAGCAGAAGCCAAAGACCAATTATTAAGAACTGTTCAAGAGTTATTAGACGCGCAGGAATGGCGAAAATTACTCCGAGTTACTACTCGTGTTCCTGATAGTTTGGGATTAGAAGAACAGGTTAAAGATTGGGTAATTCTAGCTAGTGCTGGTTCTAGTGCCAGTTTAGATACCGTTTTTGGGTTAGAAGATGCGATCGCTGAAGCCGAAAAATTAGAAGTTAATAGTCCTTTGTATGAACGAGGGCAAAGATTAATCAGCCGTTGGAAATTAGAAATTGAGGATGTAGCTCACTTATCTAAAGCCAGACAATTAGCTCAAGGTGGTGGAATAAGTAGCTATAAAAAGGCGATCGCTGAAGCTAGTCTCATTCCTTCTTTCCATCCCCGTTATCCTGATGCACAGGTAGAAATTAGAAGATGGCGTAATCAAATCCAAACCATTGAAGATCAACCCATTCTCAATCGTGCTAGAGAATTTGCTTATGGAGGTAATATTAGTGCTTGGCAACGAGCGATCGCTGAAGCCAAATTAATCTCTAGTACCAGTCCTCTTTATTCAGAAGCTCAAGAGTATGTTAGTCAGTGGCGTAGTAAGATTCAGGTAGTAGAAGATCAACCTTTGCTCGATCGAGCAGTTGTTTTAGCTACTAATAATAATTATTCAGCAGCTATTGATAAAGCACAGCAAATAAGACCAGGACGAGCTTTGTATGGGGAAGCCCAAACCAAAATTAATAGCTGGCGACAAGAGATTCAAGCCATTCGCTATTTACTGGAAGCTAAAACCCTTGCCGATCGTAGAACCCCAGAATCATTAGCTCAAGCAATTAAAGTAGCCAGACGCATATCATCTACTACAGATCCCTATACTCAGGTCGTTCAGAATGTTAATCGTTGGAGTAGCCAAATTTTAGGCATTGCTCAAACTAGATCGGAATATTCTCTAGAAGAGGCTATTGCGATCGCTAAATTAGTACCTTCTGGAACTGTGGCATATCAACAAGCTCAAGCACAAATTTCTAGGTGGCAAGATCGCTTAAGACCTCCCGCGATCGAAACTATTCCACCGACGGATTCTTTCCCCTTTAACCTAGAAAAACCAGAGAAAAAGCGTGAATAAGTGAGATTAAGCACATCATCTTGCAGCGTGATTCCTGAAAAAAAGCAATAAGAACAATATAAACAAAATTCCCCTCCGTAATTGACTAAATTAGGAGGAGATACTGAGGATTTTTTCCCTCGTAAACAATAACGTAGTTTAAATTTAGGCAACGTAACCTAACTCTTTCAGCTTATCCATAATTTTGGCTACACTTTCTGGTAACTCCTCTAAATCGGTACGGCATTCAACTTCAGGATTGAGAGGTGGTTCATAGGGGTCGTCTATCCCTGTAAATTGTTTGATTTCTCCTGCTCTTACTTTTTTATACAATCCTTTAACATCTCTCTCTTCACATACACTTATCGGTGCATTGACAAATACCTCGATAAAATCACTAATGTTTTTTCTCATTTCCTCCCGAATAGCACGATAAGGAGAAATAACAGGAACTAAAACTATCACCCCATGACGGGTAAGCAGCTTGGCAACAAAACCAATACGACGAATATTAGTATCTCGGTCTTCTTTAGAGAAACCCAAATCCTTAGTTAGGTTTTCTCTAATTTCATCTCCATCTAAAACCTCAAGGTCGCAACCTTGAGACTTTAATTCTTCGGTAAGGGCTGTAGCAATAGTGCTTTTTCCTGCACCACTAAAACCAGTAAACCAAACTGTTACTCCACGCTGCTTCATGTTTTTTTTTCTTAAACTAAATTTTCCTCTAAGTATTTTACTGGTTTAACCCGCAAATATATTGCAGATACGATGTAGTAACCCTAATCATTGATGAAGATTCTGTAGAGAAGAATGATCGATTGCTCCAAATATTACCAAAAAATACCTCTTATTTTGTCTATGCTAGATTCTATAAGCTCAATCAAGAAATAAATTATTTTGTGAGCTAATTGGGATATACATTTCATAGTGGGTGAATCGTTATGGGGGAGCTAAACACTGCTGAGTTACTAGTTCAATGCTTAGAAAATGAAGGTGTAGAATATCTTTTTGGTTTACCAGGAGAAGAAAATCTGCATATTTTAGAAGCACTGAGGAATTCATCAATCAAATTTATTACTACTCGCCATGAACAAGGTGCAGCTTTTATGGCAGATGTTTATGGTCGTTTGACGGGGAAAGCAGGGGTATGTCTTTCGACTCTTGGCCCTGGGGCAACTAATTTAATGACTGGAGTAGCTGATGCTAACCTTGATGGTGCGCCTTTAGTAGCTATTACAGGACAAGTAGGTACCGATCGAATGCATATTGAATCACATCAATATCTAGATTTGGTAGCCATGTTTGCCCCTGTCACTAAATGGAATACACAAATTGTTCGTCCTCATAATACACCAGAAATCATTCGTAAGGCTTTTAAGGTTGCTCAAAGTGAAAAACCAGGAGCAGTACATATAGATTTACCAGAAAATATTGCTGCCATGCCAGTAGTAGGAACTTCTTTAAGGAGAGACGATCGCGAAAAAATCTATGCTTCTTATCGGAGTATTAATGCTGCTGCTGCTGCTATTTCCAAGGCAAAAAATCCGATTGTTTTGGCTGGTAATGGGACTATTCGCGGTCATGCTAGTGAAGCTCTCACCGAGTTTGTTACTCAGCTTAATATTCCTGTCGCTAATACCTTTATGGGTAAAGGCGCAATTCCCTATACTCATCCCCTATCTATTTGGACATTTGGCTTACAACAAAGAGACTTAATTAGTTGCGCTTTTGATAGTGCGGATTTAGTGATTGCTGTAGGCTATGATTTAATTGAATATTCTCCCAAGAGATGGAATCCGGAAGGGACAACTCCTATTGTGCATATTGGTATTAATCCAGCCGAAATTGATAGTAGCTACATTCCAATTGTAGAAGTAGTAGGAGATATTTCTGATTCTCTGATGGATATTATGAAGCGCACAGATCGTCAGGGTAAATCAACTCCTTCGGCGGTCAAATTGCGTCAAGAGATTCGAGAAGATTACGAAAAATACGCCCACGATGAAGGATTTCCCATTAAACCGCAAAAAATCATTTATGATTTGCGTCAGGTAATGGGGCAAGAAGATATCGTGATTTCTGATGTGGGAGCGCATAAAATGTGGATGGCTCGTCACTATCATTGTGATGCTCCTAATACTTGTCTTATCTCTAATGGATTTGCAGCGATGGGGATTGCTATTCCAGGCGCGATCGCTGCAAAATTAGTACATCCTGATAAAAAAGTTGTGGCTGTCACTGGAGATGGGGGCTTTATGATGAATTGTCAGGAATTGGAAACAGCCTTACGGGCTAAAACTCCTTTTGTCACTTTAATTTTCAATGATGATGGCTATGGTTTGATTGAGTGGAAGCAGATCAATCAATTTGGTCATTCTTCTTTTGTTGATTTTGGCAATCCAGACTTTGTTAAATTTGCTGAAAGTATGGGCTTAAAAGGTTATCGAGTAGAATCTGCTGCTGATTTGATTCCTACTCTCAAAGAGGCTTTAGCACAAGATGTACCCGCCGTGATTGATTGTCCTGTAGATTATCAGGAGAATCTCCGCTTCTCGCAAAAATCAGGAGATTTAAGTTGTGAAGTTAATTTCTAGTTTGCACCAGAGTTAATCTGTAACCTGTAAACTGATAACTAATGTAAGGGCGGTTCGCGAACCGCCCTTACCCGATAACTGATAACTGATAACTGAATTATGCCACGTACTCAAAGAAACGACAATTTTATTGATAAGACCTTTACGGTAATGGCGGACATAATTTTAAAAGCCTTACCAACTAATAAAAAAGCTAAAGAAGCCTTCGCTTACTACCGTGATGGTATGTCTGCCCAAGGAGATGGGGAATATGCCGAGGCATTAGAAAACTATGAAGAAGCCCTAAAACTAGAAGAAGACCCCAACGATCGCAGTTATATTCTTTACAATATGGGTTTAATCTACGCTAGTAATGGGGATGTAGACCAAGCAATTAGATATTATCATCAGTCGATCGATTTGAATCCTCGTATGCCTCAAGCACTAAATAATATTGCTGTGCTGTACCATTATGAAGGAGAAAAAGCTAAAGAAGCAGGTAAGGACGAAGAGGCAGAAGCATTTTACGACAAAGCAGCAGAATATTGGAAACAAGCTATTCGGATTGCTCCCAATAACTATATGGAAGCTCAAAACTGGCTAAAAATTACTGGACGTTCAGAAATGGATGTTTTCTTTTAATTGTTAACTACTAATTGCTAATTCTTAATTACCTATGATCGATCGCGAACAAGTAAAGAAAGTTGCCCATCTAGCACGTCTTGATATTACAACAGAAGAAGAAGAACAATTTACTACTCAACTAAATAGTATCTTGGGCTACTTTGAACAACTGAGTGAGTTAGATACAGCCGATGTACCCCCTACTACCAGAGCGATCGAATTAAGCAATATTACTCGCTCTGATACACTTAAGCCTTTTCCTGATAAAGAAGCACTAGTACAAGCAGCACCGGAACAGGAAGGAGACTATTTCCGTGTTCCTAAAATTCTAACTTCTGATGAAGGTTAATAACCATTGCGTAGGGGTTAGGCAATGCCTAACCCCTAAATGATCAATGATGATGGAGGATTAATTATGGCTACAGGAATGATGATTGATGGAGTATGGTGCAATCAAGGGTACGAACAAGATAAACAAGGACGTTTCCAACGCAACCCAACTACATTCCGTCAAAAAGTAACGGCAGATGGCTCTAGTAATTTTAAAGCAGAATCAGGACGTTATCATCTCTATGTTTCCTATGCTTGTCCGTGGGCGCATCGTACCCTGATTATGAGGAAACTAAAAGGGTTAGAAGAAGCGATTAGCTTGTCTGTAGTCGATCCTTTAATGGCGGAAGAAGGATGGGAATTTTCTGATTTTCCTGGTTCTATTCCCGATCCTATAATTGGTGCCAAGTATCTCAGGGAAGTATACGCTAAAGCAGATCCACACTACACTGGCAGAGTAACTGTACCTATTTTGTGGGACAAACAGACTGGCACTATTGTCAATAATGAATCCCGTGAAATCATACGGATGTTTGATACCCAGTTTGAAGCGATCGCGAAAAATAAAGTCAATCTCTATCCAGACAAATTACAAGCAAAAATAGACGAGGCGATCGATAAAATCTACGAACCTATTAATAATGGGGTTTATCGTGCTGGTTTTGCTACTAAAAAAGTGGCATACAACGAAGCAGTTATAAAATTATTTGAAGCTTTAGATTATTGGGAAGCAATGTTAGGCTACCAAAGATATCTTTGTGGCGATGTGTTGACCGAAGCGGATATCTGTATGTTTACTACCTTGCTGCGTTTTGATCCTGTTTACTATGTCCATTTTAAGTGTAATCTCAGACATATCTGGGATTATCCTAATTTGTGGAACTATCTCAAAGATATTTATCAATATCCAGGGGTTAAAGATACTTGCAATCTAGATCATATCAAGTTGCATTATTATCAAAGTCATCCCCATATTAATCCTAGTGGGATTGTTCCCTTAGGACCAATTATTGATTTTGAAGCCCCTCACGATCGCGATCGATTCTAAAAACTACGCATCAAAATTTCCAGTCTAACTACTAACTACTAACTACTAACTACCAACTAGACCGAGATTTATCTACCCTACCCAAAAGAGATATTATGTTGTGTGCCGAAGAACTTTTACGTTTAGAGTTATTTCAACATTTACCTAAAGCAAGAATTGACTGGATATGCGATCGCGCTACTCCCATAGACTTAGCTAAAGGAGAAATTTTAATTAAAGAAGGAGATCCCCCCAGGGGATTTTTCGTTATTTTAGCTGGTAGTCTAAGTATTTCTCGTCTAAGTAACGGTATAGAAATGCCGATCGGACAACACGAAGCACCAGCTTTTGTGGGCGAAATTCCCGTGCTTACCGAACAACCAATTTTAGTAACCTTATGTGCTTTAACCGATTGCCGTGTTTACGAGATCGCTGGTGAAGATTTTCTGGAATTATTGCATGAGTGTCGAGATTTTGAACGAACAATTTTTCGCACTGTACAGACTAGAATAAGAGGGTTAGAGTCTTTCATCCGCAATCGAGAAAAGATGGCAGCTTTAGGTAATTTGGCTGCTGGTTTAGCCCACGAACTAAATAATCCCGCAGCAGCCTTGGTTCGGGCATTAAAAGATGTTACTCCAGCACTCCTAGAGTTGCAACGAATGAATCTCGTATACGGTAAGGCAATGGCTACCGAAGAAGATCCCACTCATACTCAAGAATGGCAGGACTTACGAGATCGCGGTTACGATATTATCATTGAAGGTCGTCTAGATTCTCTTACTATTAGTGATCGCGAAGAAGAGTTACTGGATTGGCTGGAAGACTATGGAGTTGAACAAGCTTGGAAATTAGCTGAACCTCTAGCATCAGGAAATGTCACTCCCGAAATTCTCGATATATTAATGGAACGTTGGCGAGACGATACCACCGAATTGAGAGATCAGGGTATACGTTGGTTGGCTCTTTCTTTTGATGTAATGTCTAGTATTCAAGCGGGGTTGCGTGGTGCAGAAAGGATTTCCGCTTTGATCTCCTCGATGAAATCTTATTCTCATTTAGACCGTGGAGTCCAACAAATTGTTGATGTTCATGATGGTATCGAAGATACTATCAAATTATTTTCCTATAAAATTAAGCAGGGAATCGAGATTAAGCGCAATTATGACCGCAAAATTCCCAAAGTTCCGGCTTATGGTAGTGAATTAAACCAAGTTTGGACTAATTTAATTGATAATGCTATCGATGCCATGGACGGCGAAGGTAAAATAGAGATTACTACTTCTAGCTGCAAAGATAGAGTAATAGTAACCATGAGTGACTCTGGTTCGGGGATTCCTGATGATGTGCGATCGCGTATTTTTGAACCTTTCTTTACTACCAAAGCTGTTGGTAAAGGTTCTGGTTTAGGTTTAGATATCGTCCGCAGGGTAGTAGAAAACCGCCATCGAGGAACAATTTCTTGTGACTCTAAACCTGGTCAAACTACTTTTACTATTGGTTTACCTGTAGAAACAGAGAGTAGAAACTGAATTAGGTACTCAATTACAAAAATTGCCGAACTGTTTCCCCGACAATTTCAGCATACTCTTCATGAATACCTAAAGTTCCTGATAATTGAACTGTTTGTACTTTGTCTAACTCCGCCATAGCTTTCATTTCTGCCTTTGATTTTGGTGGGGCATTTTCCGCTAGCACCATTGACACAGGTATAGATACAGAAGATAGATAACTCAAAAACTCTTCCCTGTTAGTTATAGGATCGATCGATCCTGTCACAAAAGCAGCAGGTGCATATCTTGCCCCCTTTTTCGAGGTGATGTGGTGTTTTTGGGCAATAAATTCAGGGGTTAATTTAGTTTCATCTACATATACATGGCGTTTATACATCAAGCGCAGAAAAGAGGGCAGAGTATTAAGATAGTACAGCATTTGTCCAATTAAAGGCGATCGTACTAAGTTTTTAACTAACTTTCTCATACCATCAGGTAAACCCATGACTCGCAAAGGTCCTTGCCAAGTAGGAGCGACTAAAATAAGTCTAGAGACAATACTGGGGTTATCTTTGGCTATCTGTAAGGCGTATCCCGAAGCATGACCTGCAGCAATAATGATAATGGGATGATTGAAAGCAGTTTCCACAAAATCTTGTAATAATTTCCTAAACAGAACAGGATTGTAATCTACTGGAGGACATTCAGAATCACCAAACCCTAACCAATCTAAAACAGTAATTTCATATTGAGAAGCTAGTATCTGGGCAATACCTTTCATTTCTGTGCGACTGGAAACCGTGCTAAAAGCAGGAAGTAATAATAGAGGGCTTCCTTGTCCGATAGTTTCGTAAACCACTCTGTATTGTTTGCCTTGCCAATGCCAATTATAGCGATCGACTTTTCCCCCAATTCCAAAGTTATTTGTACCAGTAGAACCAGTTACTGTAGTCATAGTACGAAATCATTATTGATAACATTCTATCAATGGACAATTGATAATTGACAATTGATAATTTTGGATTGTTAGTTGTCCATTGTCAATTTTTGAAATGATACAAATTGTTACCAACTACTCACCTTCGTTTACCCAAGGTTCTACTGTTCTTTTTAACCCTGAAAGTATACCTGATACTTGCTGCAATGGTTCTACGGTTTGCTCTATATCCGTAAGCACAGTATTAACAGATTCAGGTTGAGATGGTTTAAAAATTGAAGGCTGTTTAACTGTGTTCTGCTTTTCTCGATTTATAGGTTCCGATTCGGGTTGTTTGAAAATTGCAGGTTTTCTAACTGTAGTCTGTACTTCTGGTTTACTGTTGACGGTTGGAGATTTAGGTGTAGCAACAGGAGTTGATGCTGGTTGGACTGAAGAACTAGTCGCAGTTTTTGAGTTAGGAACAGGATTTGAAGCTGGTTGTACAGGGGAACTAGTTGCAGTTTTCGAGGCAGGAACAGGAGTTGGTGCTGTTTTTATAGGAGAACTAGTCACAGTTTTCGAGGTAGGAACAGGAGTCGATGCTGGTTGGACTTGAAGATTAGTTGTATTGATTGGTGCTGTTATCGGCAAAGGATTATGAGTAGGAATAAAGCCATGTTGGCTATGAATTGGGGCTAAATAAATAACAGAAGGTTGACCATTAGGAAGAGTATGATTGATAACGGGTTGAGGATTAGATTGAACTTGAGAAGTAGAAGAATTATTTAAACTATTGAGTACATCAGTTTCTTTTTGAGAAACTTGTTGACCAGCCCCGAAAGAAACACCTGCTATGATACTTCCTAATCCAAAAAG
Source organism: Xenococcaceae cyanobacterium MO_188.B29 (assembly GCA_030065155.1). Classification (GTDB taxonomy): domain Bacteria; phylum Cyanobacteriota; class Cyanobacteriia; order Cyanobacteriales; family Xenococcaceae; genus JASJDJ01. The sequence continues at coordinate 11,874 of JASJDI010000033.1, forward strand.
TGTTAACCCTCGTTTTACATAGGTTTCCCCTTCATTATAAATTTTAACCAGGTGATTAAGAAGACTAAAAGTAGCCTTAACTCTTTCTTTTTTACTTTTTTCTTCTTCTGGTTGACTTGGGGCAACGGCTTGAATTTGATTTTGTTGTTCCATCTCTATCCTCCTCGGTTCTGTTCAACAATCAACTTTTAGAGGTGATTAAATGAAGCTTTTAACCTCCTTGAGCAGACTCTATAACTTAATGAAAGCAACTGTTTATGGATTTTTAATGAAATTTTGATGAGAAAATTTTCATCTTAATTTTAGTCAGAACGCCAAATCTTTAACTGTAGATAAACTAAGATAGCAGCGATCGCTAAAAGAATTGTAGCTGCTGCTGCTGCATAACCAAATTCAAAGCGAGCAAAAGCTTGTTCGTAGATATAATAAACCAAAATATTAGTAGAATTGAGAGGTCCTCCTCCAGTAATAATATAAACCTGCTCAAAACTACGTAGAGTAAAGATTGCGGTAGTAATTGTGGCAAAAATAATAGTAGGTCTTAATCCTGGTAAAGTAATATAGCAAAACTTTGCCCAAGCATTCGCTCCATCTAATTCGGCAGCTTCGTAACGAGATTGAGGAATAGTCTGTAACCCTGCTAAGAAAACTACTAAGTTAAACCCCAACTGCTTCCAGGCACTAAGTAAAATCAAGACAGGCATCGCCCACACTGTACTACTCAACCAAGGAATAGGATGTATTCCCAGTTGCAGCAACCAACTATTAACGGGCCCTTCTGTTTGAAATAGCCAACGAAAACCTAATCCTACTGCTACCAAAGAAGTAATTGAAGGAATAAAATAAGCAGCCCGCAAAATTCCTCGCCCAGCAATGGATTGATTGAGTAAAACTGCTAGTCCTAGAGGAATAATAATAGCAGGAATAACTGTAGCAATCGTAAAGTAAATTGTATTGCTAATAACTTGCCCAAAATCGGAGTCGGTAAATAACCTGAGATAGTTACGTAAACCAATCCATTGAATACCTTCAACGGTAAAACTCCCAGTGGTAAAACTCAAATAAAGTAAATAGGCAATAGGATAAAACAGAAAAACACCAAGCATAATTAAAGCGGGTGCAAGAAATAACCAAGCAGCAAAAGTATCTTTGTCAAGCCAAGAGGTAAAATTTACTTGTTTTTGCACAGCCAAATAAGTGTTGAACAGGAATTAAGATACATTATAGAAAGAATAGAAAGAAAGGTTGGATATAAATAAATAGCTAAAAGCTAAGAGCTAACACAACCAGAATCTTTGACTTAGGCGAAAAATAAATTACTGTGAACGATAGCAATAAATTTGAGATACAAGGTAGAGAATGGTGGGTAGAGCGTTGGCTAGAGTTACTAGATTCTTATCGTTTTAAAAAGCGGTTAGAAAGAGGACGTAACTACGCTAGGGAAGGCAATGTTCTTAGTATTGAATTTGCTGAAAGACAGGTATTTGCTAAGGTGCAAGGAAGTGAAGCTGAGCCTTATCAAGTTGCTCTTTCTCTTGAGCCTTTTCCTGATGAAAATAGAGAAAGGATTATCAAGATAATGTCCCAGAAGCCTTTTACAGATGAGGACTGGGAGTGCATTATTCAAACCATGTCCAAAAAAGCAATTTATACAGCGCAATTACTTGCAGGGGAAATGCCAGCTAATATTGAAGAAGTCTTTACTGCCAATGGTTTGAGCCTCTTTCCCTATACTCTTTCGGATGTTCGCTCTCGTTGTAGTTGTCCAGATAAAGCTAATCCCTGTAAACATATAGCTGCCGTTTACTATCAGTTAGGCGATCGCTTTAGTGAAGACCCTTTTGTGATCTTTCAGCTACGAGGACGCACAAAAGAAGAGATTTTAGAAGCTTTAAGAGCTATTCGTAGTCAAAATAGTAATATAGGCGATCGTCAACCATCTACTAATTTACAAGAAGATGAGCGTCAAAATTTAGCTGCAAATCAATTAGCTTCTACTACCTCTCCAAATTCAGCTGAAATCAAAACATTCTGGCAATATGATGAGCCTTTAGAATCTTCTTTAGTTGTCATCGTACCACCTTCAGACAATAAAACCGTTTTCGATTTATTAGGTAAAATTCCTTTGCCTACCGATGATGCTGATGCAGTTAAAGAATATCTGACTCAGGTCTACCAAACCACAAGTCAACAGGCAATTATTTCTGCTTTAAGCTAAACTTACCAAAAAATACCCTTCCGTTAGTAGAAGGGTACAAACAAGATAATATAATCAATATTCTCTTATAAGTCACCACCGCGCAAAGCTAGTAAAAAGATTACTGCTGGGCCGGCAAGCATAATTAAAGCAACAAAAGTTAATTGAAAAATAACATTGAAGTCAATTCCGCTAAATACATTGAAAATATTTGTTAAAAAACCCATTTTTTCTCCTATTTTTACCCAAGCTAATCTAATTAAATGGCCAAATCTAATGAGCCATAGTCTATAATACCTGGGAATTGTGAGCTATTTTTCACCCAAGAAACAAAAATTTGTAAACTTTTATTACTTAAATTAATTTAACTAATGGCAACTTGGCGTTGTATCAATAATTGTGGGGCTTGCTGTCATCTCGATCCTGCGGATAGACCTGACTTGAGTGATTACTTATCTCTCCAACAACTAGAATTGTACCTGAGTATGGTAGGAGAAGAAGGGTGGTGCATAAATTTCGATCGCGCTACCAGAAAGTGTTTAATTTATGAACAACGTCCTGACTTTTGCCGTGTCCTCCCAGATAATTTTGAGCAGATGTATGGAGTAGAGAAAGAAGAGTTTAATGAATTCGCGATCGATTGTTGTAAGCAACAAATTACGGGAGTATATGGTAAAGATAGTGAAGAAATGAAGCTTTACGATCGAGCAACTAAATAGAACAAAGTTGTCAACTTTTGTTAACGCCAGAGGAAATTCCCGCTAAAAGAAAGTTGATTTCAGCCATATCTAAAGCCCGTTTAGCTCTAATCACAGCTTTTAACCAAGCCTTTTTATCTTGCCAACCTGAGCGCGGTAAAATCAATTGAGAATCGCGATCGCCCAATGGCAAATCAGCTTTTACTTTTGGAGTAAGAGAGTTAGTCTTAGTTAGCTTATTAGTATTCATTGATAGTTAGTTATAAATTGGACTCGGTTAAAAACGGCGCAGATTTTGTTTTCTCTTGCCAACTTTCTGACCACTTAATGCGATCGCTAGTAAAATGAAGTGGGTCATTCTCTGGTAAAGGTGCATCGATTAGCTCTTCAACTAAAGCAAATTCGCCATTGTCAAAGGGTAATCCTTGAGCTTTAACTTGGGGATAAAATCTTTCTCTGATTCCTTTTTCGGCTTGTTTTAAAGCACGGTGATGACAATAAAGATTATTACCACGGCGATCGAAGAATACATGAGCTGTCCAAGAACAACCACCACGACAGATTTCCGCAAATTCACAACTTTGACAAAATCCCCACAGATGTTCTGTTCCTTCGGGAATACCAGCTTTGAGATTAAAGCGTAATTCTTCAGTCTGTTCGACAATCAGGGAAATCGCATCTTAATATGTCCTGTTAGTGTCTTCAGACATTCACCAGTAGAAACATCCCAGATCTTGAGTGTGCGATCGCCTCCACCGCTAGCTAGGATGTTACGATGAGGATATAAGCTACGAGCAGCATAGTTACGACAAAAAGCAACAGAGCGAACCCACCCTGTATGTCCTTTTAGAGTTGTTAGACATCTACCAGTCATAACATCCCAAAGTTTGACAGTTTTATCTTCACTACCACTAGCTAGCATCTTACCGTCTTCACTAAAAGCTAGTGACCAAACGTAACTACTATGTTCTGCTAAGGTTTGCCAACATTTACCTGGTAGCTACATCCCATAGCTTAATTGTGTTGTCACTGCTGCTACTAGCTAAGATCTTGCCCTGGGGATGAAACTCGACGCAACGTACTCTTTGATTGTGTTCTGATAGAGTCTTGAAACACTTATCTTTGTGAATATCCCACAGCTTAACACTGTGATCACTGCTACCACTAGCTAAAATACCACCATCAGGACTAAAAGCTAGAGAAAAAATCCATCCTGTGTGTTCTTTATAAGTTTTTAGCAGCTTTCGTTCTGCCATGGACCACAAACGAATTTCTCCGTTAGAATCTCCTGTAGCGAGCAATTGACCATTAGGACTAAAGGTAACAGACAGAATATTAGTAAGTTGTTCGGCAAATACTGATTTTGCTAGATCGCTACCTGTAAAATTAACGTTGTGCAAATCAATGTTTTGTAAATCCGCTTGCCAGATTACTAAATTGGAAAAATCGGCTTGAGATAAGTTAGAGTTTAGCTGACAAAGAAGATTTAGAACATTACCACTTGCATAACCAACCTCTAAAGCATCTTTATTTTGAAGTTTGATAAGTATCTGTCTTAACTTATCTTGGATTTTTTCGGTATCACCTAAGAATTTAAAACATCTGTTAATAATTGGCTTGATAATAAATTTGATTTGTTCTTTTTTGATATATTCTTTATCTTGTGCTTTGAGTAAAGCATGAGTTTTAAGGAGATTTAAATCTTCGGTGACAATTTCTTGACAAGCTGAATCAATTATTTTTTCTATTATGTATTCTTGCACAACAGGCTGCAAGCTAAATTTATTTTCTTTTTGTTCAACTAATGAATGTTGAATCAGTACTTGTAATGTTTCGATTAGTTTTTTATTAGATATCTGCGGAAAAATATCTTGTTGTAATTCTAAGGCAGGAATTGGTTCCTGAGCGATCGCTAGCCAATAAAGAAAAACTTTACCTGAATCTGATAGACGCTCGAATTGTTGTTCTAAAAGATAGAAAATTTCAGAAAATACTAATGTATTCTGGCGAATAAAAGCATGAATATCACCTGTAAATAATTCTTGGATAACTGAACAAACCATCTTTAAAGCTAATGGATTACCAGAATATTTTTCAATTAAAAAACAACAATCCAATTCCGACTGCCAAGAACAGCCTTTTAAGCTTAATAGTTGTTTCCCTGCTGACACACTTAACCCAGATAGTTGCCAACATCGTACAGGTAAAGTTTTTCCTTGCATCAAAGAAATTTCCCGAGGTTTTTCTCGACTGGTGAGTAGTAAGCAACTTTGATGATTGCATTCACCAATTAACCGAAAAAACCGTTGATATTCTCGATCTTTTGAGGGATAAGTATCGATTGTATTACCACTATCTAAAACAGCTTCTAAATTATCTAAAACTATCAAGCATCGCTTATGGCGCAAATAAATTATTAATTGAGATATTTGTTCATCAATACTAGTTGGTAAATCGTGGCTATTTCCTTGATTTAAAAATTGTAATAACTCTAAAAGTACCTGTTGCAAAGAAGGCGCATGAGTTAGAGACTTCCAATATATATAGTCGAATTGTTCTCGAACGTTGTGAGCTAGTTTAACAGCTAAATGGGTTTTGCCTATTCCTCCCATTCCTAAAATAGATACCAGACGACAACGATCTTCTAGCAACCATTTTTCTAAGGTAGCTAGTTCTTCAGTACGACCATAAAAAACGGAAATATCAGGGGCTTCTCCCCAATTAATAAAGCGATCGAATATTAATTGAGAATCTACTTGTTTTTGTAGTAGATATTCATCATCTGAGGCTGATTATGTTACTATTTTCCTTGAATCAACAACATCAATTTCAATTTTGCCTAATTGACGTTCTAAAATCGCCTTAAAATTAGTTTTTTTGACTTTTTCTCCACAAACTTCAGATATTAATTTCCATAATTTTGGTCCTACATCTTGTTTGAGATAAGTAGCGGAGTAACCATAAGTGTTAGCAATCTCTTCATAGCTGTTACGTGATGGCAACCAACAATTACAAAAAACAAGTCTTTGTACATCAGTTAAACGATTTCCTGTTTTATCTACAACTAAGCGATCTAATAGTTCTACGGCTTCTTCTTTAGTCATCTGAAATTCAGCGTTGTCTTGACAAGCAAATCGCCAATAAGTTCGCGTTAGCCGAAGGAGAAAACGCTGCCCATAAATATTAATTAGTTGCAAGCAAAAATAGTTGTTGGAAAAGATCGGTAGATCGAGCTAATTATTTGGAGGATTAGTAGCGCAAAAGTGCGGTTTGGAGGAAATATTCTTCAGACAAAGAAGATTTTTAAGGTTCGATATTAAATTAGGTACGAGCTACTGAGGATTATGAAAAACAACTATTAAAACTCAGATTATTTTATATTTGCCTGGAATAGAAAATTTTAATCAGCAAGTTTCACTTAACCCTAGTTATTAATCGGGAAAAACTAGGGAAAAAGGAGCAAAAATTTAGAAAAGTACAAATATTAAACGCTTTTTTCGGTGATTTGTGCCTAAAATTCTTAGGTTAACTCTGAAGCTAATATTATTCATCTAATTTACATGATTAACAATTTGTTCATTAAGCGTTATTCACTACGAATGTAAGGGCATATAAGCTATTTGAACGGTATCTTGGCTACTTTATGTCTACGTACAAAATTTTTGTTTATGCAAAAAATCGATTATTTTCTAGGTTTAATTGCATTAGCTTTTACTTGGCGATCGCCAAGTAGATAAAACACAAAAAATCATAATCTTACTGCTAACATTAAGAATCCATACAGTTAAGCGTCATTTTCCTGTCATATTTTTTTGTTAATTTAAAAGATGGCTTTTTTACTTATGCTGGGAGAAATACCCTAAAAATTCCTACCAACTGATAGTATCTGGGCAAAAAAGATGAAAAAAACAATCTCTCGCCGATTGAAACAGATTCTAAGTGGAAGTGTTATCTTTGCTCTTGTAGGTTGTTCTCTCCTACAAAATTCTGATTCAGTCTCTAGTGTGAAGGGTAATCTAGCTAGCTCAAAAAATCAGATTGCTATTGCCAAAAGTGTCCAAAAAACGACTATAGTAGAGGGCTTAGAACATCCTTGGAGCATAGCATGGCTACCAAATGGAGAAATGTTAATTACTGAGCGTCCAGGACGGTTACGCATTGTCCGTAATGGGGTGTTAGAGCCTAAGGCGATCGCTGGAATCCCTGAAGTCTTCGCAGTGGGACAAGGGGGTTTGATGGATGTTTCTCTTCATCCAGATTTTAGCGAAAATCGGTTTATTTATCTTACCTATTCTTATGGCAGCCGAGACAACAATCGTACTAGAGTTGCCAGAGCAAAATTTGATGGTACAGCTTTACAAAATTTAGAAGTTATTTTTGAAGTTTCTCAAGCAAAAAGAGGGGGTCAGCACTTCGGATCGCGCATTGTTTGGCTACCTGATAATACAATGTTAGTAGCTATCGGCGATGGTGGTAATCCACCAATTCAACTAGATGGAGATTTGATTCGTAAACAGGCTCAAAACCTCAATTCTCATCTTGGTAAAATTCTCCGTCTCAACGATGATGGATCTATACCAAGCGATAATCCTTTCATAACATCTGATAACGCTAATCCGTCCGTTTGGAGTTACGGACATCGAAATATTCAGGGGATTACTTTCGATCGAGATACTAATAGATTATGGTCTACTGAACATGGTTCTAGAGGTGGTGACGAACTAAACCTGGTAGAAGCTGGCAAAAACTATGGTTGGCCCGTAGCTACTCATAGTCGCGAATATAGCGGAGGGGAAATTTCTCAGTTTCGTTCCCGTCCAGGTATGGTAGACCCCAAAGTAGTATGGACTCCTGCCATAGCACCTTCAGGATTAGCATTATACACTGGCGATCGAGTTCCAGAGTGGACAGGAGATCTATTCGCAGGTGGACTAGTTTCCCAGGATGTTCGTCATCTCGACTTGGATGCAGAGGGCAATGTTATTAATCAAGAGTCAATTTCGATTGGTCAGCGCGTGCGTGACGTAAGACAGAGTCCTGAAGGAATGTTATACGTTTTGACAGATTCACCCAATGGACAACTTCTGCGTCTCGAACCTGCGGGACTTTAAGCTAGTCAACATCAAATTGATTATGATTAGTTGAGATATCTAGCTATTGCGCGAGAATTGGTATGAGTTCTTAACCTATCCTAACCACTCACTACATTATTAGACACGGTTTATTAATGAGAAGAAGGTTCAAAGTATTGTCAAAAAAGCAACTAATAAGACAAGTATTTGGTTATAAAAGAGATACAATAAAAAGAGCAAATAACGTAAGTAGATCAAGAAAAAACTCAGAGAAAAAGCCACGAATGAGGGTAGTAAGCGATTATATTTTTTTAAAAAATGTAAATAAAAACGTATTTTAGTGACAATAAATTAAGAGGAAAAAGGGAGATTAAGTCAAGTATATATATAATTATGGGGAAGAGTATCTATCTAGCCAAAAATTAGAGAAATGGACTTTATTTTCGCTATAGTAATGGTCATGGTCGGGTTAATTGCCTCGGACAGATTTTATGCCAACCAAGAACAACAACAACTAGCGCAAGATGAAGTTAAGGACAACAAAGTTAAGGACAACAAATTTAAGGACAACAAAGTAGTAAACATTAAAGATAAATTAGCTAATCGGCGAAAAGCCCCGCATCTGTACTCGTAGAATCAGTGTAAGGACATCACAACATCAAGATTTATCGAGAGTCGGTTAATCAAGGCTTTGATTTGACCGGGGAACGCCGGTCACCGCAGGCACCGGAGGGGCTGTCTCTTGAATCGAATTCAAGAGCTTGTAAGCCCCGTTCGTTTCACGGTGAAACAGTTGCGGTGGTGAGGCAGCGCGGTCTTGCGAGACAGTTGCGGTGGTGAAGCATTGCGGTCTTGGGGGTTTCCCCCATGAGCAACTTTCGTAAGAACTGTTGAACCCGAAGGGCGGTGCCTGCAGTGACTGTGACTAAGAAGAAGGTTTCAACTTCTGAGGATTCAATTAAAAGTTAAATGATAATTCTGAACTGTCCCAACTGTCAGAGTGATCGTATTACCAAGAATGGTAGTAATAAAAGCGGTACTCAACAGTATCGCTGCAAAGATTGTCACAAAAGTGCTTTACAAGCAATTCTTACGGTAGATCTTCACTAGATAACGATCGCCTTGTTTCTATCCAATTGCCAAAAGTTTTGATTCAAACTCTAGAATCCATAGCAGCAAAGAGAAACTTGTCTGTTAGCAAATATTTACAAGATCTTTTAATCAAGAAGTTTGAAGATTAGAGTACTTAGGGAATTAGCCAAAGACAATCTTATTAACCGAACAGTATTGGGCTTAACAAAATTAAATTAACTATAATGGATAATCAAACTTAAAATAACTAGCACAAGTAAGCTGTAACATGAGTCAAGAGTTAGCGATCGCCACTTACGGACTCACCAAAAGATTTGAGAGACATATCGCTGTCAATGAAATTGATCTACAAGTCAGAAGTGGAGAAGTCTATGGTCTAATTGGTCCTAATGGTGCAGGAAAAACTACTCTGATTCGGATGTTGGCAGCAGCAGAAGAACCAACCAAAGGAGAAATCTATATTAATGGCGATCGATTGTTGAGAGATGATAGTAATCCTCACCTTAAGCAACGCTTGGGTTATCTACCCGACGATTTTCCTCTGTATGACGATCTGACGGTGTGGGATTATTTAGATTATTTTGCTAGACTCTATCGCCTGAAACAACCTCATCGCCAACGTCGTATCTACGAAGTCTTAGAATTAGTTCAACTGGGAAATAAGCGCAAAAGTATCATTTCTACACTCTCTAGAGGCATGAAACAACGCCTCAGCTTAGCGCGAACAATTATTCACGAGCCAATTTTACTACTATTAGATGAACCAGTATCAGGTTTAGATCCTATTGCCCGAATGCAATTTCGGCAAATCATTAAAATTTTGCAAGAAGCAGGGATGACAATCTTAATATCATCCCATGTCCTTAGCGATCTAGCCGAACTATGTACTTCTGTAGGCATAATGGAATTAGGATTTTTAGTAGAAAGTACATCTTTAGCAGAACTATATAGCCGTCTTTCTCGTCAACAGATTATGATGACAACCTTAGGTGAGTTAGACTCATTACAAAGGGAGCTTATCAAAAATCCTTTGATTAAAGAATGGGAAATAATACCAGGAAAAAATAGTCTAAAAGTTAGCTTTGCGGGAGGAAAAACAGAAATTGCCCAACTTTTGCGCTCGCTTATTCAAGCAGAAATTCCCTTAACAGAATTTCATTGCATTCAGGAGGATTTAGAAACTATTTTTCTTAAGTTGGGACATCAACAAGCTTCTTAGATTAAGTAATAAGTAAACAAGATCACGTAGAAAATAGTATGCTTAATAATTTGTTAGATTGGAATCCACAATTTTTTCGGGAGATAAGAGGACGAGTAAAAAAAAGAAATATAATCATCGCCTCTATTGCTTCCGTTCTTACTCAATTTTTAATTGTTTTATGCCATCTTGGCGAGTTACCAGATATTGATTTAGGTCATCCCCAATACAGTCGCTACTGTTTCGGATTTGAAAAAGCCTACTCTAGTTCATACTTGTGTAAAACAGATATGCTAGAAAATTGGGTGATTAATTGGCAACTGTTTTGGCTAGATATTTTTGTTGTTTTAAGTGTTCTGAGTATTTTTTCTTTATTAATAGTTGGCACTTATATGCTAGTTGCTGACTTAACCAAAGAAGAAAGTAAGGGGACATTAAATTTTATTCGCCTAACCCCACAAACTGCTACTAATATTTTGATAGGGAAAATATTAGGTGTACCAATAATGCTTTATGGCATGCTTTTATTGGCATTACCTTTACATTTTACTGCGGGATTACATGCCAATATTCCCGTAAGCCTTGTCTTTGGTTTTTATGCTGTCATAATTGCTAGTTGTGCTTTCTTTTATAGCGCAGCAATTTTGTTGAGTCTGCTTAACTTTCCGATAGCAGGATTTAAACCTTGGTTGAGTAGTGGCGTAATTTTCTTTTTCCTCTTTGTGATGACTGGAATAGTTTGGAATGGTTATTCTATTACTAATACAGCTTTTGATTGGTTAAGTCTTTTTTATCCTGGTAGAGTTTTACCATATCTATCTGATACCACTCACATATCTCATAACACAATTGATTATTTCTACCCCAATCAATTAAGTAGTTTACTTTTTTATGGGCAGTCTTGGTGGGTAACTCCTGGAGTAGGGATGAGTCTTATTTTTGGTAATTATATTGTGTGGACGTACTGGTTATGGCAAGGTATTGAGCGTCGTTTTCACAATCCTAGTAATACCATTTTGAGTAAAGAGCAAAGCTATTGGTTTACAGGTTCTTTTGTGGCTACTATTCTTGGCTTTAGTTTACAAACTACTAAAACATCTTACTTAATCGCTAGTTTTATTTCGCTTCAATGCTTCTTACTAGTAATGTTCTTAGGCTTAATTGCAGCTTTAAGTCCTCATCGTCAAACTCTACATGATTGGGCGCGTTATCGTCATCAATTAGGCAAAGACGGTAATAAACTATGGAAAGAGTTAATTATTGGTGAAAAAAGCCCTTCTACTGTAGCGATCGCAATTAATCTCATGATTGCTATTAGCTATATTTTACCTTCACTATTCTTTTTTCCCTTCAAAGATGGATTGTCTAATGCTTTATGGGGATTACTGATTAGTGCTAATGTTATTTTGCTTTACGCTATTATTGCTCAGTTCATTTTATCTATGAAGTTTCAGAAAAGGGCAGTTGTGGCATCTGCTACAATTCTATCTTTGATTATCGTACCCTTTTTCTTGTTGACGTTTGCTCAGGCTAGAGGGGATTCACTCATAGCTGGATTATTTACTTTTATTCCAGTAGTAATATTAGAGCAAGTGCAACTATCCACTGTTATGGTAGCAATCTTAGGTCAGTGGCTCACGATCGCTCTAGTTGGTTTCCAAATGACTAAGCAATTACGCCAAGCAGGTGCATCGGAAACTAAAATGTTATTTTCTGAGCCTAGTTAAACTATATAGCAATGTTAATTTAAAAAAGGGAGAGGTTTTCAGTCTTTCCCTTTTTTTGTAGCAATAGCGATTTTGATCGCCGTCTTCTCTATTTCTTCCTTATTCTTTTTTATTGTGACTATGTATTAATTTGGCACAACTGCTTATCTACTTTATAAAAAGTTGATATTAGTTTGAAACTACTTACGTAAAAAAGAAGTAACAATGATTTTCACTATTATTTATTGCCCTCTTAAAATTAGTGGTATTACTGAAGATATATCAAGGTAATTTAACTAGAATATTAATTAATTAGAAATCATTCATGTTTTTTTAATATTTGATTTTGAAAGATAAATAAATTAATTAATCATTGATATATATTGTGTTAAGGAGTTGCAAATGAATACTAAAAATATCACAAATTTTATTCAATTATGTATAACATTTTCTTTGTTTTACATTACTATTGGCGATATATTTTTGCCACAACCTTACAATGATAGTAGTAAACAGGTAAGACAAGATATCAACCAATTTTTAGTTAGTTTATTCCCAGAAAAAGAATTTAAAACTCTTAGAAAAACAGAAAAAACTCTTGAAGAATTTGAACAAGGAAACGTTGAATCTCTCTTTTAAATATCTATGGTTATTAGTATGGAGGGTGTCATCTATAGTATTTCCTGTGGGTAGACTAAAAAGATTAAACTCGATCGCGATCGAAGATAGGTTTATTTCTTCGCAAGGCGAGCAAAAAATAATAGAAAAGATTACTAACTATTCTAATAATGATGTTGTATGGCTAAAATCAAAGATTGGCATACACTAGTAAGAAAGTTTAAATCTAAAGTATCGATAGTATCGCTAAATTGATGATAGTGGGGATTGCGTAGATAAGCTGTATCTGTAACCATTATGGCGCGGTAGCCTCGATCCCAAAAAGGACTATGATCGCTTTTTCTAGTTGCACTAATAGAATTGCCATTGTTAGGTGCAGTTAACCATCGACAGGGAGTACCAGATTGACGAATTTTCCTATCTAAACGCAGCAAATCAGGAAGAGTTTTGAGATTGCCGACTAAGGCAATAAAATCACCTTGATTGGGATAAAAGTACTTGAGAAAGTCAGCTGGATATTGTTGAGAATTCTCCGATCGATCGCAATAACCCAACATTTCCAAAGACAACATTAAACGCAAAGGTTGTTTTTGATTGTAGAGATAATCCGCATAAGCACTACTGCCTGATAAACAATATCTTTCTCCCTCAAAAAGTAAGCATTCTTCTAGATCAAAAGCAACGAATTGAATGGGATAGCGAGGTGGATTGTTAGCAAAAGCTGAGGCTAATTCTAATAATACCGCTACGCCTGTAGCATTATCATCTGCCCCAGGTGTTCCTGGTACTGCATCATAATGTGCGCCAATTAAAATGGGAGGCAAGTTTTGATTTTGCTGAGAGATTAAATTGAGAATAAGATTCTGATATTTGTTCCCTCTTACCTCAAATTCGTGAGTTTTTACTTCTCCCCATTGTGCTAGTTGCTGGCGAATATACTCTTGAACGAAAAAATGTCCTCCAGAGGCAATATAGGGATCGCGTTCCCTGACGATTTGTCTGAGATGATTTTCCAGATTTTGTTGGAGAGTCATACTAAATAAATTCTGTGAAATAGAATCCCTAATGCATAGTTTACAGTCACAAGATTCTATACCAGTATTAAATTTAAAATCTACTATGGGTATTTGGTTTAAAATTTTACCCTAATCAAAAATGGCGATCGCTACTTATTTCTATTCCTGATTTTCCTTACTTAGCTAAAACAAAAGTACTATCTAACTAGCAAGACAATTGTGGAACAACAAATACAAGATGTCATTACTCAAATCTGTCGTTATGATAAAAACGATCCAAAAAGACAAAAAACTTAAATCGTTTACTTATTATTATTCAACAACTACCAGAAATTTATCGCTCGTCTCACCAAGACTATCCAGAGGCATTTAACCGCACTTTGGAATGGATGAGTAATAACATCGATCGCTTTGAGCCAAAAACAACTTCTATTCAACAAAGTTTAGTTATTGGGATTAATGGTTATCTCAGTAGACTAATAACTATCAAAATGCATCCGACAAAATCTTCAAATCCAACTATTCTTCTAGATCTACATGCTCATCGTTATGCAGAACAATTTGCTAGCGAACAAGCCACATCAACAAAAGGAGAACAAGTTTATCTGAATACCCTTTCTGTCTATGCCGTGCATAGCTATCTCAAAGGTTTTTCGATTAAAACTGCACTGCATCAAAGTGATTGTTGGTATCCTGACTTAAGAGCAATATTCAATGTAGCCGATCTAATTTTACCCAACTTAGGAAAGTTAGAATGCCGTTGGGTTTTACCTAGAGAAGAAACTATTTTTATTCCTACCGAGGTAAGAGAAAATCGCCTCGGCTATGTTTTTCTATTATTTACTGAAGGATTAGATCGAGTAGAGTTATTGGGGTTTATTCCTGGTGAAGATATTAAGCGCGAGACAGAATCAATTACTATTTCACAACTACAATCGATCGATGCTTTCTTCGAGACAATTCATCAACTACAAGTAAAAGTAAATCTACATCAATGGTTCATAGGTTTATTTACTCAAGATTGGCAATCATTAGAATCCATCATAAAAGGCAGAATGATAAGAAGCCTGTCGATCGATTCTTCAGCTAATAGTATCAGTCGAGGGAAAATCCTTAGCTTAAAACAAAATAGGATTGAAATTGAACGAGAAATAATTTTAGTTTTAACACTTACCTCTAAATCCACTACAGAAGCAGAGGTTTGTTTACAGATATATCCTCTTGATGCCCAAGATAATCTACCACCAGGATTATCAGTACAAGTATTAGATGAATTAGGCAATGCTTGTTTAGAAGCAAAAACCCAAAATGCAGATGATTGGATCAAACTAGAATTTGATTGTCGAAGTGGAGAAGATTTTAGCCTACAAATTATTTGGAGAGAAATGAAACTTCTAGAACAGTTTGAATTTCTTCTACCTTCCAACTCCTAACTTCTAACTCCGAACTCTGAGGCAGTGCGTTGGGCGGGTTCCCCGACTTGAAGCAACTGCCGAACCTAAAAGGCGAACTCCTGACTTGTAACTCCGAACTCCGAACTCCGAACTCCTAACTTTCCCCCTAGATGATCTATTTAACCAATCCTCGTCAACTTGCTTTCTTAGCATTACAAGATGTATATCAAAAAAAAGCTTATACAGATATTGCCCTCGATCGCTTTTTAAGACAAGCTAAACTAAACAAAGCAGACAAGGGTTTAGCTTGTGAATTACTCTATGGGATAGTTCGTAGACAAAGAACTCTGGATGCTCTTATTGATGCTTTAGGCAAAAAAAAAGCTCATCAACAACCACCAAAATTACGTATTATTCTGCACATCGGCTTATATCAGCTACGTTATCTTAGTCAAATTCCTGACTCAGCAGCAGTCAACACCAGTGTAGAATTAGGTAAAAAAAATGGCTTAAGCAAATTAACAGGGGTAATTAATGGCATCTTAAGAGAATATCTACGTATTTCTCTCAATAAAGATCCTTTAGTCTTACCTGTTAATCCAGTACAAAGACTGGGGATTTTACATAGTTTCCCTGATTGGATTATTCAAACTTGGTTAGAACAACTAGAAAAACCAGAAGTAGATCGATTATGTAATTGGTTTAATCAAACTCCCTCTATCGATCTTAGGGTAAATATATTGAAAACTTCTGTAGAAGAAGTAGAAACCGCCTTATCAAAAGCAGGAGTATCTGTATCTCGCTTACCTTATTTACCTCAAGCACTAAGATTAACTGGTGGTGCTGGTGCAATTCAAAAACTGCCAGGTTATCAGGAAGGTTGGTGGATAGTACAAGATAGTAGCGCACAGCTAGTAACCCATCTTCTCGATCCTCAACCAGGAGAAATAGTGATTGATGCTTGCGCTGCCCCAGGAGGAAAAACCACTCACATTGCTGAATTAATGCAAGATAGCGGTACAATTATAGCCTGCGATCGCGATGGCAAACGCCTCAAAAAAGTCCAAGCTAATGCCCAAAGACTAGGATTGCGATCGATTCAAACTTGTGTCGGCGATAGTCTTCAGTTAGAACAATTTAGAGAAAAAGGCGATCGAGTTTTACTAGACGCACCCTGTTCAGGATTAGGGACTCTGCATAAACGTCCTGATATTCGTTGGCGACAAACTCCAGATAAAATCGAGGAACTTTCCAGGCTACAAACAGACTTATTAAAACAAGTAGCAACTTGGGTTAAACCACAAGGTATTCTAGTTTATGCCACTTGTACCCTCAATCTGTTAGAAAATGAAAAGGTGATTAAATCTTTTCTTTCTACTCATCCCCATTGGTCGATCGAAATTCCACCTTCTTTCAATGGACTTCATTTTGTCACAGCAGAAGGTTGGCTGAAAATATTTCCGCAAAGACACAATATGGATGGATTTTTTCTCGTTAGACTCAAAAAACAAGAATAGTATGCAAATAGAACTAACACATAAAATGAAACAAATACTCAAAATTTTGATTGGTGCTGCTTGGATAGATGGTGTTATTCAGCCAGAGGAAAGAAAATATTTACATCGTATAGCCAAAGACTACCAACTCTCTGACGATCCAGAAATTCAACCCTTACTATCGGAACTAAAAGTAGTAAAACCAGAAGAATGTTATCAATGGTTACAAGACTATTTAGGAGAAAACCCAACTCAGGAAGATTATCAAGAATTGCTAGAAAAAACTAGTGGCTTAATTTATAGTGATGGAGATGTCGATATTCGAGAAGTTAAATTGATTGAAAAGTTACAACTACTCGATCCTGCTAATGAACCAGAGCTATCAGTTTTTGATAAAGCTTTGAGAAAAATCCAGAAGTTATATCGACAAGCAGTAGAACAACAAATATGAAAGCTAACCTGCCTATTTGTTGATAATTTTAATTCTTTTCTCCTAATTGCTAGTTTTTGCCAGCATAGCTTTAGAAAACCGACGCAGTTGCGCTCGCAGGTATTTCTTTTGGTCAAGGGCGTGAAGGATAATAAAAGCTAAAAAGGTGTAAGATATCCAAAAATGAACGCTATCGGCAAATCCAGATACTTCCCATTGCTCGTTGGGAGGAAATATGGGGGGTAAGATTATGCCAGTGGCAAAAATTCTAATGTCATGAGAGCCAACATTGGAATCAAAATAGCCACTAAGTGGCACTAAGAGCATGAAAAAGTAAAGAATCATGTGGAGGGTAACTGTTTTTAGCCAACCTTTTTTGTGCTTAGGTCGATTTCGTCTATATCTATGTAGCATGACCGACAATAGCAAAGAAATCCTCGCTAACAATATACTCATAACCACCACTCCCAGGGTTTTATGAGTGTCGAAAATAGTTTCTCGATAAGATAGAGATTCTGGCAAACCTGCCATATATTTACCACCAATAAATAGTAATAAATAGCAAAATGCCATTAACCAATGTAAGAACCATAAACGTTGAGCTGGTGACTTTTTTCTTGCTTTTTTTACTTTAGGTTGAACTAGTGACATGAAAATTCCTCTTTTATCAAGAACGTAAAATTAACTTTTTGTTCGTAAGGCTTAACTCTGAGCAAATCCCGCATCTACTACCAATGTCTGACGAGTGATTGCTCTGGATGTGTTTGAAGCTAGGAATAAATAAGTTCCAGTTAATTCATCGGGTGTAAGTTCGATGGGAATCGCTTGTTGTTCGTATAAATTTTTATGTTTAGCTTCTGGTGTAATCCATTGACTCAGTTGTCTTTCTGTCATAATCCATCCAGGGGCAACTGCATTAACCCGAATATGATGTTTTCCTACTGCTTGCGCCAAACTACGAACCATACCAATGATTGCTGCTTTGGTGGTGTTATAGGCAATCATGTCTGGTTTAGCTACCCAGACAACATGAGAACTGGTCATAATAATGCTACCTTCACCAGCTTCGATCATGTCTGGTAAAAGTTCGCGACAGGTAACAAAATAATGCACCACATTAAGTTGAAACAAATCGTTCCACTGCTGTTCGGACATTTCTAGTAGTGAATATCTAGGATCGTAACCTGCATTATTAATCAATACTTTTACTACAGGTCTTTCCGCTTTTATCTTGGCTAAGGTTTTAGTAAGTGCTGAAGTATTGGTTAAATCTACGGTGTAGAGATTGACTTTTCCCCCAAACTGCTCACATTCCTTGACAACAAGTAAACCTTTTTGATAATCGCGATCGAGGATAGTTACCTCTGCACCTTGTTGGGCAAATGCTCTGGTTAAAGCTTTGCCAATTCCATTACTACCACCTGTAATTAAAACGTGTTTTTCTTTGAGATCGGGATAAGTAGGATTCATGCACTTTTTCCTGTCTAATATTTGGGCTTTAAATCAATACTGTTGGATGACCGAATTCAAAATTAAATAAACTACAAGCCTTATCATTTAAGTCGAATCCAAGTTAAGGAAAGCTTTAAGCCTATTCCCAACAACTCCTAACTACGAACTACTAACTCCGAACTCTGTTGACTGGCTAACCAGTTTTTGCTGACCATAACGTAGGATTCGATCTGCTCTATACTTCCATCAATTGAAGAACCCGGTATCTGGCGTCGATAGGCACATTCAATTATTATCGGTCCGCTATATTGAATTGTGTCGAGAGCAGCCAATTGAGCATCAAAGTTAGTATGACCAAATCCAATGCCTTGGCGATTAGAATCGGCAATTTGATAGATACTTAGTTTATCTCTACATCTGAGGATCGCTTTAACTGGATCGTCTTCTTCTAAATTCATGTGAAAAGCATCCAAAATAATGGTCATGTTGGCAGCATTAATTTCTGTCAGCAGAGCAAGAACCTCTCGGCTATTGAGAATGAAGCGACATAAATAACGATTTAGTGGTTCAAAACCCAACTGAATCTTAGCCGATCGCGCATGAGCAGCAATCTCTTGACAGGATTGAGCCAGAATTTCTAGCGAACCCGAATAGATACTACCCATTTGATTTTGAATGTATTCGTGACAGGTAATAATCGGCAGGGACGAACCCTCACCGAGTTCGGCACCATAGTCAATTAGCCTTTTATAGTAATCGATCGCGTTTCTTCTTAAATTAGAGTCACTGCTGGCTAAATCGACATTCCCTGGAGTTAGAGAAAAAATTTCTAACCCTCGCTCTGCGAAAATTTCTCTGACATCTTTAGCTGCAAGGCGATCGATATCTGCATATAGTTCTACACCATCCAATCCTATGTGCACGATCGTTTCGGCAAGAGCGACTAAAGTAAGCACCAAACAAAAGAATAAATAAGGCAAGTACGGCAAAAAGCAATCCTACTACTTGGCGATGATTGATACTTTGGTAAATATTGCGTAAGTAGACTTGGAAGTTAAAATCTGACTGCTGCGGTAATGGGGGAAGCTTGAGGGCAAATATCACTAACAAGGCAATCGGAACTGCTGCTAAGGACAGTAGAAAAGGATAACGCC
The DNA here is from genome assembly GCA_030065155.1 of Xenococcaceae cyanobacterium MO_188.B29. Classification (GTDB taxonomy): domain Bacteria; phylum Cyanobacteriota; class Cyanobacteriia; order Cyanobacteriales; family Xenococcaceae; genus JASJDJ01. The sequence continues at coordinate 31,397 of JASJDI010000033.1, forward strand.
ATCCCAGTCCCGCTAATCCACCACTAATTAACGGGTACACGGCTAAACTAATACCGATCGCGCTACCGTTAAATGCCATAGCAGAGGTAAGTTTTTTACCTCGATACAGATCGCTGATTACTGTAAGTGCTAAAGATTCTAAAGGTGCAGCACCAATCCCTTGTACAAAACGCCATTCCAACAAAGTACGAAAATTCGGCGCAAAGGCACACACCACTCCTGCAAGCGCAAATAAGAGTAGAGCAGGTACTAAGATCTGTTTTCTGCCGAAGCGATCGGCTAATACTCCAGCGATCGGCGTACCGATGGCAATAGGAATAACAAAGGCTGTAATTACCAATCCGATTTGTTCGGGAGCAATTTTTAGTTCTCGAGCTAGTGAGGGTAAAACTGGACCGATACTACTCGATCCCAAAACTGCCATCAAGGTTATACCAATGACAATCTGAAGATTCAGTTCTCGATCGAGCCGAAGTGGCGATTGATTTTTAGTTGAATTAATTGATATTTTCACGATTTTAGACTTGATTCACTAAAAGCAAAGAAAATCTCTTCCTTCCAAGGAAAAGAGGAATAGTCTAATAACTAATGACCAAAAACACTAAGAACAATAAACTTGCAACGAAAAATTCTCATCCCTAGTTACAATTAGGTTAGAAATCCAAGCCTATCTCAGCTTGGCAGAGCAGAGATAAGCCGGATTTGTTTTTAGAAGTGGTCAAGACTTACACACAGAAAGAGGATTGTGGAGTTTTCTAACCAACCGCAACCATATCGTAGGTCTTAACACTTCTTCTTTCCTCATGTTTTTCGATAAAAGATTCAACAATTCTTCTGACCAACTCTGGATCGACTGTAACCAAGAAGTCTCCTTCAGGGTTATGACATTGACCGATTTTTCCGAGTAAAACAGAGCACAAATCTTGCCCGGTTTTTTTGTTGTCGGCAATCATGGCTTCCATCAGTTTTTCGGCCGTAATTTCTGGTGGAAACGGATTATTAAAGCCCAGTTTATCTTCAATAACATAATAATGACGTTCCACATCTTGAGATGAAATTAAGCCCAGTTCTTTAGCAAGTTCTGCTGCTATTTTCATCCCAAAAGAAACTGATTCTCCATGAGACATTGTTCCTTGTTTGAGCCATTCAATTCCATGTCCGAAGGTATGTCCGTATTCGAG
>JASJDI010000317.1 GCA_030065155.1 Xenococcaceae cyanobacterium MO_188.B29
CAATGGAACTCCCATAATGTGCCTCAGATGTTAAAACTTCGCTGTGCTTATTTAAATGGTGATATTAACCTAAGTATTTCTGCTTAATTAAAAAGTGGGATGCTCCCAGCTTGAAAACTGTTCGGTTAATAATTACAATTCAACAAAATTTAGACAATACATAGTATGACAACTCCCATTACAATTTTAATGAGTGTCTATAATGGTATGCCTTATGTTAAATATGCCATTGAAAGCATCTTGCAACAGACTTTTACTGACTTTAGATTTTTAATCTTTGATGATGCATCCACTGATGGTACGAGTCAATTACTAGCTCAATATACCCTTCAAGACGAACGCATTAAAATTGTCACCAATGATCGCCGATATGGCTTAGGAGCTAATTTAGCCAGAGGAGTTGCAATGGCTCAAACACCTTGGATAGCAAGAATGGATGCAGATGATGTTGCTTTCCCCAACCGTTTGGAATTGCAATTGAAATATGTTAGGAAACATTCATATATCAGTGTGTTAGGAGGATATGCGATCGAGCTTAACAGCCAAGGTCAAATTGTCAGTGAAAGAAAAGTTCCCACTTCTCATCAACAAATTAAAAAACTGGTTTGGACTTGTCCTTTTATTCATGGAACTGTTTTGTTAAATCGAGAATCTATCTTGAAGGTAGGCTCTTATTCAAAAAAACTGGCTAAACGTCAAGATTACGAACTCTGGTTTCGTTGTGCCAAAGCCAATCTTAAGTTTGCTAATTTACCTATACCATTAATTTACTATCGATTTACAGACAATACTTTACAAAGGAACAATTGGAAAGTAGCTTTAACTCATGTTGCTATAGGTTGGTGGGGTTGTTGGATAATTAAAGCATCTCTTTTTGCCTATCTAGCAGTTACTAAGCAATTAATTATAGCTTTATTACCGTCTTCCTTAAGATATGTTGCTTATCAATGGTTAAAACAATTCGATCCTAGACAAAAATGTTTGGATAAAAATACTGTCTGGATAAGCAGAAAATATCAGCCAGAAGAACAACTTCAAACTCAAGGGAAGCAATTTGATTAACTAAACAAAAGTATTACTGTCTGCATTAAGCCGACGATCAGACCCAGGACACCACCTAAATTAACAATTGCTTGTAGTTCGCTTTTGACTATTCCTTGGGTGGCTACTTCTAAATCTCTTGCCGAAGTCGCCATGACACGATCAATAATTACTTGATCGATGGATAAGATAGGGATAGCCTGTGCTACTAGTTGTTCTAAGTCTTTTTCTAGATAACGTTCTAAAATTAAGGCTAATTCTTGACTGACTAATTCTAAAGAACTATTAATTGTAGTAGAAGCGCGAAGACGATTAATAATTATCACTGCAACATTATTCCAATCAACAGAGGTTCCTAATCCTTGAATTAAATCTAATCCTTTGGTTTGTAGATAACTACGTACTGCTTCGCGAGTTGTTTTGCGTAGCTGTCTGACGGTAGAAACAGGTAAATTTTGCAGAGAAATACTTTGTAACCATTTTTGTAGACGATTGCGTATCTCTAGAGAAATAATTAGTTCTTGTAATCTAGCATTGGTAATTTCTTTTTCATCAAGACAAAAACTACGTAAACGGACTAAGCTATTGCGTAAACCAAATAGATTAGCTACTACCCAATAAGTACCACTAGATTTTTCTCGAAATCCTTCATCAATAATCTGAATATTGCGATCTGTTAAAAAATCAATAATTGCTTTACGAATGGAGTCCACAGGTAATACAGCTTCTAGGATCCAGTCAGAAAACTGTCTAGCTTGAGCCTGACTTAATTGAAAATCGAGTAGGATTTGGTCAAAAATTTGGTTGATTTGAGCTTCTAAAAAATCTTCCCTTCTGGCTAATACCTTCAGTAAGCGAGGTAAAGATTCGGCAAACAAATCTTGTAAAACACTTCCTAATATCCTAGCTGTTTTTTGCTCTCGCTCCGCTTGTACTTGTTCTAGAGAGAGCTTAAGTAACCATAAAATGGCTCCCTGAACTCGTTCCGTTTTTAGGAGTCTTTGTGCCAGCTTTTGTAATTCTGTTGGGGTAAGTAGCGACCCCATAATGGTATCAGAAATTTTTTGGGCTAATTTCGCCTGATTACTAGGTATCAAACCAGGAGTAAAAGGTAATTTACGCTTACCAATATAAATGGGTTTGTAGGGACGAAAGAGCATTTTGATGGCTAAATCGTTAGTGAAATAGCCAATAATCCCCCCCGCCACAGGAGGAACAAAGAAAATCCAAAGATTAGATAGTTGCAAGGTCGTAGGTTAGTCGAACAAATAAAAAGGTCATCAAAATATCGATATATCTCTATCTTATTTTCTCAGCACTAAAACTCCCATCATGCCACCAGCCAAAGGGTAGTGAATAGCAGAGGTAAATCCTGTTTGCTGAGCTAATTGAACTTGCTCATCGCCAGTAGGGAATCTATCTAAACTGGGAGCAATATAGGCATATTCTTCAGTCATATTTAACCTTTTAGCTCCAGGAACAACAACATTAGCTAAATACCATTGTTGAAAAGAACGCAGATAGGGTTGACTAGGACGATGAAAATCGAGAATAGCAGCTTGAGCGTTAGGTTTGAGGACACGATGTAATTCTTGGAGTGCTAGAGAAATATTTGTTACATTTCGTAAACCATAGCCCATCGTAGCACAGTCAAAATAGTCATTATCAAAAGGTAAATCTAAAGCATCTCCTTCAACCCAACTAATAGATAAATGGGGACATTTTTGAGCTTGTTTTTGATGAGCGATCGCTAATTGTTCTACCGCAAAATCTAAACCAATAACTTTACCTTCTCTGCCTACTTGTTTGGCTAACATCATAGTCAAATCACCACTACCACAACAAATATCTAAAGCAGTATCTCCCGTTTGAGGATCACTCCATTTAACCGCCATGCGTTTCCAGATGTGGTGTTGACCTAAGCTTAGCCAATTATTTAAATCATCATATACTGGGGCGATGCGATCGAATATTACTTTAATATCTGTTGCTGAAGGAGAATTTATTTGACTCATTACGGCTTTTCAATCTTATTCTTGATTAACTAATAGTTTCTTGGCAATTAAACTACTCAGTGCAATCGCTATGGAATTTAGGATAAAGTATTTCTTTAACTGGACGCTGCTGTTTGAGATGTTGTTTAACAATTAAGGAAACTTCATCTGGTAAAACCTCAGAATACCAAATCTGTTCTGGTTCAACTAAAACCATCGGGCCATTACCACATTGTCCCAGACAACCGCAGGGAGTTATCTCTACCCCAGGTACTAAATTTACCCGAAAAGCAATTAACACTCTCTCAGCACCATATTTACGACAGGAACGACCTTGACAAATAAGAACTTTTTTAGCTTGATTGGATTGTTGGTTCATTTGGGAATTACAGGAGTTCAGAAGTTCAGGAGTTACAGGAGTTCGGAATTAGAATTATTGAATCACTACTGATTACTGATTACTGATTACTCGCTACTTACTACTCACTACTCAAAAGCAAGTCCTTTTTCTGCTAGCCATTGCTGATTATATAACCGAGATTGATACCGAGAGCCACTATCACATAGTACTGTGACAATCGTATGTCCAGCCCCTAGTTGTTTGGCTAAAGCTACAGCTGCCCCTACATTGATACCAACTGACCCCCCCATAAATAGACCATCTCGGCGGAGTAACTGATAGACAACACGAATACATTCTGGGTCATCAATCTGAATGGCATCATCGATCGGTACACCTTGCATATTAGCGGTAATACGACTATTACCAATTCCTTCCGTGATTGATTTACCTTCTGGTTTAATCTCTCCTGTTTTGATGTAGCTGTACAGTCCACTTCCCATAGGATCTGCCACTACACATTTAACCTCTGGATTTTTTTCTTTGAGAAACATCGCAACTCCTGCATAAGTTCCTCCTGTACCAGTAGCTGCCACCCAAGCATCTATCTTTCCATCTGTCTGTGCCCAAATTTCTGCCCCTGTTGTTTCATAATGGGCTTGACGATTAGCCAAATTATCAAACTGATTTGCCCAAATCGCATTATCCATTTCTTCCGCTAAACGTCCCGATACTTTGACATAATTATTAGGGTTTTTGTAGGGGACTGCGGGGACGGTGCGAACTTCTGCCCCCAAAGTTCTAAGAGTATCTATTTTTTCTTGGGATTGAGTTTCAGGAATAATAATCAAACATTTATATCCTTTGGCATTACAAATATGCGCCAAACCAATACCAGTATTACCTGCTGTTCCTTCTACGACAGTACCGCCAGGTTTGAGTAATCCCTTTTTTTCCGCGTCTTCGATAATATATAAAGCTGCTCTATCTTTAACTGAACCGCCTGGATTAAGAAATTCTGCTTTACCTAAAATTTCACAGCCAGTTTCTTCGCTAAAGCTATTCAGGCGAATGAGAGGAGTATTGCCTACTGTACCGACGAAACCATTTTTAATATCCATATTTATCAATCAAATACCCGCTAATTGTTTAGATTACCATTATCATTGTCCTTCTATTCCAGCCCCAGAAGCTCTGAGTTTTAAATTATGTGGGAATTTAAGTTTGAATCTCTAAAATCTAATCATATTAAGAAAGTCTCTATTTTTGCCAACACAGAAAGACTTTCTTATGCAGAAGTAATAGATTTATGGCAACAAGATGAAGAGTTTGGTTCATTTTTTACTCAAGTACTAGCATCTAGTAATTTTCCAGCCTATTTTTGGGAAACTCCGCCTATCACTCTTACTACTGTTAATAGAGTTTTTGAGTTTGTTTTGGTCGATAGTCCTAACCTTGCTAGGGTAGTTCCTAATTCAAATCCTTTTAGGGAGCATTTTGTATCTCTATCTTCCCCTAAAGAGATTATTACTTTTCCTAATTTAAGACAAGATGCTCTACTCGTTGTCCCATGCCCTAGGGCAGATATATCTGTTTATCCGCATATTGCTTCATTTATGAGAAAAGCACCTCAAACTCAGCAAAATGAATTATGGAAAACTCTTGGTAGAGTGTTAAAGCAGAGACTTAATGAACAGCCAACTTGGGTTAGCACTTCAGGATTAGGGGTATATTGGCTTCATATTAGACTTGATTCCTACCCAAAATACTATAATTTCCAACCTTACAAGTTTTGGACTGAAAGATATTAATTAAGTAGTCATGCAAAATTAATTTCAATGTAGAATGGTTCAGGACATTTTATCTTAACCCTAATAAGTCGAGGTACATAAATTCAACAAGACTTATGGGGATAAAAATTGATGAAATTTATCAAAACAAACTCGATCGCCCAAATATTTCTATTAGTTAATCTTTATTTATTATCAACAATTAGTATTGTTAAAGCACAAGCAGAACCAGAAATTCCTGCTCCTCCACTACCACTTAAACCACAACCAATAGAGCCAGAAACTTTACCACCCTTAGAAGAAATATTACCTGAATTAAAACCAAATCAGCCCAATAATCTTGAAGGTATTACCAACAAGGTTTTTGTCAAAAATTTTGAAATAGTTGGCAGCACAGTGTTTACTCCCGAAGAATTGGCAGAAGTTATCAAAACTTATACTATGCGCCAAATCTCTTTTACCGAAATACTCGAAGCACAACAAGCGATCGATCGTCTGTATCTTGAAAATGGTTATATCACCTCAGGGACATTTCTTCCTCCACAACAATTGCAAGATGGTACTGTGATTATCGAAGTGCTAGAAGGTAAGGTAGAAGAAATCAGGATTGAAGGTTTAGACAGATTAGACCCCAATTATGTTCGTAGTCGTCTGGAAGTAGGGACTAAAGCCCCTTTAAATCGGGATAAATTACTGAATGCGCTACAAATGTTGAAATTAAATCCATTAATTGATACTTTAGCTGCTGAATTAACCGCAGGAACTAAACCTGGCAGTAGTATTCTAGAGCTTAATTTACAAGAAGCCGATCCCTTTGATTTAACCCTAAGTTTGGATAATTATCGTGCTCCTAGTGTTGGTACAAATCGTCGTCGAGCACAATTAGCTCATAGAAATTTATTGGGATTTGGCGATCGCTTTGATATTGCTTATGCTAACACTGAGGGAAGCAATAGCTTAAGTAATCTCAAGTACACTATTCCTCTCAATCGTTATAATGGGACTTTCAATTTTCGTTTTGGCTACACTGATAACAAAATTACTCAATCTCCTTTTGAGCAATTCAATATCGAATCAGAAAATACTCAGTATGAATTTACTTATCGTCAACCTCTTATCCAAAAACCAACAGAAGATTTAGCAATTGGTCTTACCTTTTTTCGTAATAATTCAGCAGCTACTTTTGATGAAGAGCCTTTCCGCTCTCCAGGGGCTGAACCTAATGGGGAAACCAATACTAGTGTAATACGCTTTTTCCAAGAATATACTACCCGTGATGCTAAACAAGTGTTTGCTTTGCGTTCGCAATTTAGTTTAGGTATTGATGCTTTTGATGCAACTATTAATAGTGATAATTTACCAGATAGCCAGTTTTTTGCTTGGCGTGGACAGGTACAGTACCTGAGGCTACTTAGTCCAGATCTAGTTTTCCTAGTTCGTTCAGATTGGCAAGTAGCTAATGATCCTCTAGTTTCCGTAGAGCAATTTAGTGTGGGCGGAGCTTTTAGTGTTAGAGGTTATCGTCAAGATGTTTTATTGGGAGATAATGGCTTGTTTAGTTCAGCAGAATTAAGGGCAACATTTCTGCGTATTCCTAAGTGGGAAGCAAGCTTAGAACTAACTCCTTTTCTTGACTTTGGCAAGGTATGGAATGTAGATGAAGAAAATTTGTTGGAAAATAATTTAGTTTCTGTTGGTATTGGTATGCGTTTGCAAGTTAGGGATAATTTTGCTGCTCGGCTGGACTGGGGTATTCCTTTAGTAGAAGTAGAAAATATTGGCGAAAGTTTACAGGAAAATGGAGTGTATTTTTCCTTGGAATTTAAACCATTTTAATTATTGGTCATTGGTCATTGGTCACTTTTTTATTACTCATTACTCATTACTCATTACTGTTACAGTCGAGCAGGAAGTCACCTTCCTACCCTCTGATTCAAAACCGTGCTTGCGGGTTTCCTCGCACACGGCTACTCCCTGCTTTTCGAGATGGTTTTCTTTCCTGGTGTGGCGATCGCCACTTATCCCAC
>JASJDI010000318.1 GCA_030065155.1 Xenococcaceae cyanobacterium MO_188.B29
TTTGGTAGCGCAGCTTTAATTCTGGGAACTTATTTACTCAATTACATGAATTTTTATGTGGGTCAGCTTATCTACCACAGTAATTACCCGTGGCTAGCTGCTATAGTGGGATGGCCACCGTGGTCTATGCTGCGGGTAGTTGGCTATATTGCTACTGGCTTGGCTCTCACTGCCTTAGCCTTAAATCTTGCTCACTACTTAAGCCGAAAGTTTCCCCAGCTTAAATTTCCGCGCCAGTACTTTCTGATGGGAATAGGATTGTTAATAGGTGATCTACTCGTCAAAGCCACTCTTGCACCAATTTGGCAGAAACTTCTACAGATAGCTTTAGTTGGTACTATGAGAATCTGAGATAATCAATCGATAATAAGTTAGGATAAACAGCCAATGAATAGTGATTTGATTCCCTTTCTTGCTGGAGTAGCTTTTCTCATTCTCTATCTAATATTTTCAGCTTGGACGGAGATGGGAACAAAATTACCTTGGAAAAAGTAAGCGATCTCAGAGATTATTTGGGCATAAAGAAACTATGAAAAATCACCAATCTTGTCACCATTGCCAAGGACTTGGATATATCGAAATTAGAGATTGTGCGGGAGAGATTCAACGAGAAGAAACCTGCTCTTTTTGTGGTGGACTAGGATACATTAAAGAGGAAGAAGACAAAGACAAGCATTGCAGCAGTTAAAGTTTTAGCCATGAACCAACTTACAAAACTAGCTGGTATGTTGATGATAATTTCGAGCGTGACTCATGTATTACAGCTTTGGGTGTATCCCCTTGAACATCATGTTATCGGTGCTGCTGCATTTGGCATCATTTATTTTTTTATTGGTCTTTTCCTGTTGCGCCGTAATTATTTAGCATTTTGGCTAGGGGCAATCATGCCTAGTATTGGTGGAGTATTAGGAGTTTACCGCTTCTTATTTTTACATCCTAATCCCTTTACTGTTTTCCATGTGCTGATTGATTTAGTAGTAGTTCCTATTTGTATCTATAATCTCAAACTTAAGATAGAAAAGATGGAGAAGAAATAAAGCGTTTCTATTGTTCTATAAGTTGATTTTCAACTTCGTTAAGAGCATCATAGTTGCCGATTACATTGACAATATCTTCTCCACTGAGATCGATGGTTAGTAAATTTTGGCTAACACGGGTAAAGCTAATTGTTCCTCCTGCCCCTAAATAGTCGTCAAAATCTAAATAGTCTATTATCTCGAAACGATCGATAGTATCTATATCTGCAGTACCGTCTAAGAGTTCACTACCAAACACAAAAATGTCACTACCATCTTGAGCGAGGATATCATCATCTCCAGTACCTCCTTGAATGGTGTCGTCACCAGCACCACCGTAAATAAGATCATCACCAGCACTCCCATTAATATAGTCATTGCCTGAATTCCCCCAGAGTCTGTCGTTACCATCTCCACCAAGAAGCTTATCATCACCGCTATTGCCACGGATATGGTCATGACCCAAACCGCCAAATAAGAAATCATCACCAGCACCACCGTTGATATAGTCCCTATCTCCTTGACCATCTATTAAGTCATTAAGGGCTGTACCATTAATTATGTTTCTGAAATTGTCACCAAAAATATCGTTCTCAAAGGGTACGACAAAAACATTATCTGGAATTAGATAAGGATCGCTAACGTTATTACGGATAATACTGGCTAGAGTGGTATTTTCAAGATCGGGGTCTAAAATATTCAAGCGATCGAGATCATTGAGATAGAAAAACTCATCTCCATCTCGTGAGCGAGTAAACTGATCGGCAATAAAGAAACTAAGAGTAGGTCCTAAAAGACCACCACGATCATCTGGCAGTTCGGAGATACCTCCAAGCCAGAGATCGATCTGGTTAACATCAGTATAGGCAGTTGCCAACAAATTAACTACGGAGTCACTGAATAGACCCAAATTACGCAGATGGTCGAAGTCCTTAATTTCTGTACCAAATATTTCTGCATAGACATCAGTATAGCTAGGAATACCAGTTTCTCGACCACGAGCAATATTAACTGCCCCTAAATCCAAGCCACCAGTCCCAGCCTCGAATAAAGACTCTCGAACACCATCTACAATCATATTGTCGATTTCCTGCGCTCTCTGGAAAAGTAGACCAGTTAGCACTGAATCAACACCATGCTGTTGAATATTTTCTGGATTAAAAAAAGCCTCAGCAAGAGCAATTTCTGTAATACCCTTGTCGTCAACTCGATAAAGCAGATCGGAAAGGAGAGTGTGACCTAAGCGAAAAGCAGCATTAGCAAATTCAATACTGACTTGGGGATTGATATCTGGCTGAAAACCTTTATATTGCTCTATCGTGCCTTCACCAATTAATAGGGGTAGAAATTCTTGATAAGTAATAACCTGAACCTTTGCCCCAATTACCTTTCGCGCACTCTGGTAAAGAAATTCATCCTGGATTTTCTCTGGAGATGCTTCAGGATTTTCTGCCAGAAACTCATTGCTAAATTCTGTAAATTTTATCAGTAACTCAACGTCTCCAGCTTCTAGACGTTCATGAAGATCTAAAGCTACACGATTATGCTCTCGTACAAGCAGATTGTGAACAGCAGTTAGTCCAATTTGCTCATTAGCCCGAATATCCCCAGCAACAAATTGAAAATCTCCTAGCGCACCTCCTCCTGTGGCGTTAGGTTGCTCCTCTGATGTTTTCACTGGGTTGAGAGGGAGAAGAATTTCGCCATTGTCCCCTACAGAAGTCTTGAGTAAACCTTGACCAGATTCAGTATCCCGCAAAAATTCTGCCCGTTCAGAATCAGAGCCGTATACACTGGAGGCATCGATAAAGGCAGTAATTTGGTTACTTACTTGGCGCGGAGTGGTTGCTCCTGTTCCTTTAGCTGCGGGTACTCGGATAAAAGGAAGTGTGGTGATTCCATTCTGGACAAATGGGTCTTTGGGATTGTCTTGGGGAATAGGAATCGGCGTGAAATCTCCCAATTTAGGTGGGTTGTCACCACTAGCTTCGTTTAAGGCAAAATCATGGTCGAGCAATTGACCCCATTGCCATAACCAGTCACTGGCATTGAGAAAATTGTAGACGGGTTGAACCTGATCTATAAGAATGTTACTAATTGTGCGGGGATTAGGAAGAGTTGATAAGTTAAACTCTCCGCCACGGGGTATACTAATGCCATCTTCAAAACCATTAAAATCATTACCGAAAAGTCGAATAAGATTACTATCAGTTACTCCCTGGTTTTGATTGTTACCACTACCATCAATTGTGCGAAATTTATTCATTGACTTGTACTTCCAAAAATTAGATTCTTCACACTAAAGTAAAATTGTTAGCATTACTCAACTCAGCAACGGTAACTCCCAGCACAACGCCGATCTGATCTCCATCTGAGAAAATAAAAGTGTCGATTTGAGAGCTATTATTAGGATTTGCTCCCTGAGCAAAGCTTAAAGTAGCGATCGAGGCTGCGTTCAGTTGAATTTTATCTAAACCGACCTGAAAATCAGTGATTACTGCGGTATCTGCTGCCTCCGCAGCGTCGTAAAAAACTGTCTCAGTATTTCCTAGCACAAATGTATCTGCACCAGGAATAAAACCCGATCGATCGCCTGTCAAAACATCAAATTCAAAATCTCCTGTGTCTCCTGCACCTTGAAGAATGTCGTTTCCAATACCACCCAGCAGAACGTCATTACCAGTGCCACCAGTTAAGCTATCATTACCATCATCTCCTTCAAGCAGATCGTTACCACCACCACCATTTAAGGTATCGTCACCACTGGCTGCAAAGAAATCGCGGAAACCACCATCAAGGGTATCATCGCCATCACCTCCAAGCAAATTATCGTTACCACCAGGAACTAATCTAGGTCCAAATCGTAAGGTATCTCCAATAATTAGATCGGAGCCAGAACCAGCAGTAACTCTATCTTCCCCCAATCCACCAATCAGAGTATTGTCACCTACGGTATCAATTAGTTCATCGTTTCCATCTTCCCCTAAAGACCAGTCATCACCAATACCACCTAAAAGTTTATCGTCATCAAGACCACCCCTGAGGGTATCACTACCACTACCTCCAATTATAGTATCATTACCGCTTTCTCCTAGCAGCAAATCCTCGCCAGCACCTCCATCTAACAAATCATTGCCATCACCAAAAGCTAGACTACCGTTATTACCAAAAAGTGTATCGTTGTCACTGTTACCAAAGATGCGATCGCTACCAGCACCGCCAAACAGCAAGTCATCGCCAGCATTCCCTAGAATAAAATCATCTCCTCCTGCTGCAAAAACAGTGTCGTTCCCCTGACGAGCAAAAATACTATCCCGCGCATCGGTAATTTCTGCCAGAGATCCTTTGGTAGTTTCAGGATCGAGAATATCACTTCTAAAAGTTCCTCTGATAAATGCCATTGTCTTTAATTTCCTTTTTTACTAGTTACTATTGATGGTGGACAATTCTTGTTTTTGATGTTGATAACTTTTTTGAGCCTGAGTTTTCTTTTTCCTTGGTGAGTTATCTTTGATCAATCTTTTGTAAGTCCGATAAGGAAGATAGTGGGAGGGATTGTATCCAGAAAAACGGAGAATTAATACACAAGCCCAGGAATACTTACCAACGAGAATCGCTTCAACGATTTGATTAAATTGCTCGTCAGTCATAACTTTGTCCAGTTTGTTATTACAGCTTTGATCCATTATTTTTTTTAAGCTAATTAACCGAGTTTTATAAATCGATACCGTCTTGTTGCAATTTTCTGATGGGGTCTAACAAAACATCTAAAATACGACGACGACGGATAATAATGTCTACACTGGCTGTTTGACCAGCTTTGAGTTTAATTGGCTTCTGATTATCGGTGATATGATCCCGTTCTAGTGCAACCTCTACCCGATATACTTCTCCTAATCGATCGTTTGATTCAGCGTCTGAAGAAATAGAGATAACCTTACTAGGAATAACTCCGTAATCTTGATAAGGATAAGCGTCAAATTTTACTTGGGCTGACATTCCTGTTTCCAGAAACCCAGCTTCTTTATTGGGCAAGATAGCGGAGAGGACTAGCGGTTCTCCTAAAGGGGCAATTTCTACTAAAGTTTGTCCTGCCTGAACGACTTTACCGATATTTTGGAGGTCAAGAGATAGGATAGTACCATCAATAGGAGACTTGAGAAACTTAGATTTTAGTTTGGTTTGAGCAGTAACTAAAAGATTTTTAGTCTCGGTAATTTTGCCTTTTATTTGAGTTATTTCTACTGCTAGTTGTTGAGTTTTTTGCTGAGTTTCTAGCTCTATTCGGTGTCTTTCTGCTTGCTTTTGTCTTAATTCTGCTTGCAGTCTTTCGGTTTCTTTGATGGCTGAGGTTAATTCTCCTTGGCTTTGGGTAATGAGAGATTCCATTTCGCGCAGGGACTGTTCTGCTTGAAATAGTTGTTCCCTCGCATTAGTAATTTCTTGTAATTGACTTTGAGTTAGTTGTTGTTGAGTTTGACGATAAGCTTGTTCTGCTTGAAAAACAACTTCTTGGGAAATTGCTCCTTCTTCTGCTAGTGGTCTGAGCCTATCTAGCCTATTTTGATGCGCCATTATCTCTGAACGTAGTTGTTCGAGATGTGCTTGCGTCAAACTGGAGAGGGGTTGTAATTGGGTTTGTCTTGCCCGATAAGCTACCATTTCCGACTGCTGTTGAGCTAGCATTTGACGAGCGATCGCTGCTTTTTCTTGCGACCAAGCGATCGCTGCTTGCTGTGCGAGGGTTTCGGAGGCAGAAATCCTGGCATGGGTTCGAGCCTGTAAGTGTACTCCTTCAAGTAAAGTTTGCTTTTGCGCTAATTCGGTTTGGTAAGCATTCAGTAGCTGTTCAATCCTCTCTACTTCTTTTTGTGCTAGTTCCATATCTAATTCGATGAGAACTTGTCCTGCCCTGACTTGCTCCCCTTCTTGGACGGCAATATGACTAACTTTACCTAGCTCGATGGGTTCAACTTTATAGGTATCTCCTTTGGGTACTAATTTTCCTTGAGCTTTACCTACTTCTTCAATTTGACCAAACCAAGACCAAGCTATAAATGCCGTGCAGAAGGCTATACCTCCTAAGATTAGGCGTTGGGGTAGTGTTGCTGAGGGCTGATCTAAGATTGTTTGTAAAGAAGAAGACCAACGAGAATTTGTTGTATCTAGAGCAGAAGAGAGATTAGATGTTGGTGAAACCGTCATTGTTTCACTAGCTACCCCTCCATAAATAGAAACCGCTTCTGTGGTTGATGAATTAGAAGATGAAAGGGTTAATGAACTGGAAGATTTTTTGTCATCTGGCTTACCTGGATTTGAATGAATTTTTGGAGGAAGAAATGTCATGATTTAATTCCCCTAGAGAAATTTAATAGATGTAAGCTATGGAAATTTAGCTTTAAGCATTGAATAATTGGTAATTATTCAATAAGCTAATTACTGCTATGAGATATGAGATAATTACTTATTCTCCGCACCAAAAATCTAAACTCTGGGGGATTATTTAGACTTTCACTAAGGGATATATCTCTAAATATTTCCTCATTGCAGTGAGGGTTGGTGTGAGCAATATTTGGATCAAACATTGCTACATAAATAGGGAATTTGAGCTATTAATCAATTTTTTTTGATTAATCTACCATTTAGGAATCTAAGAAGTTTCTAATCTTGCTTATTTTTAGTCTGCGTAATGATTTAAACAGAGACTATATATGTAGAATATGTAAATTTTTAGTATTTAGTTTGACTAGATCCTATGTCTATTTATATCTTCAATATACTGGTATATTGCACCCAGACTAAGCTGATTAGGTCTGAATAATTAATTTAAAACCTACCCGCTTCAATTTTTACGATGTACACAGTATTGCAGTCTAAATACACCTCGATATTACAACGATTTAAATCATCTTTATATAAAGATTTTGTTTCTAATTTGTATAATTTATCTTGATACATTACCTTTTAGATACATTATTTGCAGCAACAGAAAATTCGATTTCAAAAAACATTTTTAAAATATTTTTTAGGATTTGAAATCCTATCTTAATAGCTGTTATTCTAAAACGTTTTTGTGATTATTGCTTAATAATATTGCTTGAAAATTTATCGTTTTTGATAACAACATTTGCTTTCTATGTAATTCAATAAGCCTACT
>JASJDI010000319.1 GCA_030065155.1 Xenococcaceae cyanobacterium MO_188.B29
CCTTCCTGAACAAATTGTTGTAAATGTAGGGGATATGTTGGAAAGACTCACCAATAAAAAATTAAAATCCACAGTTCATAGGGTAGTAAATCCACCAAAAGAATTATGGGGTAAAGCGCGATACTCTATTCCCTTTTTCATGCACCCAGTTTCCGACATGGATCTTACTTGTTTGTCTTCTTGTGTAGATAATGATAATCCCAAACAGTTTGAAGATATTACCGCAGGGGAATTTCTGACTCAACGATTAAGAGAAATTGGTTTGATTGAATAATTACAGCAGTGTAAGGGTTTAGTAGAACACACTAATCTTTTTAGGGAGTAGGGAGTAGAAATTATTTAGTCACATGATCTATTCAACTGAAAAGTGGAGTAAGCGATCGATAAAATAGCAAGAACACGAATGATCAAACGCTTATAATTTTTCTGCTTGGCTAAGATAAACATCTGTACGATAAACTAAAGAAACTTTACTTTGATTATCAGCCCATTTTTGATGCAAATTTTGTAAATATCTAGTTATTTTTTGATGCTTTATTCCCGCAAGAGGAATAAAACCTTGACTCTCTACTAAACCGATTAACTCAGGTAAGTTTTGCTGTTCCGAGTAAGAAAATTGTAAGCGATCGAAAGATTGAAAATATGGGTTTTCTGGCGGGATTCCTACTTTTGATTGCCAGTTTTGGTGTGTTGGCGTAGATTCGCTAGCTATATCAACTAAATTGTTTAATTCCTGGGTAAAAGTATCTGTTTCATCCCACATATTCCAAATTAGGGCAAGTCTGCCGTGGGGTTTTAGAATACGGTGAAACTCTTGTAATGTTGGTAGAGGATTAAACCAATGAAAAGCCGAAAAACTGGTTACTAAATCTACTGAATCATCTGGGAGATTAGTTTTTTCTGCTGTACCCGCCTTAAACTCTACTTGGGAATGATATTCAGCCTCTTGTCTCATCGCCGAATTTGGTTCAACAGCCATCACCTTAACTCCGCAATTCCCTAATAAGCGAGAAGCAATTCCAGTACCCGCGCCAATATCTGCTGCTACTAACTGAGATGAACTCATTAACCCTTCCACAATAGCAGCGATCGCTTCTGTCGGATAACTCGATCGATACTGAGCATATTCTTTCGCTCGATCGGTAAAAATATATGTAGAATTCATCTTGGCATAGCTCATGAAACCTTAAAGTTATTCTAGCTACTTTGCTTCAATCCAAATTTATCTATAAGATAGATAAAAATTTTCTGAGGTAAAATCTAGTATTGTTTCTAAACAAGCAAAGCAATGAGCAGTCCTATTATTGACGAAACTATATCTAAATACAAGTCTGCTTTAGATGAATTGATCTTAGAGATTCAAGAGTTTTCTCAACAAATTGATAACCCAGAACTAGAACAAACTCTTGCTAGTCTACGACAAAATATCAATGAACCGTTTTTATTTGTAGTTGTGGGAGAGGTGAAAGCAGGTAAAAGTAGTTTTGTTAATGCTTTACTCCAAGAAAATATTTGTCAAACTGCTGCTGAACCTTGTACTGATAAAATTCAACAAATTATTTATGCTGAAGCAGAATTTCAGACAGAAATTACGCCTCATTTATTAAAAATTGGTTTGCCTGTAGAAATTTTAAAAAATTTATCGATCGTTGATACTCCAGGCACAAATACTATTGTTGCTAACCACCAGGAAATTACTAAAGAATTTATTCCTAATAGTGATTTAGTCTTTTTCGTTTTCTTTGCCAAAAATCCTTACACTAGAAGTGCTTGGGATTTATTGGATTATGTTAATCGTCAGTGGCGTAAAAAAATAATTTTTATTTTACAGCAAGCCGATCTAACTAAACCAGAAGAGTTATCTCGAAATAAAGAAAAACTTCAAGAATATGCTCAACAAAAAGGGATAGAATCAGCAATTATTTTTGCTACTTCCGCCGAATTAGAATTCACAGGAGAAATTACTCAAAGTGGTTTTATAGAAGTCAGAAATTATATTCACGATACTTTAGGTAAAACAGGAACTCAACAACTCAAACTACAAGGAATTATTGAAACTAGCCAAGAAATTATTAACCGCTTCGACTCCGATCTCAATTTATTACAGCAGCAGCTAGAAATAGACCAAACTACCGTAAATACAATCAAAGAAAGACTAGCTAAAAATGAAACTAGATCGCGGTATGAATTAGAATCTTTAGTAGAAAGATTACTGGTTAAATATATTAAGATAACTGACAAAATAAAAGCGGAATTTAGAGACAATTTAACTATTTTTGCTTTACTCAAAGGGTCTTTTGCTGCTTGGTTTAATCCAGAGAAATCAACTCAAGCTTGGATGAAGAACCTTAAGCATCGCTGCGAACAAGAATTAAAAGCTTCTTTAGGAGAAATTTCTCAAGATGGGGTACAACATTTTGTTGATGGTATTCGCCAATTATTATCAAATTTAGTAGATGATTTACAAAAAATTCGCGAACCACAAGTAAAAACAGATCTGCTTGCTTTAAGCATTGTTGAACGTCGTCAGCAAGTAATTGAAGATGTCCACGAAAAAGTAGCTGATTTACTAGAAGATGAATCTTTTTTAAAAGCGATCGATTCGATTAATGCTAGTATTGCTCCTCGTTTTTTAGGTGGAGGTGTAGCGACAGTAGCAGGAACTTTAATTGCCACAATTACTGAGGTAGTTTTACTGGATATTTTAGGGGTTGCTTTTGCTGGAGTAGGTTTGGTTATTGCTGGAGGTACTATCTTTTTTAAAAGGAAAAAAATAATTCAAAAATTTGAGCAAAAACTAGACCAAGAAAAAGATAAATTTACAGAAGCAATATCTAGTAAACTTAATTCCCAACTGAGTATTATTTACGAAGAAATTGAACGTAATTTTATCGATATTTATGACTATGTAGAGAAAGAAGAAAATAAGATTATTCCTTTAGTAGGTAGATACAAACAAATTCAAGCGCGATCGACTAAATTATTCAATTCGATACAAGAAGCAGTTATTAGTGATTAGTTATTTAACACCATATTTATGGATGAAAATGTAAAAATTAGTAGAAACATTTCTCTAATAGAAAACGATCCATCGTTGCATTAATGGATCGTCTTTTTTACTGTTATTTTGAAATTGATAACTTTAGTCCTAAGCTGTAGCTAATTCTGGTTGAGGACGCTTGCTATTACGAATACCATTGATCGCTTTAGCATAATCATCAGCTTTGAATACTGCTGAACCAGCTACAATTGCATTTGCACCAGCTTCTAACACCTGCCAAGTATTATTGGGTTTTAGTCCACCGTCTACTTCAATCCAGGGGTCTAATCCTCTTTCATCACACATTTGACGTAGTTTGCTAATTTTAGCAACAACATCAGGAATAAAGCTTTGACCACCAAAACCAGGGTTAACACTCATAATCAAAATTAGATCGCACAGAGGTAAAACATACTCAATGAGTTCTAATGGTGTAGAAGGATTGAGTACAACTCCAGCTTGTTTCCCTAGTTCGCGAATTTGACCAAGAGTACGGTGTAAATGGGGTGAAGCATTATGTTCTGCATGAACGGAAATGATATCTGCACCAGCTTTAGCAAAATCTTCTACATATTTTTCTGGTTCGACAATCATTAAGTGAACATCGAGAGGCTTCTTAGTATAGGGACGAATTGCTTTAACAATTAGAGGACCAATCGTGATGTTAGGTACAAATCTACCATCCATAACATCAACATGAATCCAATCAGCACCAGCTTTATCTACAGCTTGAATTTCTTCTCCTAGACGACTAAAGTCGGCTGACAGAATTGAAGGGGAAATAACTACTTGTTTATTACTCATCATGCCTCTCTCTGTTAACTATGTATTTTTTTGTATAAATCGTAACAAAAAAAAAATCTCTTATTAACATAATAAAGCTTAAAATGTATAATTGAAAAACAAAATTCAAGATAACTAAAAATATTTTTAAAAATCTACTTCTTTAAGTCTTTGCTGTAACATTTGAGGAAAGCGAGCATAGTAGGTTTGGTTAAGAGGAGACGGATGAGGCAAAGGAAGTAAGGCAACAGGTTTTTGATGTTCCATTCCCATATCATCAGTTGCCCGAAGATCGACTATCAACTTACTTTCATAGCGATCGCTTTGTTGCCAAAATTTATTTACTTCTCCTCTTCCACCGTAAGGAGTAAACCATTTAAAAGCTTCTGTTCCTAAAGTAATAATCTGACTACCCTGCCAATGAAAAACTAACAACTTTTCGATAAAGGGACGAAACCTTTTTTTTACTTCCGTAGAATAGGCTTTATTCCCTGGTGGCTTGTAGGGGACAGTATTAGTAAGCAGAATGCGATCGCAGACAGTTTGTAAATCTTGACTTGATTCAGTTTTCTGTTTATGAATAGCTTGATAAAAACCTTGTCTGACTAATTTTCCTGCTGAACCAATCAAAGGTTGACGGGCATGAACTTCATCTCTACCCAAATCTCGCCCAAAAAAACAGAGAGGACTTTGTAAATTGCCAGCAAACAAAACAGGATAAGTAGGTTCTAACTTAGCAGACTTATATACTGGTATATCGATCGGAAAATCTTTCCTTTGTGCTTCTTGTTGAACTTGACTAATTAAAACTTCTATATCGGACATAAATAAAGTTATTGGCTGTTGTTAACTGCTGATTGCTAATGGCTACCCACTACTCCCTACTTACTACTCCCTACTCCCTACTCCCCATCTCACTAATTACTCGGAGGACTAGGAGGAGCAGGAATATTATAAGGATTAAAGTTATTGGGTAATCCTGGTAAAGTAGGATTTGGTTGGAGAGGAATAGTAGTAGGATTATTAGTAGGTTGAGAACCTTGTGGGAGAGTAGCTAAAGCAACGCGATCGCCTCCTACTTCCCGCAGAATATCTAGTATTTCTACTACTTCCCGATAAGTAGCATTTTTAGCTGCATATAATACCATTAAGCCACTGGGATTAGATTGACGATAGTTTTTGATTGATTGAGAAAGTTGATTCCTACTAACTTGCTGTTGTTCTACATAAACTTGACCAAGATCATCTAAGCTAACTACTAACATCTCTCGCATTTGCGGTGTACCAGTCTTAGCTTGAGGCAAATCTAAACTAATTGCTTGTTGGCGAGAAAAATTGACTGCTGCCAAAATAAAAAAAGTCAAAATACAAAAAATAACATCAATAAGTGGAATCAGTTCAATTCTGACATCCTGATTTCCCGAATTATCTTGCCATAGCCTGAAAGGACGGACATGGGTGGAGGCGAAATGCCGATTTCTATCTCTTTTTGAAGCCATAAAATTAAATTATACCGGAGTAAATAAAAAATAGTTTTTACCTATTAATATCCATAGAAAAATTGCTTTCTTCTTCTTCTAACCATCTTTGACGATAGATCACTTCTAGTTGACTTCCAGCCTTCCGAAAAATTCTAAATTGGTTTGACCAAAATGCCTGAAAAAGACGGTAAAAAGATAAACTGATAATTGCTACTAATAATCCTACTGCTGTTGAGATTAAGGATTCACCAATACCCGAAGTAACACCAGCCGTAGATGATGTACCCAAATCGCTAATTTGAATTGAACTCAAAGAGGTAATTAATCCCCAAACTGTACCAAATAAGCCAAGTAAAGGAGAAAGAGCGATAATTGCTTCTAGGATTTTATCACCTTTACGCATATGAGCTAATTCATCATCTGCTGCTGCTTCCAAAGCTAGGTGGAATACTTCTGGGTCGGGTTCAGTTAGACTTAAAGGAGAACATAAAAAACGTCCTAAAGGATGTTTTCTGTGTTCGCGGGCAATTTTTTCGACTAAATCCCAGTTTAGAGTTGCTGCTTCCATGATGCGATCGAGCAGCTTTTGTTCCGTAAACAAGACTCTAGACCAAAACCAAATGCGTTCTAAAATTGTACCTATAGACAAAACAGAAAGGACAAGAAGAGGAATCATTGTCACCCCTCCATTGGCAATAAGTTCAGCTAAATTCACAGTTTCGTTTTACCTCCCATACCATCTTTTCTAAACTGCATTTTGTATATATCAGTCTCTAAAATACTTCAATTTTATAGATAGTTCCTCTTTTTTTGAGTTTTATCTATTTAGTTAAGCATCTTCTGTTCCCTGTTCCCAAATCCAACTAAGAAAATAAATTAGTTTTTGTTACTAATCGTTTTAGCAACAATACTTTCTTCACAATCTTTAATAGCTTAAAATATGAAATAATGATTAAGAAGATGATTGTGTTAATCCTAATCTTAAGTGTAGTTTTGGCTTGAAACTTTAATGACTTTTATTCGTATACCAAAATCTTGGTCAATTCCTGAAAGCAGGGTTACCTCAGAAAATGCCTATTGGAATCGTCGACGTTTTCTCAAAACTATTATTACTACTGGTGTGAGTGCCAGTATTCTTCCTCTTACAGGATGTCAGCAATCAAAATCTGCTCAATCTGCAAGTCCCATACAAGCAGCCTTAGCAAATAGCCTGAATTTAGCTAAAATTCAACCTTTAGAAACTAATCCTGCTTTTGCCTCAGTTAATCGACCTCTAACTACAGAGGATCTAGCAGGACAATATAATAACTTCTACGAATTTGGTGGCACTAAAAATATTTGGTCTAATGCTCAGAATTTACCTACTAATAATTGGCAAGTAGAAGTAACCGGGTTAGTTAACAATCCGCGCACCTACGATATTGATGAGCTTAAACAAAAATTTCCTCTAGAAGAGCGTATTTATCGCTTTCGTTGTGTCGAGGCTTGGTCTATGACCATTCCTTGGGTTGGCTTCCCAATGAAAGCTTTAATCGAAGCAGTTGAACCTAAATCTGAGGCGAAATTTGTCCGTTTTACTTCCTTTTATGACCCTGAGATTACTACTGGCCCTGGATTTCATTTGGGTTCACTCCCTTGGCCCTATCAAGAAGGTTTGCGTATCGAAGAAATGGCAAATGAATTAGCCTTTTTTGCCGTCGGTATTTACGGTCATGATTTACCAAAACAGCATGGTGCGCCTTTGCGGATGGTTATTCCCTGGAAATATGGTTACAAAGGAGCCAAATCGATCGTCAAAATTGAGTTTCTTGATACTCAACCAGCTACTTATTGGAACACAATCGAT
>JASJDI010000320.1 GCA_030065155.1 Xenococcaceae cyanobacterium MO_188.B29
AAACAGCAAGATTGAGACTGCGATCTTTATTGCTGGAAGATACTAATCTAATTCAAATCCTAGCAAGCGATCGCTCTATTGCCGATACTACTATCTCTGTTCCTCATCCCTATCCCGATGGTGAAGCAGAAAAATACATATCCAAACAAATTGCTGCACAAAAAGCAGGTAGCAGTGTTACCTTTGCCATTGAACTAAAAGCCGATGCCAAATTAATTGGTATTGCGGAATTGAGAGATATCGAACCAGAACATTATGTAGCAGAATTAAGCTACTGGTTGGCGGTTACAGCTTGGGGAAAAGGATACATGAGTGAAGCGATCGAACCCGTGCTTGATTTTGGATTTAAAACTTTATCTCTCAATAGAATATATGCCTATCACATGGCGAGAAATCCCGCTTCGGGAAAAGTTTTACAAAAAAACGGTTTCCAAACAGAAGGATTATTAAGACAAAGAGTAAGAAAATGGGGCGTATTTGAAGATGTAATATTACTCTCAATTTTGCGTCAAGATTGGAAAAATAATAATTTCCGAATGGAATAGAATTCATGGAGAGTAAAAGCATATGGCACAGCTAACAGAACAACAAATTGAAGATCAGATCGATCGAGCTATTGTTAATCAAGCGAAAATAGACGCAGTAGAACCTAGAGCCAATAAAGTATTATTTAAAGATGGGAGAATTATTCTTCACTTTAATAACGGTGCAATCTTTTCTTTTTTAGTATCTTCGGTAGAAGCGATCGCAAACTTATCTCCTGAAGTATTAGCTACAGTAGAATTAACCCCATCGGGTAAAGGATTGAGATGGGATGAACCAGATATAGATTTAAGTGTTCAAGGTTTGCTATTGGGTATATTAGGTAGCAATATGTGGATGAAAGAAATAGCAGCCAAGGGCGGTAAGTCTACCTCTGAGAAGAAAAAAGCAGCATCAAGAGAAAACGGTAAAAAAGGTGGTCGTCCGAAAAAAGTTTATTCTTAAGTTAATGCCTAAAAAGATTCGAGAGTTAAAATCAATGTTATTGAAGGCTGGTTGTATCAGCGAACCAGGCAAAGGTAGTCACACAAAATGGAAACATCCTCTAATTAATCGAAAAATTATTTTATCTGGGAATGATGGCGCAGATGCTAAACGCTATCAAGAAAAAGAAGTTATGCAGTTATTAAAAGATATAAAAAAGGCTCAATCATGAAATCACTCTATAGCATTCTCATTCAATGGTCAGAAGAAGATCGATGTTATGTTGTTTCAATTCCTGAATTTACCGATTATTCTCAACCAGTAACTCACGGCGAAACTTATGAAGAAGCACTAAAAAATGCTCAAGAAGTTTTAGAAATGATGATTGAAGATGATGTACCGTTGCCAGTTCCCAATCTTTTTCAGGCTTAGTAGACAACTACTTTGTTTATTATTCAGATTGAAGAAATTCTCGTAGTTCAGCGATCGCTTCATCAGCAGTTTGTGCCTTTAGCTTACCTTTTCTAAATTCAGTAAGGGAAAAGGCAGCATCTTGAGCAATTTCATCTCTACGTCGCTCTATCATCCGACATTGTAATATTTGGATTAGCATTTCTTGTTGTTCTATCGGCAAATCCATTGCCCGATCTAAAACTTCATCTAGGTTTGCCATTATATTTAATCAAAACTATATCTGCTATTGATGATAACAATCTTGGTACTAACGTTATCAGGTAATAGCGATGCCAAAATAGAGGATTTAAAAAATGATTAACTACGAACACTATACTTACAGAGTAACTTGGTCTGATGAAGATCGAGAATTTGTGGGACTATGTGCAGAGTTTCCTAGTTTGTCCTATCTCGACGAAAATCGTTATGCTGCACTAGAAGATGCTGCACTAGAAGGAATTACAGGTTTAGTTAAAGATATTGTTATCGATATGGAAGCTAATAATGAATCTATTCTCGAACCTCTTGCTGAGAAAAAATACAGTGGTAAATTTATGGTGAGAATTACTCCAGAACTTCACCGTATGTTGGCTATTGAAGCAGCAGAACAAAATGTTAGCTTAAATCGTTATGTAAGTCACAAGCTGGCTTCTTAAAATAAATTATCTAATATCGTCTGTAAAATAGTGAGAACTGCTAACATGAGTAAATGCAACTAGAAAAACTAATAACTAATTCAATTATTTTTTGTTCTTTTTCTGTTGCTTAAGACTTTCTCTCTCTTCTGCTAATTCCCAAGGAGTTAACCATTCATTGACAGGATTGATAATATATTCATAAGTCAAACCCGCTAAAGTAGCCCCGTTTTTTTTACCACGCTTTTCAGGTGTTCTACCACGAGCTTCTAACTTTGTTAATATATTAGCCTGCTGAAATAGTTTTAAGATCTCAAATAAGGAAAACAAATCCCAAAAATAAATGACTGCTTATCTGAGAAAGAAAGCAGCCATTATTTAAACTGTAACAATCAATAGCTGCATAGGTCGCTAAACTTTACAGCTAAATTGTTTACTTATTCTATTGATGCTCTAAAACTTTATTGCAAGTAAGGTTTTAGGGCTTTTCTATTTTTCTATTCTACTAGACGATCTCATTCGTGGTACTGGCTTCTATAGCAGTACGCTTTTAGGTTAGGACATTTCAACAAAATTAAATCACTTCTAATTCTGTGACGGCATCTTGCATAAAACCCAACCATTCAATCAAATTCTCTAACTGTCTTTGGGGTTTAACTATCCCTAAACCTCTAACAATTACCTTCTTCGGTGCATAGATAAAGCGCGATCGAAGATGAGAAGGCAATTTTTCTTTAATCATGTTCCAGGCGGGTTCAGCCATGGGTGTTTCTAAAACTAAATGTTGTTTGCCTTCTGGTTTAACGCGGGAAAAACCGACAGATTTGGCAATTTGTTTTAATTCCATTACCTGTAATAATTGTTGGGCAGCAGCAGGAATATCTCCATAGCGATCGCACCATTCAGCAGCTATTTGGGTTAATTCTTTTTTGGAGTGGGCAGCAGCAACAGCACGATAAGCATCCATTTTTTGTTCGAGATCGGGTATATAATCAGCAGGAATAAAGGCAGTATGATTTAAATCGATTTGGGTATCTTCTACTTGAGGTATTTCTTGTCCTTGTATTTCCCCGATCGCTTCTTTTAACATTTCCATATACAAATCGAAACCAATAGCTGTCATTTGCCCCGACTGTTCCGCACCTAAAAGATTACCTACCCCGCGAATTTCCATATCTCTGGTGGCTAGTTGATAACCAGAACCCAATTGACTGAATTCTTGTAATGCCCGTAGCCTTTTCCTCGCAGTATCGGAAAGGGTTTTTTTGTTGGGGTAAAATAGCCAAGCGTGGGCTTGAATACCCGATCGACCTACTCTTCCTCTTAGTTGGTATAGTTGCGATAAACCAAATTTTTGAGAATCTTCGACAATAATAGTATTGACGCGGGGAATATCTAACCCAGACTCGATTATAGTAGTACAGACAAGAATATCTCCTTCCCCATTACTAAAAGCAATCATGGTTGCTTCCAATTCACTTTCGGGCATCTGTCCGTGGGCGATCGCAATTTTTGCCGAGGGAATCATTTCCCGTAATTGTCCCCCCAATTCTTCAATACCTTCTACTCTGGGGACGACATAAAATACCTGTCCACCGCGATCGAGTTCGTTACGAATAGCTGTTCTGACGGCTTCGGGGTTATAGGGAGATAAATGGGTTTTGATCGGGCGACGGGAAGGAGGCGGAGTAGTAATCAGACTCATTTCCCGAATGCCTGAGAGGGACATATAGAGAGTACGAGGAATAGGAGTAGCAGAAAGGGTTAGTACATCTACCTGGGATTTAAAACTTTTGATTTTTTCTTTTTGATTAACTCCGAAACGCTGTTCTTCGTCTACGACTAACATTCCTAAGTCTTTGAATTTGACATCTTTACCTAACAACTGTTGTGTTCCGACAACTACATCTAGTTCCCCCGTAGCTAAACGCTGCATGATATCTTTTCTTTCGGAAGGGGTACGAAAACGATTGAGTAACCCTACATTAATTGGGTAAGGAGCAAATCTTTCTTTAAGAGTATGATAATGTTGTTGCGTCAGAATAGTAGTCGGTGCAAGCAATGCAACTTGTTTATTTGCACTAGTAACTACTTTAAAAATTGCTCTAATCGCTACTTCGGTTTTACCGAAACCTACATCTCCACAGACTAAACGATCCATCGGGCGATCGCTTTCTAGATCTATTTTGACATCTTGAACAGCTTTGAGTTGATCTGGTGTCGGTTGATAGGGAAAAGAGTCTTCTAATTCCTTTTGCCAGGGGGAATCTGGGGGATAAGCATGACCAGCTAGATTAGCTCGTTTGGAGTAAAGTTTGAGTAAATCAACAGCTAATTTTTTAACTGTTTTGCGTACAGTATTCTTAGTTTTTGTCCAAGATTTGTCCGCCATCTTATTTAATTGAGGCGGACGTTTTCCTACTTGCCGAAAACGAGACAACATATCTAAGGCATCGGCGGGTACACGCAAAATTCCATCAGCGTATTTAATGACTAGATATTCTCGACTGGAAAGACTTTCTAATTTGATAAATCTACCAATGCCATGATGTTTATGAACTACATAATCTCCTGGGCGTAGTTTATCCAGATCGACTTTTTTAGAAGTAGCGCGACGGCGTTTACGGATATAACCTGCGGTAGCTAAAGTCTGTTGTCCAAAAAATTCTCTGTCGGTAACAACAACTATGCGATAGGTAGGTAAAATAAATCCTTCTAACTCTGCTAAACCTGAATACTTAATCCCTACAGCCGTATTTTGAATATGAGATTTGGCTATAGCTGTGTAGTCATGGGGATTAGGAATAAATTGGGCAGGGCAATCATGTTCTTGCAGAAGAGAAACCGATCGAGTTGGTTGCGCGGAAACTAACCAAGCAGAGTATTTTTCCAGAGTAATCCCACTATAGATTTCTCGTTTGCCTCGGAGTATTTCAGCGAGTTTGGCAAATTGATGAGGAGTAGTCGGGACTGGGCGACTAGAAAGATTAACGCTGTGGACTCCTCCTTGAGGATTATATTCAGCTATTTCTGACAGGAACAATAACTGTCTATCTTCCATCCCGTCTAAAATATTATCCCAGGAAGAGTGAAGCGATGGTAATTCTCCCCCAGTTACTGATTCCCATTGTTCTTCCGCGTGTTCTACCCA
The DNA here is from genome assembly GCA_030065155.1 of Xenococcaceae cyanobacterium MO_188.B29. Taxonomy (GTDB): domain Bacteria; phylum Cyanobacteriota; class Cyanobacteriia; order Cyanobacteriales; family Xenococcaceae; genus JASJDJ01. The sequence goes on from JASJDI010000320.1 coordinate 5,206, forward strand.
GCGATCGCTATGTGCCTCACATTGTTCTAATTCATCGATCGCAATTAAAGTATTGTCTGGCAAATAATCGAGTAAAGAAGCTGGCTGCGGAAAAGCTAACCCTAGAAAACGGCGCATCCCTTCAGGAATATTTTCGGCTTCAATACTCTCTATTTCTTCAGCAGAGAGATAATCATCTAAACTATGCTCGCTCTCTAAAATACTATTAACAATAATGGGGGAAAAAGAAGTAGGAGTAAGCAAAAATTGCTCAATTGGGTCTAAAGAACGTTGGGTAGCGGGGTCTAACTCTCTGATTTGCTCTAATTCATCCCCAAACCATTCCAATCTTAAAGGTAATTCTGCCGAGACAGGAAAGATATCCACAATATCCCCCCGACGACTCCATTGCCCTTCTGTTTCAACTAAGGGAACTCTCTCATAACCCAATCTAGCCAAAGATCGATCGAGTTCTTTAGATTCTAAAATCATCCCCTTCTGTAGCGTCAGACAATAACTTTGAAATAACTCTGGTGGTGGTAAATGGGGTTGTAGCGATCGTTCTGTGGCAATAATTGCAATATTTGTTGATGATTGCTGATCTACTCTTCTCCCCTGCTCTCCTGCTTCCTCTGATCCTTTGCCTCTCTGCCCTCCAATAACCGACAATACTTGCATCTGCCCCCAAATCATCTCCGATTCTGGGTCAAAAGGCTCGTAGGGGGATGCTTCCGAGGTGGGATAAAAATTTACTGTCTGCCATCCCATCGCCTCTGTTTGAGCTGCCCAGCGTCCAGCTTCTTCTAGGGTAGGGCAAATTAATAACAAGTTTTTACCTTCTGCCCGTGCTAAAGCAGAAGCAACAATGCCTTTGGGTAGACGGGCGATACCATTGAGTAAGAGCGATCGCTCTTGGTTTAATTTAGTGAGTAATTCTTTAGTGAGAGTAGATTGTTCGATCGCACGGACAACAGACGCAAAAGCCATATATGATCTTGATATTATGAAATTGAGAGGTAGTACAACACCAGAAAAAGCACACTGAAGGAGCTAAAAATATCATGACACAAGATGAAATTTTCAGTTCTTTCTGAATAATCTAGATACTACTAACAGCTAGGAGAAATGATGACCAACCCAAGCATACAAGTTGATATTGCAGAAGTACTGAAAGAAATTCAGATTGATCAGAAGGCAATGCTGAATGAAATGCGCTCTGGGCAAAAAGAAATATTAAAAGAGATTTCGGACATAAAAGTAAGCTTAGAAACTGTCAAAGGAGACATTAAAGCTTTAGATACTAAGGTAGAGCAATTAGACAAAAGAGTAGCCAACCAGGAATTCTTGAATCGCGGAGTGTTTATCGGTTTGCTTCTAGCTTTATTAGGCGGAGTGGTTAATTTTTTTGGCTGGATACCAAAAAGTTAAGCTAGGACAAATTAATTATCTATTCTATTTGAGTTAAGTGCTTTTTAGAAAGACTTAGATTAAAATACAAAAGTAATTTTGAAATACACTCTAAGATTAATGATTATTAGAGCAATTATTGAATGGGACGAAGAAGCACAATCCTATTCAGCCACTTGTCCAGAACTAAATTTTGTCTCCTCTTTTGGTGATACTAAGAAAAAAGCGATCGCCAATTTAGAAGATGCAATTAAGTTAATGCTTACGCCTATTCCAGACGATCTTTATGCCAATAAATCAACAACAGAACAAATTGAATTGGTGTTGTAGTAAAAGATTTTGAATGCAGCAATTCTCATTTTGGCGATCGCGCTCTGGAATTGGCGATGGTGAAATAGAAATAGCGATCGCTTCGGGGCAGTATTCGATTAAATTATAAAGATAGGTCAGTAGATTCTGTACTACATGAAGAAAAAAGCTGT
>JASJDI010000321.1 GCA_030065155.1 Xenococcaceae cyanobacterium MO_188.B29
GAGGGTAACAGATTACTCTCTGCTGCCATAATGCCATAGCCATAAAATTAAATAGCGATCTAAAAATAAATTAATTGAGAGTTTTTTTATGAATCTCAAAGCTTTAATCCGTGATATCCCTGATTTTCCCAAGTCTGGCATTCTGTTTCGAGACATTACAACCCTACTTCATAATGCAGAAGGACTTCGCTACGCGATCGATAGTCTGACAGAAAAATGTAAAACTACCAATTTGTTACCAGATTATATAGTTGGTATGGAGTCTCGCGGTTTTATTTTTGCTCCCCCTCTAGCTTATCAACTCAATGCGGGTTTTGTCCCTGTCCGCAAACCTGGAAAACTTCCCTCTGCGGTGCATTCAATCGAATATCAACTAGAATACGGCACCGATAGTCTAGAAATTCATCAAGATGCTATCCAAGCTGGAACTAAAGTACTAATAGTAGACGATCTAATTGCTACTGGAGGTACAGCCAAAGCCACGGCTGAATTGCTGCAAAAAATTGGGGCTGAAGTATTAGGTTTCGCTTTTATTATCGAGCTAACCGCTTTAAAAGGTAGAGAAAAATTACCTGATGTCCCCATTATTACTTTGATTGAATACTGATAACTGTTGACTGTTGACTGTTAACTAAAATGTGGCACTTTTTCTGTTGCCCTACGTCTAAATAAGTAGTAACTTTGCTAAAGTCAAGGGATGGTAAATTTCAGTTAACTTAGTAATAAATATTTTAGAACAGTAAGAATTATGTCTTTTAAACGTATATTTACAACTTTAGCCGTTTCTAGTTTTTTGATTGGTGGTGTCCAAGCAATTACTTCTGCTCAAAGTAATCCAGGATTGACTATTTTTAGCGGGGTAGAAAGAGAAAATATTCTTAATTATCATCTCGATTTTGGTGGACACGCGGGCTCATTCGATCGCTACCGTTTGCGTATTGGTAGTAAAAAAATGACTCAGGGAGCAGCCAAATTTTTTATCGCCTATCCTGATTACTATAAAGGTAAATTCGATGAAGACAGGATTGAGGTCAGAATTAAAGGAGAGTCCTTGCCTTTGCGGGAAGTAGTTTGGGACAAAGAAAGCCGAATTATCGAAATAGATCTTGAAAACCCAATTACAGAGAGCAAAGCAGTAGAGATTGTTTTCTCTAACGTTAAAAATCCCCGTTTTGGTGGTACATACTATTTTCATGCTCAAGTATTGCCCGCAGGAGATTTACCGATTCGTCAACATTTAGGTACTTGGATTTTAAGTATTGGTAACTAGGCTTGATGATCGAAAGTGTAATATAATTAGAGATTGTGGCTTTTGATTAACAAACTTGAAATTTAAGGGGGTAACAATCCGTGACTCAGCGTACTCTGGGTGGTACTAACCGCAAACAAAAGAGAAAATCTGGCTTTCGCGCTCGTATGCGGACTAAAAATGGCAAAAAAATAATTCAAGCTCGTCGCAAAAAAGGAAGACATAGTTTAGCGGTCTAAGCTTGAGGAAACAGTGATAGAAATGATGAGAAAGGGTGGGATTGCCAAAAGAAAATCGACTTAGAGATTGGCGAGATTTTCGTGTTGTCTATAGCCAAGGAATTAGGCAACAAAGCCCTCATCTAATTTTAAGAGCATTACTCGCTTCAAAATTAGAGCGGTCACTATCGAAAGAGCCTAAAGAGCCTACCCGTATAGGCATTTCTATTAGTCAAAAAGTAAGCAAAAAAGCTGTTGTACGTAATCGTATAAAAAGGCAAATCAGGGCTGCTTTGATAGAATTATTACCAGTTATTTCTCCTGGTTGGAAAATTGTCATTGTAGTGCGATCGCCAGCAGTTAAATGCAAATATGAACATTTTTTGCAAGAATTAAAGCAGTTATTAGAAAAAGCAAGAATAATAGATGGGTATTAAAGAAGACGTTTATTTTGAAGGTGGTCCCCACGTTGGTGACTTGATCCTTAATATTTTGTTAGCCTTTACAGTAATTTGTATTCCCTTAACCGTAGGTGCAATTGTCAGAGCCTTGTGGTTACGCTATCGAATTACCGACCGCCGTATTTCCGTGACTGGAGGATGGATGGGGCGTGATCGCACAGACATTATTTATACAGAAATTGTCAAAATAGTTAAAGTTCCCCGTGGTATAGGTTTGTGGGGAGATCTAGTAGTAACTCTCAAAGATGGTAGTCGTCTAGAATTAAGGGCTGTTCCTCAATTTAGAGATATTTATGACTATATTGCTGAACAAGCAGCAGCAAGAACAAATAAACCAATTGAATCGATCGCTAACTAAATCTTATATTTAGATGATCGGGTAAACTAGACTCAGAAAACTAAGGCGCAGAGGCGGGACTGCTTAAAGAATGGATTTTGGTATAGGCTTTATCTCTAATAATATTTTGTTGCCAATCCTGGATTTTTTCTATGGGATTGTGCCAAGCTATGGTTTTGCAATTATTGCTTTAACCATAGTAGTTCGCTTTGCTGTATTTCCTCTCAGCGCAGGACAAATTCGCAATATGAGAAAAATGCGAATTACTAGTCCTTTAATGAAGCAGCGACAGGAAGAAATTAAACGAAGATATAAGGATGACCCGAAAAAGCAACAGGAAGAAATGGCAAAAGTGATGCAGGAGTTTGGCAATCCTTTGGCTGGATGTTTCCCCTTACTCTTACAAATGCCCATTCTGTTTGCTTTGTTTGCAACTCTGAGGGGTTCGCCTTTTACTGATACAACTTATACTGTTGATGTGCAAATTCTTCCTCAAGAACAGATTGAGCTTATTCAACCTCAAGCCTTCGCTACCAAAGCTCAAAATATCTACGTTGATGATGGGGTTCATGAGAAAATAGCAGCCTTACTACCCAGTGGTAACAAGATAGCAGTAGGAGGTCAAACTAAAGTAGAATTTCAAACTTTAGAAGGTAAACCTTTTAGGAACTTACTTGCTGAATATCCAGAACAAGATATTCAAACTCATTGGGAAGTAACCAAAGGTTCAGAAAGAATAACAGTTAGCGATAACGGGACAATTTACGCTTTAGAACCAGGAGATGCTACTATTCAAGGAACTATCCCTGGTATTGCTGCTAATACAGGATTCCTCTTTATTAAAGCTTTAGGGCAAGTAGGAGTGACAGATGCTGATGGCAATATCAACTTTGATATTTTAGGAATGGTACTTTTCTTCGGTATAAGTATCTACATCAACCAGCAACTAACTGGAGCGCAAGGAGGTTCTGGAGGTACTCCCGATCAACAACAAGCAGTTAACAAAATTACACCAGTTCTCTTTAGTGGAATGTTCTTGTTCTTCCCCTTACCAGCAGGGGTATTGATGTATATTGTAGTAGCCAATCTCTTCCAGATGGGTCAAACTTGGTTCTTAATGCAAGAGCCTTTACCAGACAATATTCAAGAACTAGTAGAACAACAAGAAAAAGCCGAAAAATCAAGAGAGGCTCTTCCTTTTGAGCGTAAACGTTCTAAGAAAAAAGAGAAAACTTCTGGCTAATACTTAAACACCATGAAAAATCAAGTCCAGCGAGGTCAAGAGTGGTTGTCACAACTTCTGAAGTTAATGGCTATTCCCACCGCCGTTGTTACAGAAGAAGCTGATAAAATGCCAGTAGAGTCTGACGCTTGCTGGCTGATTATTGAATCTACTAATCTTAGTTCATCACAGATTGAAGTTGTAATTGGCGATCGAGGTAAAAGTATTGATGCAATTCAATACTTAGGCAATACTATACTCAATCTTAGTGCCGAAGAGGAACTACAAGGTTCTTACACTGTAGAGATTGATGGTTATCGGCTCAAGCGATATCGCGAACTACAATCACTAGCTCAACAAGCAGCACAACAAGTCAGAGAAACTGGGCAAGAAATGAAAATGCCAGCCCTTTCTTCTGCTGAGAGGAGGCAAATTCATACTTTTCTCAAAGATGAAGAAGATTTGGCAACCGAAAGTCGTGGACAAGAGCCAGATAGGCGTTTAGTGGTGCGATTAAAAGAAAGTAGTGAGTAGAGATATTCTGGGAAAAGTCTTCATAAGGGAAAAATTAATTTTGATGAACTGTAAGGATTTTTGCAGCTAAGGAATTAGGTAAGTAGGCTATTGACAGAGTAATCCCCTGGATAAATCACAGGGGTTTCACGCATAATGCTTGTAAAAGCGATTGGGTTATAAGGTGATAAATATCAAAAATGGAAGCTATTTATATTCCACAACTACTAAAATTACCAGGGCGGAAAGAAGAAATTAAATTTCAAGATTCTATTTCTGGGTTAGATACCCTTACCCCGGTAAAAGGCGTAATGAGCATTAGACATGGAGGCACTTTTTTAGAGGTATTAGCCCAAGCAGAGACTATTGTGACTTTAACCTGCGATCGCTGTCTACAAAACTACAATCATCGTTTATCTATAAATACTTCAGAAATTATTTGGCTAGAAGAGGAAAAAGCAACAGAAGATAGCTTTTTGTCCGAAAAAGAAGTATCTTTAGAGGATTTATCGGAAACTTTGCCACCTAATGGTTATTTTCAGCCCTCAGTTTGGCTTTATGAACAATTATCCTTAGCTATGCCGATGCAGAAGGTTTGTGGTCAAGATTGTCGAGGAGCAGATTCTCCTAAAGAAATTACAGAATCAGTAGTAGATAGTCGTTGGTCTTCTCTAGCAGCCCTTAAAGAACAATTATCCAAGAATTATGAGTTATAAAAAAGCTATAAGCTTTGATTAGTCGATTTGTGAGGATCGCTAATGGCTAAAGATAAAATCAAATAACAAATCATAAACAGCAGATAGCTAATAATAATGAACTTTAGTGAGGAATTTGCTTTACTTCTGAGAGCTTGCTACCCTCTGATTTATATTTCGACTACAGAAGAAGAAAGATTAGAGAGTTCGATCGCTAACGTAGCTCAGAAAATAGGAAATCGCCAGGCTTATATTTGGGATTTTGTCGATGGTTATCAAGAAAATAATCCTAATAATGCAGGTGTGGGTAAGCGTAATCCACTGCAAGCTTTAGAATTTGTGGAAAAAATGCCTGCAAAAGCTGGTGGGATTTTTATTTTAAGAGATTTTCAGCGTTTTCTAGAAGATATTTCCATTTCCCGTAAATTACGCAATCTAGCCCGTAGTCTTAAATCTCAACCCAAAAACATTGTTATTGTCTCCTCTCAAGTCGAAATTCCGGCAGAATTAACCGAAGTTTTGACAGTTATCGATTTTCCTTTACCTACAGCTAAGGAAATTAAAACAGAAATACAACGGTTGATACTAGCTACAGGACAAACCCTCCCTGATAAGCTACTCAATGAAATAGTCCGTTCTGCACAAGGTTTATCTTTAGAAAGGATTAGACGAGTATTAACTAGAGCGATCGCTACTCACGGCAGAATAGAACCCGAAGACGTAGAACTAATTTTAGAAGAAAAACGGCAATCCATTCGTCAAACTCAAATCCTTGATTTTTATCCCGCTACCGAACAAATTTCTGATATTGGCGGTTTAGATAACTTAAAAGACTGGTTGCTCAGAAGAGGGGGAGCATTTAGCGATCGCGCTCGTACCTATGGTTTGCCACATCCTAGAGGACTTTTACTGGTGGGAATTCAAGGAACAGGAAAATCTCTCACCGCTAAAGCGATCGCTCATCATTGGCATTTACCACTACTGCGCTTAGATGTAGGACGTTTGTTTGGAGGTTTAGTAGGTGAATCAGAGTCTCGTACCCGACAGATGATTAATTTGGCCGAAGCTCTTTCCCCTTGTATATTGTGGATCGATGAAATTGATAAAGCCTTTTCGGGAGTAGAAGGTAGGGGAGACTCGGGTACTACTAGTCGCGTTTTTGGTACTTTTATTACCTGGATGGCAGAAAAAAAATCTCCCGTGTTTGTAGTGGCTACAGCTAATAACATTAAAGCTTTGCCTCCAGAAATGTTAAGAAAAGGTAGATTCGATGAAATCTTTTTTGTGGGCTTGCCCAATCAAGAAGAAAGAGAAGCAATCTTTAAAGTACATTTAGCTAGATTACGCCCTCATAACCTCGGTAACTATGACGTAAAACGGTTAGCTTACGAAACACCAGACTTTTCGGGAGCAGAAATCGAGCAAACCCTGGTAGAAGCTATGCATATTGGTTTCAGCCAAAATCGAGATTTTACCACCGATGATATTCTTGAATCTGCCAGTCAAGTTATTCCTCTAGCTAGAACTGCTCAAGAGCAAATTCAGTTTTTACAGGACTGGGCAGCAGCAGGTAAAGCTCGTCTTGCTTCCAGAAAAACGAGTTTAAGCGATCGCATTCAAAATCAATTTAATTAGTTTTTGGTTATGATTTGACTGATAAGTGATAAGTGATAAATAATGGTGAGTCGTTTAATAAGTATTTCTCAGTTTATTCTCGGTTTTATTCTGGGAGTTGCGATCGTAGGCATAGTTTCTGTTGGTGCTGGATATTACTACATAAGTAGAATGGCAGTTGCTCCCGCTAAACCTACTTTTGTGGAAGAAACTGACGAACCTGTAGCAGAAACAAAAGTAGAACAAGACATTGCTGTTGAAGAAATACCAGCACCTGATGAAATACCACCAGAACCAGAGCCAGAGCCCGAACCAGCACCCGAGCCATTATTGCCCCCCAACGCTTACAAAGCCCGTGTTACTTGGCCTCAAGGACTTAGCTTGCGAGCAGAACCAAGTATAAATGCAGCTCGTATTGGCGGAATAGGTTACAATGCCGAAATTATCATCTTAGGAGTAAGCAACAATCGCAAATGGCAAAGAGTACGTCTTCCTTGGAGTAAACAAGAAGGTTGGGTAAAAGGAGGAAATACAAAAAGAGTGTATTGATAACCAACTATGAACTATTATTTAGGTGTGAGCGAAAAATTATCGACAAAGTAAACAAAGTTTTTTCTTGAAAGAGAGTTGGCTTATGTCGGGAGTCGATCGCAAATCATAACAATAATTCAAGTCAAATTTCCCCTTGTTCGTTGCTCAATGAATCTTAACGATCTGATTACTCAAATTCAATCTCAGCTAGAAGAGTTAGCTAATCAGG
>JASJDI010000322.1 GCA_030065155.1 Xenococcaceae cyanobacterium MO_188.B29
GCTTTTTGTCGCAGTTTGAGAGGGGTTAATCCTTGTCTCTCTTTGGACTTCATCTTCTGCAATACTTTTAATTCAATGGGAAGCCCATGACAATCCCAACCAGGAATATAATCTGTTTTATGTCCTTGTAGCAGTTTATATTTGTTAATAATATCTTTAAGAATTTTATTCAACGCATGACCCATATGTAGAGAACCATTAGCATAGGGTGGGCCATCGTGGAGTATGAAGGGTTCTTTAGGATTATTTTGTGACAGTTGTTCGTAAATATGGTTTTCCGCCCAAAATTTTTGTAATTCTGGTTCGCGCTTCACGGCATTTGCCCGCATATTAAAGTCAGTCTGGGGCAGATTTACGGTATCCTTATAGCTCTTTGCTTCTGTCACTGTCTTAACGATTTATTTAGGTGTTTTATTGTCCATCTGTATATTATTACCTTATGTGGAGTCGGATAGCAGGTTTTGTTGGATATGCAATAGAAATGGACAATGGACAATGGACAAAGAGTATTTCAAGCGTTTATGTGGCAACGAAATAATTTAGTGTTTTAGCTTATCCCGAACTCAGGTTAGTTGTTAGACGGGCGACTTAAACTGCGAAAGTCACCGTTACACCGCCGTAAAAGTGGTGACCAGTGTTCCCCAGTAAATTCCGCAGTCGCGCCTTCCTCATTAGTTTTAATGAATGGACTAAGCGATAAATAAAACCAAAAGCTAAAAAATACGAGAATTATTTTAAAAATTAAGCAATTTGGGCATATTCAACAACAGTTTCCCTAATAATTTTAGAGGCAAATCTCTTAAAATCATCAGAGCGACCAATGCCAATATAAGCAAATCCAGCTTTTTCGATGACATTACGATCGAGGAAGTTACGACCATCAATCATAATTGGACTATTCATTTTACTAGCAAAAAGAGCATAATCTAACTCGCGAAACTCTTGCCAGTCAGTAACTAATACTAGAGCATCACAATTTGCTGCTAACTCTTCTGGAGTTTTTGTCAGAGTGATTTCTAAATTTTGATTAGTAATAATCGGATCGTATGCTTTAACTTTTGCACCTAAACGAATTAATTCTCTAATCAAATCTAATGCTGGTGCATCCCGAAGATCGTCGGTGTCAGGTTTAAAAGTTAAACCAAGTAAACCAATGGTTTTTCCTTTAAGAATTTTGAGGATTTGTTGCAATTTTTCGATCGCTAACAACCTTTGCTCTTTATTTACTTTTACCGCAGATTGAAGTAGTTTTGCTTCATAACCATAATCTTTAGCCGTGTGAATTAGGGCAGAGACATCCTTGGGAAAACAAGAACCACCCCAACCAATACCAGCTTGTAAAAACTTGTTACCAATACGGGAATCTAAACCAATGCCTTTAGCAACTTGGGTAACATCTGCACCAACGCGATCGCAAATATTAGCGACTTCATTAATAAAACTAATTTTAGTTGCCAAGAAAGAATTAGCAGCGTATTTAATCATTTCTGCTGAACTTAGATCGGTTACAACCACTGGTACTTCGGGTAAAAATTCATTTTCGGCAAACTCTCTTTTAACAATGGGCTGATAAAGAATTTGCATCATCGCGATCGCTTTGGAACTATTACTGCCTAAAACAATGCGATCTGGATTGAAGGTATCATATACTGCTGAACCTTCCCGCAAAAATTCGGGATTACTGACAATATCAAAACCAGCAATTTCTTCTTGACGTTCTGCAACACCGTCTAAAACAATCCGACGTACCCAATCTCCCGAACCAATAGGAACAGTAGATTTATTGACAATTACTTTATAACCACCATTGAGATGAGTACCAATACCCCGTGCAACTGCCTCAACATAACGAGTATCACTTTCTCCTGTAGGTAAAGCAGGAGTGCCTACAGCGATAAAAAGAATTTCACCATGAGCAACACCAGCAGCTAAATCGGTAGTAAATTCTAATCTGCCTGCTTCCATGGCAGACTGCATAATTTCTGCTAATCCCAGTTCATAAATTGGTGATTGCCCTGATTGCATTAAAGCAACTTTTTCGGGGTTGTTATCAACACAAATAACCTGATGTCCAATTGCAGCTAAACAAACACCAGTCACTAAACCAACATATCCAGTACCAATAACACAAACACGCATAGCAATAATCTTCCCGAGTAAAAATTTTATTTAGGACCAAAACTAGGCTAATCAATCTTGGTTAGTAATATCTTTGCAATTGTCGATGAACTATTCGTGAAGCTTTGATGAGAACAATTTCATCTTTTCTTTAGTAACGTACAAAAATTGTTTTTGAGAAGTCATACCAGTTCTCGTAAATAACTAGAGATTTCGGTGATGGTAGGGGTTAGGTTGTCCTAAAGGATACCGCTCAATACTGTTCGGTTAAGAAGGTTGTCTGTTGAGACAGAGAGAGGGAAGACAAGGGAGAGAGCGAAGACAGGGAAGATTAACCTTAAAAGTTGTCTCCTCCCACACTTCCCACACTTCCCACACTCCCTAATTCCCTTAAGTTTTCAGGCTTATCCGAACAGTATTGGGATACCGCTTCGCATATAGGGAGGATAGTAGTTTTGAGCTTTTTACTTGCTTTCAATTAGTTTTTTATCTCTCCGATTACTTTTGTTGGGATATGCACAGCAACACGCTCTAGAGGTGGTTTTAGGTATCGCCATCAAAACCATGAGTAATTATACAAACTCGATCGCAGGTACGCCTCTAGATGATGTAGTTAAATCTTATCAATGGAAAAAACCCACGATTAAACTTAGGGAATAAGTACTTACACACAATAAATTACACAAAAGTTATTGAACTCATTAACAATTTTTTTCTGCGAAAAGTCTAGTATCTGTTTTACATATCCTCTATTTCTATTTGATATAATACATTTTCCATAGAATACCGAGGAATCATTTTCTCAATAACTATTGTAATTAATAAATAAAATAAAGAAAGTAATAAAAATAATGCTAAACGGATTAGAATGTTATTGATATTGTTTCGTATGATAAGCGCACTTACTGTACTCATTAAGCCAAAAAATGTAAGACCCAAAATAAAAACTTTATTTGGATTTAAAAATAAAAATGATTTAATTTTTGCTATTACTCCTTGTTTCGATCGAAGAGCATTGGTAAAGTTATCTCTACCCTCTTGATTCACTACTTCAAGACATTTCTTGATTGTTTTATAAGTTTCTTGGTGTAATAAACCTTGTTGTTTGGACATGAGTAAATATGTATTAAGTTTTTGAGTCTAGAAAAATTGCTAGTTCTGTTTACTTTTCCACCAAGCTCTCACTAATCTAATTTCTTCATAACTATAATCTTCCCCCAAATTTTCTTTAAGAATTTTAAGAGAATCAGCACCAACTTTATCTATAGTTTTAAGAATAAATTGCTGTTTATTTTTATCTACCAACGTATTAATATCTACAGGCTGATTCATTTCAATTAATTCACTGAGATGATGATAAATTGTGCCGATCGCTAAACCTCTTTCTTGGGCAATTTGTTTAGGTGTTAAGCCTTGTTGATAAAACTGAAAGGTAATCATTTGACTGGAAGATGGTAGAGGCACAGGTAATTTGTGTATCTCACAAAACGCTCTTATTTCTGAAACAAACTGTTCTCCATATTGCTTGAGTTTATGAACACCAACTCCAGAAATAAAAGAAAAATCTGTTAAATTTTGGGGTCTTTTTTGTGCCATCGATCGCAAACTAGAATCGGCAAAAATAACGTAGGGAGGAACAGATTGAGCATCTGCTATTCGTTTACGTAATTTTCTTAGTTGTTCAAACAACATTTCTGCTTCTGCTTGTCTGGGATTATACTCGCCTACAGATTTAGTTTTAAGATTACTATTAACTGCAATTTCTACAGAACGTTGTTTCCGTAAAATTTCCCAACTCTTTTTATTAAGCTTAAGTATGCGATAGCCATCGTTAGTTTCTGCCACTAAACCTTGATGTAAAAGCGATCGACCTAACATTTTCCATTCTTCTAGGGTCTTATCTTTACCAATACCATAAGTGGAAAGTAAATGATGTCCGTATTGTTCTATTTTCTTTTTCCTCGAACCTCTTAAGACATCAATAGTATGCATCATGCCAAATCTTTCTCGGCAACGGGCAACACAGGAAAGAAATTTTTGTGCTTCGATCGTCCAATCTTCTACAGGTTTGGGATTAAGACAATTATCACATTTTCCACAATTACCTGAATATCTTTCGCCAAAATAACGTAATAAAATAGTACGGCGACAATCCGTTCCTTCTGCATAGTCAACTACTTGATGTAACTGTTGACGGGCAATTCTTTGTTCTGTAGCATCGGATTTTTGTTCGATCAAAAAGTCTATTTTTTTAAGATCGCCAATACTAAAAAAGAGAATTGATTTAGCTGCTTCTCCGTCTCTTCCTGCCCGCCCAGATTCTTGATAAAAACTCTCTAAACTTTGGGGTAAATCGTAATGAAAAACAAAGCGTACATCGGGTTTATTAATACCCATACCAAAAGCAATAGTTGCTACCATTACTTGTACATCATCCCGTAGAAAACGAGTTTGATTAATACTTCTGGTTTCATTAGTCATCCCTGCATGGTATGGTAAAGCTTTGATATTGTCTTTTTGTAATCTTAAAGAGATTTCTTCTACACTACGACGACTAAGACAATAAACGATACCAGAACCAGATTGTTGACGAATGTTTTTTAGTAGTTGAATATAATTTCTTTTTTCTTTGGATTGAACTTCGTAGTTAATATTAATACGATTAAAACTAGCTAGATGAGTGTTAGGTTGGCGTAATCGTAACTGTTGAATAATATCTTGTTGTACTCTTTTGGTGGCTGTAGCAGTGAGTGCCAGTACAGGTACTTGCGGATAGCGATCGCGCAATAGCCTTAATTGTCGATATTCGGGGCGGAAATCATGTCCCCATTCAGAAACACAATGAGCTTCATCTATAGCTATAGTAGATATGCCAACTTGAGTAGCAATCTGCTGGAGAAAAGCAGCGAAGTTGTCTGCTAGTAATCTTTCTGGGGCGACATAAAGTAATTTTATTTTACCTTGCAGAATAGCTGCCTGGCGCGATCGTACTTCATCCCAACTGAGAGTACTATTCAAGAAAGTTGCACCAATACCATTATCTCGCAGTGCGTCTACTTGATCTTGCATCAAGGCAATGAGAGGAGAAACAACTATGGTTAAACCCGATTTAAGTAAAGCGGGTAATTGAAAACAAAGAGATTTACCACCTCCAGTCGGCATAATAACCAGTAAATCTCGATTATTTAGTGCCTCTTGGATAATATTTTTTTGCCCAGGGCGAAAAGTATCGTAACCAAAGAAATGTTTTAAGGCTTCTTCCAAAGAAGTGAACTCTAGCATATTGTTAACTAACTATATATCTACTCTCTATTGCCAAAAGATATACTATAGGATTTAAATATTATTACTTATGTCAAATAAGTTTGGGTTAAGTTTTTTAACTATTTTTTTTAGCAAAAAGTTATACTTTTTCGGTGATAATACGGTTACTCTTACTATATATTTTGATTTAATGGTATAAGACTGATCGGGTTTTTTAAGTAAACATAGAAATCAGAAATGATGAGTGAGAACAAACAAATAACAAGAAATAACTAAAGATATTGAGCCACAATAATTCTCACAAATTAAATAGGATTGCCATACAAATTATTTAATCAACAGAATAAGATTAATAGTTTACTTTTTCTACCTAGTAAATTTGATGATTTGATTATTTTTATTAAGTAATATTTTTTTGAGGTCATCTATTAGTATGATTAAGCATGCATTATTTACTACGATAGTAGCAGTTAAAATCGCGATCGCTTCTTCTATTTTTGCCCCTGCTAATGCTATCTCAACTTATACTATTGGTAATTCATTGACTTGGGATGCTAAACCTAGCAATCTCGATGGTGATGTGGGTTATCATATTGGTTGCTCAACAAATCTACAACAAATTTATGATAACCCTAGTACAAGTGCTTGTAGATCTCCAACTTCTGTGGGTACATGGGACGTAGCACTATCGAATAATCAATTTGATTATGTCACTGTGCAACCACACTACGGAACTACCCTAGAACAAGATTTAGCCATCATCAATGAGTGGATGCAGATGCAACCCTCAGCAACCTTAGTTATTCATACTGGATGGACTGACAAAAAGGCTTTTGAGGCTACTTACCATGATACGAATAGCAATAATATAATACTAAAGTCAGCAGCCTACTACAGTAACTTGACAGATAGATTAGTTCAGGATAATCCCAACAGAGAAATTGTCTCCACTCAAGCATTTGATGTACTCGATTCTATCTCCCACGATATTGAAAATGGCAATTCTCCTTTTAGCTCTTTCGATCAGCTTTTTCGCGATATTATTCATATGAGTGACACAGGTAGCTATCTAGCACATAATCTTATGCGCCAGGCATTGGGGCAACCATTGTCCGATCCTGTTGGTCTAGAGTCCTCAGAAATAAAAACTTATCTTGATGCCAAAATTCTTGCAGTAGCACCACAACAATCCGTTCCTTTTGAGTTTACTCCCACATTAGGAATATTAATAGTAGGGGGAATATTGCTCAAAATCTCTAAAAGATCATAGTAGGGGCGATTCGCGACGCGAAGCTAGTCCTTTAGGGCGAATCGCCCCTACTAGCTACGGTGATTAACTAACAGCACACCTAAGAAAATAATCGCACCACCACCTAAAGCTATAAGTGTAGATATTTCACCCAACCATAACCAAGAAATTGCTAAGGCGACGAGAGGAATTAAAGATAGATAGCTCCCTGCTTGGGAGGCGGGGATTTGAGTCAATACATAAGACCAGGCAATATAGGCGATCGCGCCAGGGAATAAGCCCATATAAATTACTGCTACATTAGCATCAAAAGATGCCGTTGGAATAGAAAATATGGCTTGAGGAGCAAAGAAAAATAAAAAGAACGTTCCCGCTAAAACAGCGTAGGTAGTAA
>JASJDI010000034.1 GCA_030065155.1 Xenococcaceae cyanobacterium MO_188.B29
ATGCTAGTTCCAATGCACCAAGAAATTAATTTCTTGGCTAAAATATCAAGTCCGTTTAAACGGACTTAAGGTATAAGACAGAGAATTTATTCTCTGGCTGGTGAGAATGAAATAGCCCTGGTTTTGCTCATACCCATTAAGGACGACTATTTCTTGACAATATAAACATCAGTTTTAGATTTAAATTAATTTATGTCAGGTTTTAATTACTTTATAAATAAAATTCGGATCGATTTCTAAATTAGAATCCTCTGCTTGTAAATATTTTAGATGTAAAGCTTCGATATCTACATCTGAAATTAAACCAAATTGACTAAGGCTATATTCTAAAGGATTTATTCCATGTAAATAAAGAGTTTCACCAATATATTTATCTTCTATGAATTCATTGTGAATTGTATCTGGACACTTAAGACGGTATTCTACGATAGTATTTATGCTTCTCTGTGATAAATAATACCCTTCTCCGCCTCCACAATATTTAGCAAGATTGGGTTGTTTATAAGGCTCATTATTAATGATATTCTGCTCACCGCGTCCCCAATGGTAACACCTACCCATCCAAGTTGACATAAACCCTTCTGTTCCAACTACTCTACCCAAGTAATCTTCCCTACATTCATGTTCTAACCAGTGTATAAAATTTAAAAACTTGTCTGTATTCTTAATCCAAATATCATCGTCTAATTTAAGGATACCTTTAAAATTAAATAATCCATACACACACTCTAAAGCTTTGGTAACTTTCTCTGTAAGTGCATCATAAGTATCAGGGGTTTTTACATATAAAATATCAGATTCATAGAACCAATCCGAACTTAGACTTTGATTCCCAATTACAAAAAAATAAGGTATGCTAAGCTGCTGATAAAGATATTTTTTTAAAAAAGGAACTATCTGCTTATTCTTCTGACAAGTAATAATCATAATCGCAATTTTTCCGTCCACTTCCTTGGATAACAACTTACTTTTTCTCAAAGGATATTGAACGGATATTAATTCTTTTAAGAGCTGCAAGCTATTGTGGTTTTTAGGATTACATTCAATACTCTTTCTATAATTTAATGAGGCTAAATAGTACTGCTTACTATTTTGATAGTGACAGCCCAAAAGTTGATATATTATTGAAGTTAGTTCTATTCTGAAGCTTATTGGTGGCTTTCTCTTATTTGAGTAAATTATTTGTAGCACATCTTCTAGTAGTTCTAATTTATTTTGCTCGATCGCACAAATAATTATTTTCAATCCAACTAGAGAAAGTAAGGCATTATGCTCGTGATTATCTGTAGCTTTTTTGAAATGATTAATTGCTATTTTTATTTCTTTTTTCTGGATAGATATTATACTTCTAATGGTCTCTTTGTATACACTTATTTGTTCAAATAACTCTGGATTATCCAAGAGTTTGCCAAACGTCAATTCTAGCTTTTTTACATCTCCAATCATAAAATATACATTGATTAATTTAAATATAGGAGATAGTAATTGGGAAAATTGTTCAGAAAGAGAAATTGCTACAGTTTCAGCCAGATCAAAGTTTTCTTGTTGATAAGCTATTTCAAACAACCCTTGAATACCAATTGGCTGTTCTGGAAATTTATTTTTAATTTGCCTATATATAGATTCAGCTTGTTTAAATTGTCTTAAAAAGATTAATATCTTTCCTTTCTTATTCAAGGTATAAATATTATCAGGGAACTGTTCATCTGCTCTTTGCGCTCTTTCTAAAGCTATATTCCAGTGTCCTTGATACATAGCAACATCAATCAAGCCAAGTAAACCCTCTGGATGATCGGGATATTCAGTGTATAATATGTCATAATCGGATTCTGCCTCTACATAACATCGCAACTCACAAAAAACTATTGCACGTCCTTTAAGTGCATGCAAGTTGTTAGGAAATTGGCTAAGGGTATTATTCCATCTTTCTAAAGCCAAAAACCATTTATTTTGAGTCATTGCTAATTTTGCTAAACCTATCAACCCATTTGGTTGTACTGAATGTTCATTATGTAGTTTATTAAAACAAACTTCTGCTTCAACAAAATATCTCAGTTTTATTAAAGTATTAGCACGACCATTAAGAGCCAAAAAACTCTCGGGGAATTTTTCTAGGACAGTATTCCATCTTGCTAAAGCTAAATTCCACTGCTGCTGCCTAAAAGCAAGATTAGCTAAACCAAGCAAGCTTTTAATGTTGTTTGGATATAATTGAAAAGCCAAATTAAAATAATGCTCGGCAAGCTTAAAGTTATTTTTTTGTAATAGTAATCTAGCTAAGGTAAGATAAACCCAAATGGGTTGATTGGATTTAAGATCGATCGCTGTTTGATACTGTTCAATCGCAGCGGAAATATCACCTAATTCTTTTGCTTCTTTAGCTTCTCTTAAATGTTGCTTACTTTTCATTTATGATAGTTATAACTAATTTTTTGATTAAAAATTGGTTATATTGAGAGCTTTAAATTAATTAAAATCGATTGGCAGTTTAGATTATTTCCGTCCAACCAATAATTAACATCCAGTTAGTTATTTCAGATATTATGTCGCTTTTGAAATAATTTTAAGTATTTCGAGTTTGTTGACGATTGATTTTATCTTAATTGAGAAATTTGATTTCAATTTCAATAGATGATTGCTCTCAAAAAAATACATTAAGAGACAGATACTAGTTTTTGTCCAAGTTCTAAATTATGGTTTTCTAATAGCGGAAGATCGCAGTTAATACCATTTTCTAAAAATAATGACTGATAAATTTCTGCTAGCTTAATTCGATTATTGTCGAATTCTTTGCCATCAAAACTTATTTTTTCGTTCAAATCTATTAAGTTATTAGTTGTTAGGAACTCTGTCATTGCTATGTTAGGTATTTTTAGAGTATTGCATAATTCTTTGGTGCGGGAGTCGTGGGTAATTACTAAAGCAGGAGTCTCAGCTTGAATAGCAGCGATATTGCCATGAATTCGTTTGCCGAGAGAAAAATCGCAAGTAGACAAAAATTCTAGCCAGGATTCTACATTCCAGAAGGAAGTAAAGTGTCTTCTGGCAAAACTAATAAATTCTGGATAGGATACTCTTGGCATCAAGTAGAAATGTAGTTTTTGTAGATAGTCTGGTTGTTGGATTTCTTCAAGGCGACTTCTACTAAGAGCAATTAAATCTTGAGGGGCTTGGCAGATATAATGTCCTCGGTATAAATCGACTAAATCGATTAGTTTTCTTTCCACAAGTTGATGAATCTTATTTGGGGGACAGGAAGCAGAGGCTACGGATAGTTTAATAATCGGTTTTTGATATTTTGGTTCGATTATTTCACCTAAGTTAGAGCGAGGAGAAAGAAAAATCGAAGGGCAACCAATTACAACTATATTTTCAATGCCGTGTTCTTGAAGACATCTAGCAGTAAACTCACCCCTAACGGCAATTCTTTTGCTGTATTCTGATATGATTTTAAGATATCGGATTGTTCCTGGTTGTAGTTCCAGTTTGTCGGCAAAGTTAGTTTGAGAAGCTTGTGCGCCAAGTCCGATAACTAAAACAGGAAGTTGGCACTGTTCGATAAATTTAGCTCTGCTACCTAAATCCCAAGCGGGATTTACTTGATTGGCGGAGGGAATAACTAGAATATCAAAGTTATTTTTTATATATTCTGGATCTGTGTTGAAATCGACGATTTCTTTTGGTGAGGATATATGACTGTATATAGCAAATCGAAATAGTTGATTGCCTATGTTTTTGCCTACTTGGTTAAAGATTTCGGAAGTTGCTTTGTGGTAATGATTGTTAATTATAGGATTGCCAAGGATGGCAACACGATTTTTTTGATCTTTCCTATTCAAAATTAGATTTTTACCTTTCTGTTACTGATTAATATTAGGTTCTGTTTTGATAAACTGTATTTACAGTTTGCAATGAGCATCGATCAGATAAAAAAATGAGATCTCCTGAATAACTTTATGGTAAAAAAAATGCGATCACTTTCAGTAATTTCTAGTTTGAGAAAATACGATCGCTTTACTAAAAAATAGAATTAGTGCGATCGCTTATTTGTTTTCCTCTTTTCTGTTTATTAACTAAAATCACATCATCTTTTTAATTTGAGTTGATAATTTGTACTGCTCTTTAATTGTTTCAACAGAGAAATAATCTCGTAATATTTCATAATCTTTAGCATAATAATCAATTAATTTACTAAAATTTTCTGGCTTCAAGACACTTAGATCCAACTTTGGTCCACCAGTTTGTAATTTTGGTATCTCTGGTAAACTCCTCTGTAAATTGGGTAAATTTGAACTGCGTAAAATATCTTCTTTGATACGACTAATCATGGCAATTGTATAAATATTCGTGTACAAACTAAGATCTTCACCTATAAAATCGGTTATTTTTCTTGTATGATGCATTATAGATTTCACGCATTTTTGATACTTTTCCAAATTTTCAACCAAGTAGTTTATATCTGGATTGAATTTTAAACCTGCTGCTTCTATATAATCTTTATAGACGAAATTTTCACTCAATTCTTGATGATAAAGAACTCTATTACTATATGCACTTATAAATCTTTTAATAGGGTCTCTAATAACAGTTATAATCATATAATTGTGTTTATTTTTGGCTGATTCATATAAGTCAATTTGTTTTAAGCTTCTACAATTGTGAATGTGTATTACTTTATTTTCACTTTTGTATTTTTTAAATTCTTGATTAAATTCTAGATGGTATATCCATTTTTTTAAAGATGTACAAGCACATTTAGGAACCCCAACATACAATAAATTCAAACTTTGACAAACAATCGCTCTTTTATTAGTTAAATCTTTATTAATATTTTGCTTTTTTGTTTTATTAGTTTCTTTCCTAAAATCAAAATCTATAGAGTTTGCAGCATTGAAACTACTTTTATCGATCATCAAAGCTACTAACTTTAGCTTTTTAATAATTTCATGAGGATTTTCTATAGTTCTTCGGCAACTTGAGTAGTCTACATCTTTATCAATTACTCTTATTTTTAATTTTGCTGGCTGTGAAAATTCTTGATCGAAAATAATAGTTTTTAATCGGTCATAATGACACCATTTGTCCCATGTCAAATATTCTGCTTGTTCTCCAGAAACTTCTAGTTCAATGTATCCAGATTCTCTACCTGAAACAAGCATTAAGCCAACTAACTCGCCGTGTATATTTAACTGAAATTCGTTTTTAGAGTCAATAGCAAAGTAACTATACAGCTTACTGTGATGATAATGATTTGTAATTCTGCTTGCATATTGACCTATTGCAAAATTACTTTGATCTTGAATTAATCCTTGGTGAGTATAAATAATTTCTGTGTTCTGAAAACAATCTTTATGTAGTGGATTAAGCTTATTCAAATCATTAGCTTTTACTTTAGAATTAGCATCTTGATGTGAAGATGAAAAAATAATCTCAGATATATATTTTGCTATTATTTCCCCACCATACTTTGTTGTGTGAGTGTGATCTTTGAATAATTGGTTTTGTTCATATTTACCACACTCAATATTCTCTTGAATATAACTTCCAAAATTTATCGAACAAAGATTATAGTGTTCAGCGACTTTTTCATGTTCTAAGAAAGCTTTATTATATGCCTTAGTAATGAGTTCTTTTTCTAAAAAGCGATATAAAAAAATAACTTCACAATCAATAGCATATAATTTTCTAACAATACCTTCAATTGATGCACCAATTTTATCAGGTGGTGAATTAGATGTAACCCTATCACTTACCATATATTCTACAAAGCAAATATCAGGCTTATATGGAACAACATCCTCTTCCATAGTAAATACACCAGTAATTGAACCAGTATCACCAATAGAAGCATTAATTTCCAAATGCTGCTTTTTTGAGTGTTCACAGAGCATTTTTTGCAAGGAAAAGCGGTAACCTTCTTTTTGCACAGTTACACTTGAACCAAGATAGGCAATTCTACAGAGTTTGTTATTTAGTCTTTTGAGAGATTCAGCTAGATTTCCTTCCCTATATATATGCTTATTCATAATTTTTGAAGCCTGTTAATCGAGTTGGTATAGTAAAAAGTTAGTTGCTTGTGACTCTAGGTTATTTTTTTGTTTCATATATTTTTTGGTTAAAGTTATGACTATGTTTAATACTAATTGACTTATCTATTTTGTTGGCAGCATACTCTACACCTAGAAAATCAAACATTGCTTCTAAAGTATTAGATTTCGATATAATGTTTTCATAAGTAATTTGAAAAGTATTGTTGTGTTTACTGCAATATTCAGCAAACTTTTTTTCTAAATTTACTAGCTTTTCCTTGGATTTTATCTTATTTGTTTTTGACCACCACCCACTTTCTAGGACATCATCTAAATTTCTGGTGTTGAATATGAAACATACGTTAGGAAAAATTTTTCCTAAAAATTTTAGATAATCCTCAAATTTATTTTGGACTTCAAGTTGAATATATCGAATCTCTTTAAATCCATAACATCTAATTGTAGGATCATCTTTTTTATTGGCAAGTATTAAATCTTTAGTCATTTGACTTGCTTGCTCTAAAAAAGCCTCTTCATTAATAAAAGGTGCGCCATACCAGGAGTGGGTTGCTTCTGTTGCTTTTCTAAATTTTTTGCTATTTTTGAGAGACTGATAAGCCTGATAAAGAGCAAAGCAAAAATTGTCATTTTCTCCTCTGATTAAGCATCCTTCAATAGAATTTAATATTCCTTGAAGAAGAGTCGAACCACTACGACCATAAGTAATGATTAAAACAGAATCAAATTTCATCAATTACACCTTACTCAAATTTTATTGAAATTAACTATTGTGAAACTCAAATCAAATAATATATATGTATTTATTAACTTGCTACAGGCAAATCAAAAGAATAACCAAAGCGATGCCATAGTTTGTCGATAACTTCTAAATCATCAGGTTTGGCAATTGACAAATTAAGCTTGTCCCATTGATCTCGTCGTGAAAAATTGTTTTTTACCTTATCTTCAAATGCAGACTTGTCTTGTTTCCAACCATCTTTATTCGGTACATATATATGTCCAAAAGCTTTTAAAACTTTCGGATCATAAGGTATATCAAGATGTGAAAAGAGATTTTTTGAGGTCTGTTCTGGTTGTTGAACCAGTTCCTCAAAATTGACGGCATAAGTTATTTTGGATGATTTATGTAAAATACAGCGTGCCATAGTAGCTATATCACTCCAGATTTGTGATTCATCTCGATCCCAGTAACCTTTGGCAGAAAGCACGACATCACAAGGTTGACGCAAAATTGTTATGAATTTACCTGTGGGGAAAACATCATCTAGTATGCTCCAGTAAAGCTCAAACCATTCATCAAGAGTACTACCTTGTTTTCGCAGATAGCTACTTACAAAAGGTTGACCAATAGGTTTTTGCATCCAGTACTGCGTTTCCAGGTTAAATATTTCATTAAATACTGAACGAACACCACGCGCTGCTCTTTGCTTCCAGGGTACTACTTTGCCGTTTTCTATTAGTCCTGGAACAATGCCTTTAGCTCGCCATAAAGAATACCAAGTACTAAATATTAAATCGGCAGTTTCACCTGCTACAGATATGTCTGGATGTGCATCAAATATGTTTTGAATCAAAGATGTTCCAGACCTACCATGTGAAATTAAAGTGATTGGAGATTTTAGTTTTTCGTTCATTAATTTTTAAAGACTAAGAGATTTGTTGTAACAGTGTTTTCAGACAGGCAGATCAAACGAGTAGCCAAAATTTATAAAATCATTTTGATAAATATCCTTAACTAAAGATTGAATTTCTGGAGCGTAGAAACTTTCTATTTTATTGTTAGCACTAGTCTTTCTTCCTTTCATGTTTATTCTTTCAGTATCTCTATTAGATAAATGATTTTTATTGTCTTTGTTTAAAGCAATATGTTTTAATGCTTCTTGTAAATCTTGTTCAAAATTTTCAAAAAACCCAATAAAATCGTAAGTAATTAAATTTCTAAATAGTTGGGTAGTTTGTGGTCTCCAGTGTGGATCCATCTCAAATTCAGATTGTCTGCTGACAGCATAGACAAACTGCTTGAATGTAATATTTGATTTGATATCGACATTTAAAATATGTGCAATTTTTTTCCTGTAAGGACCCTCTTTCCATTTCATTTTGCTTAAAAAAGCAGATAGTATTCTAGTGTATGGATTACGAACGAAACCAAACTTAAAAACATAACTATCATTTAACATTTTGCAAAATTTATCTATTCCTATATCAGAAGGAGAAAGTAGTAAAGATTTTTTCTTGTTATGAATTATGGACATTTCTTGAGACGGCGAAGCTAATCCTGCTGTTTTAGCTTCTAATTTTTGTAAGGTAAGTTTTGTTGTAGAGCAAGCTACTTTAGGAACTTCAAAATATATATAAGAATTCTGTGTAGAGATATGAATATGATATTCAAATTCACTTTTAGGCATTAATTCATAAAAATCTTCTATTTTTCTAGTTAAAATAGGCATAAATTAGTTCCTTTGCATCAATTAATTGTATTATCAAATAAGCTTGTTAAATAAATTAGAGCAAGCATGATTCCAAGAACGCTCTGAGGCAAATTTAGCAGCATTTTTGATTAAAGCCTGAAATTTATCAGGTTTCTGAATCAGCTTTTTAAAGGCACTAATAACAGCTTCTACAAAAGCATCTCCTGCAATATTTGGTATAACTAAACCAGTTTGTTCGTGGTCAATTGCTTCAGTAACAGCACCTACATTAGAAGCACAAACTACCACGCCCAAACGCATTGCCTCTAATATCGTCAAAGGCAAACCTTCCCAATAAGAAGGCAAAAGTAAAATATCTGCCCATTCATAAAGTTGATTGAGTGCATCTGTAGTTAGGGCTGGGGGTTCGATCAAATCTTCGATCGATTTCAATTCATTAGCAGCATCTTCTCCTTTAACGACATTTTTCCCTACCAACCGCCAGTGAATCGGTAAACCAAGCTGACGGGACTTGGTGACTATTCCTACTAAACGGTCTAAACCTTTCTGACGATCGAAACGACCGATAAATAGAACTCTTAACTTTCCTGTAAAACCTCGGTTCTTTCTACGAGTCAATATCTGCTCGACTTTGGTTTCTTTTAAGGGGTAGCCACAAGCATTGGGTACTACGACTAACTTATCTTCTGGTACTCCCAACCCATGACACCAATTAGCCATTTGATGGGAACAAGGAATTACATAATCGTAAGCGTGTTCATATCCTAATGCTAAATGACTAAAACCATTGGAACGACCAGAAGGAGTGAGGTCATGGACGTGAAGGGAGGCAATTGTCTTAACTCCTGCTCTTCTTAATAATCCCATAATGCCATTGGCAGCAACGCTGTGAAAATTTACTACCACATTGAGCCAAGATAATAATCCTGCTGCAACTTCATGATCTCCAGATTGCGACCAATAATCGTATGTACTGCCTAAATATCTTGGTCCATTCCAATGGTACATACTCGGTTCATGCAAAAAGTTAACTGTTTCAAAAGTATTTGCCCATGCTGGCAATTGTTGCATTCGCGAGTTCAGAATAAATAGATGGGTTTTCCAGCCTCGTTCCTGAAATGCTTTGGCAATATTGAGTGCGACTTTTTCTACTCCACCAAATTCCACAATAGGCAGGACAAAACCAATATGTTGTTTGTCTGATTTGGTTAGCATTGGATAGACTGGTTTACTATTTAAACTCCATCTAGCTTCTTCAAACATATAGGAACGAGCAGGAAAATACTCTGAATGCCATGTCCACTTTTGACGATCGCATTTTTGGAGGCTATGACGTAAATCTTTGAAGACAGATAGCAAACTAAATACTGCTCCACCATAAGGAGTTGATGTCAGTTTGTTACTGGGTATTTCAACTTCTAGGTTATGAATTTTGGGCATGGGATTAGCAGTAGCTAAACTTTGAATCCAATCTTCCCCTGAATCTTCCAAACATGAATCCATCGTATCTACCGTAGCTATAACCAAATAGTCGGTATTTCCTAGCTGATAATTTAATTCTGGTTCATTTTCACGGATGATAATTGCCTTTCCGTCTGCATCAAGATGAATATTCAAGTTAGCAAAATTTGCTAATTCTAAAGATCGTTCTAATTGCCAGAAAACCCATCTCAGAAGCCTAAATTCTTCAAGACAGTCTAAAACGGTTTTACGAGTAAATACTAAAAAATGAGGTCGATGATAGCGTAATGGAGCAGATTTTGCTTGATGATATATTTGCCTAAATTCTTCTAGACTGACGGATTTTTCTAAGTTAACTGGATCTGAACTGAGAATGAACTGTGCAGTATCAGATAAAAAGATAGCGTATCTTGGTGCTTCTTGATGTTCTAACTCGATAATTGAGCTATGAGTAAATAATTGCCGATGTTTGCGTTTCATATATTGAACAATGCCATCGCGATCGCGTTCAGAATTACGCAACATACTTTCAGGACGTTTACGATATTGAAATCCTGATTCTGCTAGATGTTTGCCTCGATATCCTGTTTCAATAGCTTGCCACCAAAACTCCCAGTCTTCAAAACCGAGTTTCATCGATTCGTCATAACGACATCCTCGTTCTAATACTTCCCGACGAACCATACTTCCAGCTTCACAGGTGTTAAATCTTAGATGACGCAGTACAGAATAATCTCCTCGATATTCGCCATTGTCTTCCTGTCCAAACATATTGATGGTGGGATATACCCAACCTACTTCTGGATCGGCAAGCAGAACTTGAAAAGATCGATCTATGGTTTGAGGTGAAATACGATTATCGGCATCGAGTAAGTAAATAGCTTCTACAGAATCCCAAGTCGTCAGAGCAAAATCAATACCTGTATTTCTAGCTGCACTCAATCCACCATTAGGGCGATAAAGATAAACGACTTGATCGGGATAAGCCACAGCAAAATCACGACCAACTCTATCAGTTTCTTGGAATTTACAGCCATCATTGACAAGAATAATTACATAAGGAAATTCTGTATCTTGTTCTAAAGCACAAGTAATAGCTTCAGCTACTAAAACGCTGTGTTTGAAGACAGGGATAACTATCGCTATCCTCGGTGCGAAAGTTTTTTGTTTAGAAGTAATTTCTGTAGTAGCAAGCATGATTTGATTTTCCTGATATTTCCCAATAGACTTTTTACTAAATTTGCTCACCGACTAACTCTGTGGCTTCTCTTTCGGAGATCGATAAGTAATGAAAGTCAAGCCATCTCGCCCAAGCATTACGCTGATAACCTTCTTCTGGTAAGCGTGTTGCTAGAACTAAATGATAGTTTTCTGTTGTGGGATAGGGCAATTCAACGTCGATCTGATAGAGATTATTTGGCTCTACTCGATGCCATCCCGAAAAAGCTAAGGTGGATTCTGAAGAGGTTACTGCTAATCTTGCTCCAGCATCATCATCAGTTTCGATAACAGCGACAGCATATTCAACGACTGAAGCTTCTTCATTTTCCGTACAAACGATTGTTTTAATTTTAGTTGTCTCTTTAGGAATAGCACCAGCTATGATTGCTACTGTTTCGCAATCATAGCTGGGGTGAACTTGAATTTTACCTCCATTGTCTACTTCTTGTACTCTGACAAAGCCGTTTTCAGATAATTTGAGAGATGCATCTCTTAACTTAGTTTGGACTGTGGATGAAGCAACTACTCTTGCCGTTTCAACCCTACCAACGGATTCTTGTAACCGAGAGGAAGTAAAGAAATTTAACCAATGCGCCCAACCATAGTAAGGAAGACTACCTTCTGCTAGTCTAGCTGCGATCGCAATGTGACAATGTTCTTTAATTGCAGAGGTTAACTCTAAAGTAATTTGCCTGGGAGTATTTGGTTTTACTGCTACCCATCCTGAAAAAGCCATTGCCGAACCTTCCTTCAAGCAGTTTTTGGGGTCGGTTTCTGGAGAGATGATTGCCATCGCATATTCGATCGTACTTGCTTCTTCATGCTCAGTAGCTACTGTTGCAGTCAAAATATCGGCTTCTGGCGGAAAGCAAAAAGGTAGCATGGCAATGGTAGGTTTGCCTTCAGTGCGAGGATGGGTAAGAATTTTTGCCCCATTATTAATGACTTCGATATGGGCAAATTCATCGGTGGGTAAGTTAGGGGTGACTTCTATTACTCTTGCCATTGCACCCTGTCCTAAATAGCCCAAATTAACTGGCTCGATATCGACATCAGCTGTGCATAAATAGGGACTGATAACTTTTCTCGTACCAGGTAAACCACTCCAAATACGGAACGCCAAACTGTGTTCTAAAGCAACTTCATTAATATAGGCTCGAACTTCAGGAATAGGTTGGATTTGGGCAAGAGAAAGAGAAGGTGCAGGACCGATACTAGTGTTCCATTCGATAACTAATTCCACATCTTGTTTTCTCCCCATATCAATACTAGGGAGATCTAGACTCAACCAACCTTCTGGCAGTTGCTGGTAGGAAATTTGCCACTCAGCAAAACAAGTTTCATCTTCACAAGCTTTTAACTGCACTGTCAAATAACCAACAGCGTTATGATATTTTTTAGCCACGTGCAGTTCAACAATAGCTATACCTCTTGAGGCAACTGGTAATAGTTGTTTAAGGGTTAAAGAATTGGAATCAGTAAGGACAGTTGCTTCAACTAACTTTTTAGCTGGTTGATTATCAAAAACCAATTGCAGTGAGGGTAACTTTGCCTGACTTAAATAGTCTTCTACCGCAGCAAAGGCATTTTGCATATTTTCGTGGAGAGTCCTCAGTCCTAAATACTGTTTTTGTAAAGTTCCAATTCTTTCCGCTATGGCATAAGTTTGTTTTTCCCTGCGAGCGTACATATGTTGCCAAAATTCTGCTTGTAATGCCGTTGTTTCCTGCTCTGTATTGAGTTTGATCGAAGGAGGGAGAGATGATTCGGCACTTCTTTCTGACCACCAACGCGCTAATTCTGCTAACTCTTCTTCTCCTGCCTTGGATAGTCCGAGTAGTCCCAGGCAAAAATTTGGGACTAGTTGCATTCTAACTAAATTTAAATTATTGTTTAGTTCTTGTCCAACAAGCGTAATAATGCCTCTTCGAGATTGTCGATCGTATTTAAACTTGTAGATATTAAATTGATTAGCGACATTTAAAGTATTGAAAAAAATATTTTTATCCTGTTCAGCGATAAAAATCTTAGCTGAAGAAGAATAGATATCTTTTAGATGAGATTGATTAGTAATAAGTTGCATTTTTTCAATATTTAATCTTGTTCAGAAAATAGAAGTACTTTCCTTATCCCAAGTGATTAACTCTGAATTAATTTTTGCTATTTGTAACCAATTTGTTGTAACTCATCATGAAAAGAAGCAAACATTTTTAGAGTACGATCGTCTGCTTCTTGTTTCCATCTAGATAGAGAACCTTGGATACTACTGGAAGTTTGATGTTGAAATGATTCTGGTGATTCGGCAAAAGCATATTTGATGGTATCTAGAACTTGTCGATCGCTATAATCTACATTTAGACTCTGAAACAATTTAGATATTGTTGCCATTTTTTCCGTAAGTAAATCTTCGTATTTCAAATTTATATAACTTTCCTTATTTAAGGATTTTTGTAACTGTTGATATTGTTTATAAAATCCAATTAGGTTAGAGAACATAGTTCGATCGCCTTGCTCTTCACCAAAGGAAACATATCCCCTTTTTTTATTAAAAGATTTAATCGAAAAAAATGTATCTCTTGGGTCTCTTTGGAGAAAAATAATTTTATATTCTTTTAAAGAATCGATCATTTGCTTAACTAAAGGTAATCCAACTAACTTTTCTGCAAAACTTTTAGCTTGTGGTTTATGTTCTTGTTCAGCAACAAAATGATAATATTCTTCAGTCAAATTTATGCCATATTCTTCAAGTTTTTTTTGTTCTTGCTTCTGACTCCATAAGCTAGATTCTTTGTCGTTACCCTGAAAGGGTCTATATTCTATGCCACCTAACTTTAGAGGAGTAAAATTAACCCATTCTATTCCTTGGAGGTGACAAATATAATAGTATTGACTTGTTCTTGTTTCATAAGGGAAAAGAGAACGGACTAAAATTTGAGGATGAGAAGCCATAATTTTCATTGTTAATGTCGAACCTGCTCTACCAGTAGAAGCAACAAAGATAGGAATATATTGCATTGAGTTAAGTAATCAAGCTATATCTGTTTTAATACTCCTCATCTTACTACTCAATTTTCATAAAGTTGAATATGTTGGTAAGCAGAATTTTCAATAGATAAACGAGGTTCGATATTTTGAACTAAACTAGACCAAAGCTGACGATCTAAAGCTACTTCTTTTAATTTATTGGCCAAACTAACAGTATTGCTAACTTTAAAATGCACACCAGTAACATTGTTTTCTACCTTTTCTGCCATACCTCCTATATCACTACAAATGATAGGTCGTTTGTGCATGAAAACTTCTTGAATTACTAGAGGAGAATTTTCCCACCAAACTGAAGGTACGATCGCCCAATCTACTAACTTAATTAGCTGAGTAATTTCTGATTGTTTATATTTGCCATGATGAGTAACAATATCTTTATATTTGTCTAGGAATTGATTCAATTCTTCTTTGAATTCAGGAAATCCTGTAGCTATATTACCAAATAATTCTATCTTAAACTCAGTAAAATTATTTTTAATTAAGTATTCTACAGCCTCTAGAATTAATAACACTCCTTTATAGGGATTTATTTGACCAAAAAAGCCAAATACATTCCGTTTTTCTCCTGGTTTTAATTGTCGATGAGGTACAGGATCGTAAACTCGACGACCATTTTCTAAAACTGTTATTTTCTCTTCTGATATTCCCCAATCAATAAAGCGTTTAGCTAAAAAATAGCTAGGAGAAATAAATCGATCGATTAAATTGAGGTGAGTTTTAAGAAACTTTTCTCGCATTTTAAATTGTTGAGGCGAAAATTCAGGAAAACAGCGATGACATCGATCTGGAGATGCATATTCACATAATTCATTATTATCCTTCCGCACCATTTGTCCATCACGATTACAGATAAGAATAAATTCGTGAATGGTAAAAACAATTTTGACATTGGGTAGGGTTTGCCGAGCAATTTGAATGGCTTCTACACCGATACGAATAGTATGGTGAAAATGAATGACATCTGGCTGTAGTTGTTGCAAAAACCTTTTAAAATCAACATAGATAAAATTCAGAATTTTTTGTGATTGATAGAAGAAGTCAAAAGCATCGCCCCAAAATAGTGCTTCATCTTGAGCATCTACTAACATTTGAAATGGTGTTCCTGTATGTACTTTTCTATTGGATGCAGAAGTTGCTGCTAGAAAAAATGGTTGATATTCCGTATGAGTACGAATTGCCTTGAATAAATCATAGGCAAAAATTTCTGCACCACCAGGAAAAAATAAAGGGTGATTATGAGCAATAATTAAAACTTTTTTGTTTTTTTTCGGAACGGTTACAACCATGATTTTGCGAGGAAATATTTTACTGGTAAATACTCATTAATTTTTCAATCTGGTTGTGCCAGCGACGATTATGTAAACGACCATTGAGTTGCCAAGCTAAACTACCAGAATAAACACTATTAAGAGGAACAGATTGACGTTCGAGATGATATAAAGCTGCTTCAGCAAAATACCAACTTTCGTAACCTAATTCCGCACATTTTAGACACAAATCAGAATCTTCAAAATCACCAATTACATAATCGGTAGCTAAACCTCCTACTTCTTCGTACAATTCTTTTCTCATCATTAGACAAGCACCGGTAACAGCAGGTACTCGTCGATTAACCAGAGCTAGTTCATAATTACTAGGCATACCTTTGTAATAGTGCAAAGTAATCCAAAAAGGAAAAGTTGTCTTGGCAAAAAACATACCCGCGTGTTGTAGAGAGCAATCTTCATAAATTAATTTGGGTGCAAGAGTGCCAATTTGCGGTGAAGAGTTATAGAATTGTGCCATTTTTAATGTCCATGCTTTTGTCTGAGGAAAGACATCGGAATTCATTAGCACTATGTATTCCCCCCTTGCTTGAGCTACGCCAGTATTATTTGCAGCAGCATAGCCACTATTATGTTCCATTACAACTAGAGTGACAGGAAGCTGATAGAGGGTACAGTGATCTAATAAAAACTGTTTTAATTCTTCTTCTTGTTCTGGTGAATCTAAAACGTAAATGAGTTCACACTGTTTCATAGCTGGATCATTTGCCATTGTGGCAAATTGTACTTTCATAAAGTCCAGCCTTCTATACAAAGGAATAATGATTGAAACTAAGGGTTGAGCTACTGGTTTGCCAATAACACTAACTTGCTTAATTTTGACTTTGGAAATACACAGTTGTTGCAATCTTCTGGCTGCGGGAGCAATACAATTTTCCAGCATTTGTTCGTCTACTTTGGCTGGAGGTGCTATTTGCATAATTAGTTTACGAGCAGCATAAACGTCACTGTATTGAACATCAGGAATAATTTCAATTTCGATATTGCCTTTGAGTTTGATTTGGAAACGAAAACTATGAAGTTCAGCAAAATTCTCGAATTTTCGGCTAATTTCAGTAGGTACTTGTAAGTAAGCACAAAAGCCTAATTTGCCAGCGAAATTACCATAGCGGGTATTGCGGAGATATTCGCTAACGTCACGACGTTCTATTCGATAAATTTGCTCATTTGGTAATGATAGAGTAAAGCCTAGAGCAGAAATTGCTTTAACTTCTTCTAACATATTGTATGGGTCTTGTAACCAACCACTTAAAAATAGACCTTCACATTTAATGGGAATAATGTAGTCGAGAAAAATTTTAAAAGGTAAGTTTTTATCTGTGAAATTGAGTGGAGGAACTTTGAGAAAGTATTGGAGTTTACTTAATAAGTTTCCTGCTGCTGATTGTAGATTTTCAGGAATAAGTTTTATGACATTTCTACTAATATTTTCTCTAATTAGATGTTTCTGGTATTCTGGTTTGTCATTGAGACGATCGATAAACTCTAAACTGTAAGCTTTTTCTGCTACTTGACCTGCAAGCAAAATTGTTTTTTCATTGTAGTAGGCATTGAGATAAAAAACTTCGCGGGAACTAGTATATACATCTCGATCGAACACAGCTACAGCAGCAAACTGTTGATGAGAAATTTGAAAAAATTCTCCTGAAGCTACTTCACAATGACTAGAGGAAAAAGCCAAAATTTCTGCTTCATTTAAGACCCATAAATCTTGGACTGTCCCTTCTAGATAAATAATACTAGGAGTGAGCCAGCAACTATAGTCTATTATTAATTGAGAACCCTGAAAATGCTCTCGTAGCAATTGACATACTTGGTCTAATCGATCGCTATGAGGAAACTCTTTGACTATTTTTATAATCCAGGAAAAAAATTCTGGGTAAGCATCAGATAATATCGGCTTCAAAAACTCAGCTATATTTTCAGTCTGATTTAATTTAATTGCGTTTTCTTCCAGTTTCCAGCAATGGGAATGAATATTTTCTCTAATTGATAAGTTTTCTAGGGTCTTTATCTCTTCTAGTCTTGGGTCAGAAATCAACAATAAACAGCAGTCAGCGGAAGTATGCTTAAGAGAAATCCAAGACAAGTAATTATCAATTATCTTATCGTCAAGAGAAATTGAACAATTCTCCTTTAAATTTATATCACCTAAAATCTTAAGTATTAGAATGTTTTCTGCTAAGAAAATAGCTTCTGCATTAATAGACTTATCTTTTAATATCTTTGTTTTTGCTGTTAATATAGTTGAGTCAGAATTAGATTCTGTGTTGCTTGATGGAGTTTTAAATTTTGCTTGATGATCAATTGTGGAAAAATCTTGATTAATCGCTTGATAAGATTGCCAAGACGTTACTTGACGTTCTAACTGAACTCTTTGATAAAGAGCATAATTCAATTTTTGTTCTACTTCTAAAAAATCTGGATTGAGTTCTTGAGTACGAAGATAGGCAGCGATCGCTTCATCCCATTTTTCCTGATTAGCTAAAGCTTCCCCTAAATAGTAATATAAGCAATAAAATTCAGGATAGAGTTGTAATCCTTGTTGAGCAATGGCAATAGCTTCATCTAATCTCTGTTGTTGGACTAATTGTTCTGTAAGATTGGAGTATAGCCAGTCAGGCTGTTCACTGTTTAAGGTAATTGCTTGACAATAACTATCAACACTTTCTGTCAGACTTCCTTTTGCTTCTAAAGCAATACCTAGGGCGCGATAAATTTCATCTGTGTCTTGATGCAATTTTATCCCTTGCTTACCTATGCTTATTGCTGCATCTACTTGTTCTAATTGAGCTAACAGAGTCACTAAATTTCCATAGATCCATGCTGGTTGCTGTACAGGTAGAGCGATCGCGTCTTGATAAAATTTGACAGCTTGAACTAGATTTCCTTGTTTATGTTGTTCTACTGCTTGAGTGTGCAAATAGTCTACTTGCTGAGATAAGTCTATTCCTTGTGATGGTGTACTAACCATATGTCTCTAAATTGAAGTTAGTTAGAACTCAATTAATTATTAAATTTTCAAAGCTAGGATATTATGCTAATAAATAGATGGCAATGTTACTTGAGTAAATACAACTATTTTTGCAACTTGACCCAAATTTCTTTATCCGTAAAATCACCTTGTTATAGGTGTTTTTATCGCAAAAAAAATGGCTATTGGTAATTTTTTGAGAGTAACTATTCTATTAAAAGTAATTAGCAATGACTTTTTTCCTATTATTTAGTTTTGTCGAACTGATATTTAAAAATACCTAAATTTAACTAGAAATAAAATCAAATTCTTTATGAAATGTTGACTATTATTGGTTGTGGTAATCTCAATCGTAGTGATGATGCGGTAGGCGCGATCGCGTCTCAACGTTTACAACAATTTTTAACTACATATCCTAATTCAGCAGTGCGTATCTATGATTTAGGTACGGCAGGGATGGAAGTGATGTTTCAAGCTAAGGGTGCGCAGGAATTAATTATCATTGATGCTTGCTCCACTGGCTCAGAACCAGGTACGATTTTTCAAGTACCAGGCAAAGAATTAGCAGAATTACCCGAACCAGCTTACAGTTTGCATGATTTTCGTTGGCAGCATGCCTTAGCAGCAGGACGGAAAATTTTTGCTGAAGATTTTCCCAAAAAAATCACTGTTTATCTGATCGAAGCAGCTAATCTCGATTTTGGTTG
Source organism: Xenococcaceae cyanobacterium MO_188.B29 (assembly GCA_030065155.1). GTDB lineage: Bacteria > Cyanobacteriota > Cyanobacteriia > Cyanobacteriales > Xenococcaceae > JASJDJ01. Next base: position 19,216 of record JASJDI010000034.1, read on the forward strand.
GGAATTAAGTGCTGCTGTTGAACAGGCGATGAATCAAGTTGTTATGGAGTTAGAAAAAAAGATTGCCGAGCTAGATAAATAAGTTAATCCACATAAAAATGCATATTTATTAGTTAGGAAACAAACCTTCATAGCAATTTTCAGTTGGGTAGACCACAAAGATTAAACTCAATCAGTAGCTAAAAGCTAAAAGCTAATAGCTAAGAGCTAATAACCAGCTAATAATAAACGTAGTTCATTCAATTGCAAATTGCTGTCAACTTATTACTGTAGTTTAGACTAAAAAAATCAGGAGAAAATAGTTCAGCAAGTTAAAGATAGCTGAAATGAAAAATAATTAGCCAAAAATATGGTTAAGCTGTCTTAGTTTCTGATTTTTTAGGTCGAGAATAGCTTTTCTTAGCAATAGGATATGTCTTTTTCTTGTTTCTTTCTACTCCTGTTATCCAACCAGGAGACTTTCCACGGGTTTTGGGCGAACTAGCAGGTGTACCTATTGCGACTAAAAGTGAAAATAGTGACTGTGCAACTCTTCCAGGAGTCAAATTTTTTTGAGAAGTAGCCCACGGAAGATGATGCTCTTCGACTAAATCTTTAGCTAGCCAAAGTTGCCAACTCATTAAAGGCATTAGATTACTCCATCTTTCAGATTGTTTTGCCGTGCTAAAACTAGGTAAAGTCCAATGTAATCTCTGTTTCGCAAAACGATACCAGTGGTCAACTCCAAAACGACGAGCGTACTGACTCCAAATGTCTTTTAGTTCTAAAAATTGTTCTCCAACCCAAACTAACCACAAGGAACGAGGTTTTTTGCCCGAACTTCTGGGATTAAGTCTTTCGACTCTAATCAAGCTCATATCATGAGACGGCGAAGAACGAAAATGTAACTCCTTCCATTGACTAATTTTTAATTTGCCTAATTTTGGGTCTTCTATTTCTATGGTTTCATTAGCTTTCCACCATGTTGTGGGGTCATTTACTTTGAATTTTTGATTGTGTTTCCTCGGTCTTCCTTTTCCTGAATAACCATCTGGTTTCGACCATAAGCAGCAGTTGGAGCGAATTCGCATCAATTTACTCACTTGAATATCTTCTGTTTGATTCACCCATGAACCATTGCCATACTCACTGTCTAAAACTACTAATGTTTTTGTGGAGAGATGTTTCGAGACTTGTTTGAGTTGCCATGCTGCCTTTGAGATTGGTGTCTCATGAGATGTAATCCTTTCCTGTCTTAAGGGTAATGTCCAAGTTCCTACTTCTTCTGGCCGCCATGCAATCGTACTATATCCTTGTCCTACTGTTACTGAATTATTTGAGGATGCTTGGTGTTCGTAGGTTCTATCTTTAAGGGTTTTTGCTCCTCTTCTTCCCCATGCTGTGTGGTCGATTCCCAGCAATACATATTCTGATGACGGAATTTCTTCGATGTACCTCTTCATCAACTTATTTCTATTGGGACGGCTATCTTGTAATGCCTCATAAGTACTCGACCATTTTCTCCCTATTCCCTCTTCATTCTTTCTATATTTCCCTCTCCACACTGTTTTTTAGTCTAAACTACAGTTATTAGGGTATGGAGCGAAACACGATCTTTTGCCTCATAATCGGTGAAGAAAGTACAATTGAAGTCTTCGTTTGTCCGTATTGACTAAGTTGTTCGATTAGCTTTTCTAGATGAGCGATCGAGGAAACACGAGCTTCCATAATAAAAGAACTATCCCCCGTAACATGATGGCAAAACTGAATTTCAACCAAATTAATCATTAAACTAATCACCTGGGGATATTGCTGAGGTGTTGTAGTTAAAGCAATTAAAGCTGTTATGGGTAAGCCAATTTTCTCTGCATCAATTTCTACCCGATAGCCTGCAATAATTCCCATTTCCTCCATTCTTTTTATCCTTTCTGCTGCTGCTGGCGGTGAAAGTCCTACGCGACGACCCAACTCAGCGTAAGAAAGTCTAGCGTCCTCCTGGAGTGCTTCTAGCAGTTGCCAGCTAGTGGTATCTAAAGTTTTAACAGAATCAAAATTCATAAAGCTTTTTTTCTTTTGATTATAAGCTTATTCAAGCTTGATAGTTTGCTTTGGCTATTTCAAATCGGCAAAAAACTTTTTATTGTAATAATAATTAGAAATTATAATTACTTGAGATGGAAATTCACTTATTGCTGCGTGGTTTAGTTTTAGGGTTAGCGATCGCAGCCCCAATAGGGCCCATTGGCGTGCTATGTATTCGGCAGACTCTAGCTTTTGGTTGGCTCAGAGGATTTATTTGTGGATTAGGGGCAGCTACTGCCGATGCGATGTACGGTTGCATTGCTGGATTTGGATTAACCTTTATTGCCGAGTTGATAATTGAACAACAAGTCTGGTTACGGTTAATGGGTGGTGTTTTTCTTTGTTATCTAGGAGTAAAAAATTTTATCGTTCCCATTCAGCCAAATACTATTCAAATTAAAGATATTAAACTGTTTGGTTTATATATCTCAACTTTGCTACTCACTCTAAGTAATCCTGCTACAATTTTAACTTTTGCTGCTATTTTTTCAGGAATAGGCTTGACGAGTATTCAGAAAAATTCTTTCTCAGCAATAATACTTGTTACAGGAGTTTTTCTTGGCTCTGGACTATGGTGGCTTTTTTTGAGCAGTACCATGATATTAGTTAAAGCAAAGCTCACCTTAACCAATTTTAAATTGATTAGTCAGATTTCTGGTGTGGTGATTGCAGCCTTTGGATTAATAGCTTTATTAGGTATCAAAAGCTAAAAGCTACGATTTATAACTCAAAAGCAGATTGAAGATAATCTTTGAGAATTAATTGATGTTGTTTATATCTAAGTACTGGTTGTGCTTGTTCTAGTTGACAATGGTAATTATTTTCATTGACTAGCATGTTCGATCGATAATCTAGTTGTTGATAATTAACAAGAGCGACATCAAAACGACAATAAAAATCTGCTAGGAGAGTATCTTGAGATAAAAATATTGCTGCTGTTTTAGCTATTTTTTGCTGTTTTTGGGCATTGATAGCAAGAATTCCGTCATTATCCCAATTTCCTTGACTGCGAGTTTTTACCTCCACAAAAATTAAAGTGTTGCTGGATTTTTCTAGAGCAATTAAATCAATTTCACCCCAACGGCAACGCCAACCTTGATGTAATAGTTGATAACCCTTAAATTCTAACCAGAGAGCTACTAGTTTTTCTCCTAATTCGCCAATCTGTTGCATGTTGTTGTAGTAATATTTTTGATGAATGGAAGAGAGGGAAAATCAAGATGAACGCAATTAAGAACAAACAATCTGTTTTTTGGTTGGTAAATGCGATCGCATCGATCTTAATCATTATTCTAGCGATCGCCACTATGGCTACCCCAGCTTGGGCAGTAAGTTATAATAACCGAGCCATCTACGAAGAAGATTTTTCTCACCGAGATTTAAGAGATGATAGTTTCGATCATGCGACTTTAAGGGATAGTGATTTTAGTTATAGCAATTTACAGGGCGTGCGCTTCTTTTCTGCCAATTTGTCTGGAGTTAATTTTGAAGGAGCAGATTTAAGAAACGCTGACTTAGAATCTACCCGTTTAACTCGCGCCAATTTGACTAATGCCCTTTTAGAAGGAGCTTTTATGACGAATACTCTCTTACAAGGAGCAACTATTACTGGAGCGGATTTTACTAATGCTTTACTTAGCCCGACAGCAGAAAGAATGCTTTGTAAAATGGCATCAGGAACAAACCCAACCACAGGACGAAATACTAAAGACACCTTATTTTGTCCATAGTTCATTTAAGAATGTCTAGAGTGAAAAATCTCGTTGGGAATTTATAGATACCTTTGATCTCAAAGAAAAATTTAGCTCAGTCATAAACTTAGTTAAAAATGTAACAATAGACTTAATAAAATTTATGTTTAGCTAACATATAGCTTATCGTCTGACTGAACTACAGGTAAAAGAACATTTGAATAAGTCTGAGTTTGATCTAGCAGTAATCTTTCCTTTCCAACTAGATGATTTCCAACAAGAGGCGATCGCAGCACTTGATGCTGGGAAATCTGTGGTTGTTTGCGCCCCTACCGGATCGGGAAAAACTCTAGTAGGAGAATATGCTATTCATAGGGCTTTGAGCCGAGGTAAGCGAGTATTTTACACTACTCCTTTGAAAGCTCTTTCTAATCAGAAGTATCGAGATTTTCAGGAACAATTTGGTCAGGAAAATAGTAAACAAGTAGGTTTACTCACTGGAGATATTATTATCAATCCAGAAGCAGCCGTTGTGATTATGACAACGGAGATTTTTCGCAATATGCTCTACGAAACTCCGATTGGGCAAGTAGGTACTTCCTTAGAGAATGTCGAAGCAGTAGTTTTAGATGAATGCCATTATATCAGCGATCGCTATCGGGGAACTGTATGGGAAGAATCAATTATCTACTGTCCCCCCTCTATTCAATTAGTGGCACTCTCTGCGACTATCGGTAACCCTGAAGAATTAACTGACTGGATTGAGCAAGTAAGAATTAATGCCTGTGCTACTAATGATAAATCTCAACCTATTGCCCACGCGGAATTAATTAACTCAGACTTTCGCCCTGTTCCTCTACGTTTTTATTTTAGTAATAAAAAAGGATTATTTCCTTTACTTAACCAGAAGCAAACTCAACTCAATACCAAATTAAAATCTTCTGCAAGACAAAAAGGTTCACAGAAAAGACGACTAAAACAAAAAGAATGCCCTAGCATTATCCAAATAGTTCAGCAGCTACAAGAAAAAGAAATGTTGCCTGCTATCTACATTATTTTTAGTCGTCGGGGATGCGAAAAAGCAGCCGAACAATTAGATTCTTTGATGTTAGTTGAACCAGAAGAAGCGAGACAGATAGAAAGCCTGCTTCTACACTTCTTTTTAGCTAATAATCTTGATTTGCAACAAAAAATCTTGGAATCATTTCCTGCCAATGATTCTACCTTTACTAATTTATTCAGAGAATATTTAGCTGCCAATCCTGGTAGTGCAGAACAACTTTGGCAATATTTCACGGCTAATCCCAATCAAAAATACTTATTATTCCAATTTTTGGCAGAAAAATCGCAAATAGCCAGGATTGACCAAATAGAACCTCTCACTAGAGGTATAGCTACTCACCACGCTGGAATTTTACCAGCTTGGAAAGAATTAGTAGAAAGATTGTTTGAAGTTGGTTTAGTCAAAATTGTTTTTGCTACAGCAACTTTGGCAGCAGGAATTAATATGCCTGCTCGTACCACAGTTATTTCTGCTCTTTCCAAACGTACAGAAAATGGACACAGTATGCTCACTCCCTCAGAATTTTTGCAGATAGCAGGGAGAGCAGGCAGACGAGGCAAAGATGAAGTTGGTTATGTAGTTACTCTCCAAACACCCTTTGAAGGAGCAAAAGAAGCTGCTTATTTAGCAACATCACAAGCAGAGCCTCTCAGAAGTTGGTTTACTCCCTCTTACGGTATGGTGCTTAATCTCTTGCAAAAGCACAGTATCAAAGAAGCCAAAGGACTACTAGAAAGAAGTTTTGCCGAATATTTAGTCCAGAAAAAATTAGGACCAGAGAAACAAGCGATCGCTCAAATAACCACAGAATTAGCTAAATTAGATATAGAGTTAGCTTCTATTGAAATTGGTCAATTTGCCAGCTACGAAAAACTGAGAGCAAGACTCAAAGAAGAACAACGTCTGTTAGATATTCTCCAAAAGCAAGCGATCGAAACTCGTAAGCAGTCAATTAAACCTTTGATTCCCGATTTAACCCCTGGAAGAATTCTCGGTTTAAAAGGTAAACACATAAGGGTTTCTTCCCCTCTAGCTGCTGTGTTAGTTACAAAGATTCCTGGCTCTGGACAAGCTCCTAACCTAGTATGCTTAGGAATAGATAATTGTTGGTACATTGCTGCTAATGCTGATATTACTGATATCAACGAGGGTTCTTTTACCGACTCAGAAATAGCCAATTTACCTGTACCTAATCTAGATAATCCTCGTTTGGGTAAATTGCATAAGGGTAATGAAGATACTCAAGTTATCTGCAAGCAAATAGCTAACTATCTAATTCCTATTCCTTCTGCACCAGAAGTAATTGAACAACAGCAAAGAATTGAACAAGTAGAAACTAAATTAGATGCCCACCCTTTACAAAAATTAGCTAATCCCGGTCGTTTAATTAAACGCCATCAAAAGCGTTTATCATTGCGGGAAACTCTGCATAAAACTCAACTAAAATATCAAAAACACAAATCCAATCAATCTTACTATTGGGATGAGTTTCTTAATTTAATTAAAGTTTTACAGGAATTTGAAGCTTTAGATGGATTTGAACCAACTCCTTTAGGACAAGCTGCTGCAACTATTCGCGCTGATAATGAATTATGGTTAGCTTTAGTGTTTTTATCGGGGGAACTAGAGCAGTTAGAACCAAATCATTTAGCTGCTGCGGTTTGTGCTTTAGTCATGGAAACTCCTCGTACAGATACTTGGTGCGATTATCCACCTCCCCTCGAAGTATTAGAAGCACTAGGAGTAAAAAAACGTTCTACCGAACAAGGTATTCAAACATCCGTGCTTAGAGAAATACGTCCCCATCTATTCCAAGTTCAACATCGTTATGGAGTAAGTCTACCAATATGGCGAGAATACGAATTAGTTGGATTGTGCCAGCAATGGGCATTAGGAGTCGAATGGAATGAACTGTGTGAGAATACCAACTTAGATGAAGGTGATATCGTAAGAATTTTAAGGCGTACTGTAGATGTACTCTGGCAAATTCCCCAAATACCTAATGTTTCCGCCGTTTTAGTAGATAATGCCAAACAAGCGATCGCTCAGATGAAACGTTTTCCTATCTAATATCAATTCTCTAATTCTTACTTAAAAGCATTATTATGACCGCTTTGTCGTATAGAAATATTATATATAGTTTCTTATGTTCAGGAGAGATGGTCTAATCTTGATTTTTGTTAATAGTTGATAGGTGATGGGAATATAAGTAGTCGTGCAAAATTAATTAGATAGTTGAGATGGGTATTAGGTGTTAGGTTTTAGGGGTTAGGAAAAAATGGAATGTACAAATAATTTTGCTTAAGTACTTATCTAATTAATATAAAAAAACGCTATATTTATAATGACAAAATATGTTTTACCTCAAATCAACTAATTGATTAATTTAGTCTGAGGTAAAATCAATAATTTCTTCTGACCGATTCTAAAAAGATAGTTGATAAAATCATTTTTGTTACTAATTAAGTCGATCCCAATTAACTATCTAAAGTATTTTATACTACTATTTAATAACCCTATCAGCGAGGTAAAAAAAACAATTTGCTATAATATAGGCAGACAAAACTAATAACTGTTACTGGAGGTGATTAGAATTTCTAGTAACAAGCTAACAAGTTTTCTGTTAGCTCAGAAGACAATCTTCAAATTCCTAAATTGTCATCAAATAACTGCTAATAATGAGCACTTACCCAGAGAAACTTGTATCAATGGATGGCTAGCAAGGACTGTATTTATAAAAAATATAGGTAAAAATCTTGAGCTTGCTTGAGTCTGAATAAATATATTTTTAATCTTTTTGCTTACTCTACCAATTTTAGTCCTAGATTTTATTCCTTAAGGTTTGAATCAGTCATTGAATAGCCAAGAAACAATCTTTGACGCAACTTAAGGAGTCAAATTATGGACAGCAAAAATAACAATCATACAATTGGACAACTAAGCTTAGAGCAACAATTTAAGCTCCAAATTCTAGAACGAGATATAGAGAATCTAACTCTAGAACAAGCTAAAGAATATTTACTAGAAGCATTCCGACAGATCATGGTTAAGGAAAATATTTGTAAAGAAATGATTAAAGAATGCTATCTATAGGAGTTTTCCATTAGAAGTTAGTAGTTAGGAGTTATTATTTTCTTCATTCGAGGGTCTTATCTTAAGATAAGATCCTTGCTATCGTTCTAATCAAATAATCAAAGCTGAGAGCTAGAATCCCTAGCCTTCAGAGTGAAGAGATTCCCAATAAATCGTGGCGGTTTTTGAGCAGTTTTTTTTACAATCTTTAGAGAACTTAGTAACTCGATCGCCATCAAAAAGAGGTGTTAATGGAATTTCTTTCCAATCCTGTTGTCTTATCACGGATGCAATTTGCTTTAACAGCAATTTTTCATATGCTTTGGCCTGTACTTACTACAGGAATGGCAATTTATTTAGTAATAATAGAAGGACTATGGCTCAAAACACAAAATTCTAACTATTATTACCATGCTCGTTTTTGGTCGAAACTCTACGTACTGAATTTTGGTATTGGTGTAGCTACAGGAATACCAATGGAATTTCAATTTGGTACTAACTGGGCTCCTTTTTCTCAGGCGGTAGGGGACTTTTTTGGTAGTATTCTTGGTTTTGAAGCTGCTATGGCATTTATGTTAGAAGCTGGCTTTTTAGGAATTATGTTATTCGGTTGGGAGCGAGTTAACCCAGTCATGCACTATCTAGCAACTATTATGGTTGCTTTCGGCGCAAATCTATCTACCTTTTGGATTCTGACAGCTAACTCTTGGATGCAAACTCCCGCAGGGGGGAATTTTGTTGAGGGAAATTTTATTGTTAAGGACTATTTTCAGGCAATTTTCAACCCTTTTATGCTCAATAGTGTGCTGCACATGTTTTTTGCAACTTTAGAGACTTCTCTATTTGTTATTGGGGGAATTAGTGCCTGGTATATTATCAATAAACGCAATACTGAATTTTTTGCCCAATCTTTCAAAATTATTCTAGCTATAACTATTGCCGTTGCACCTCTGCAACTTTACATTGGGCATGCTAGTGGAGAACAAGTTTATCACTATCAACCTACTAAACTAGCAGCAATGGAAGCCCAATGGGAAACTATACCCGCAGGACAGTCAGCATCGTGGAGTTTATTAGCTATTCCTAACGAAAAAGCCGAGAAAAATACTTGGGAAATTAGTATTCCTCATCTTTTGGGCTATATTCTCGAATATAAACCGATATTATCTGAACCAGTTCAAGGACTTAAAGAATGGCAACCAGAAAATAGACCCCATTTGCTCGGTCTAATTTATTATGCCTTTAGAATTATGATCGCGATCGGTGTATTTTTTGCAGGATTAATGGCATTAACTGTCTGGCAATGGTTGAGGGGTAAACTTTCTGACGAAAATATCTGGCAGCAGCGTTGGTTAATGCGGGCTTGGATTTTAGCTGCACCCTTTGGTTATATTGCTGTAGAGTCAGGCTGGATTGTGCGTTGTGTGGGAAGACAACCTTGGACTGTTTACGGGCAGATTCGTACCGTCGATGCTGCTTCTAATCTTCCTCCAGAGCAAATTCTAAGCTCTTTCGTTGGTTTTGCTAGTGTATATACTCTACTTTTCTTCTCGGCTCTTTATTTTGGTAGTCGCATTATCCGCCAAGGTCCTAATTTAGAATTACCGATTCCTAGAGTTAATCTAGCTCCTACTCCAGCAGAACATAAACCTAATCAACGTCCTGTAGAAGCCCAGCAGTAGTAGTTTTTTAGCTTGTAAGTATTTTATTTGATAATAAATACTTTTATTTTTGGCTAGAGGGATGTAACATTGTAGATAATATAATTGCTTATCAATTAGGAGAGAAAGCAATACAAGGTGGGAGTCTAGATTTTTAGGCTTCCTTTTTTTTTCTTGCTCTAACTAGATTAAGAAAAAACGGTAAAACTAAATTAGTAGAATCAGGACTCCAAGCAACAGCTGTTTCTAATATTGGAGTTGATTCTATTAAACTTCTAAAAACTACGCCAGATCGTCCCAAAGTCTGTACAGAACTGTGTATTAAACTAACCCCAATGCCTGCTGCTACTAAACCCAAAATAGTCTGCTGAGGCATAGCTTCTTGTACCACGTTAGGACTAAAACCCGCTTGCCGACACAAGTTAATAATTTGGTCGTATAGTACCGAACCAATGTAACGAGGAAAGAGAATAAATGACTCGTTAGCTAACTGCTTGAGAGAAATGGCATCAGATTCATCTTTTGCTAGAGGATGAGTATCGGGCAAAGCCACAACCAAGTTTTCTTGATAAACAGTTTCTAAAATCAGCTTGTCGTCATTTATAGGAGGGTGCAATAGACCTACATCGATTTGCCTAGAATGAATTGCTTCGACTTGCTCTACAGTTTGCAATCGCTTTAAAGTCAAATCAACTTGGGGATAGAGTGTTTTGAATTGGCGCACAGTCGTAGGAAGCACAATATTTAAAGCTGAACCAGTAAAGGCGATCGCTATTCGTCCAATTTCACCCTTACTTGCTTGTTGAACTAATTGTACTGCGAAGTTGGCTTGTTCGAGGGTTTTTCTTGCCTCTTCTAAAAAAATTTCACCCACCTCAGTTATACGTACAGTGCGCTTAGTTCGATAAAAAAGCTGAACCCCTAGCTCATCTTCTAAATCTCGTATCTGACGGCTTAATGGTTGTTGAGTGATACAAAGACGTTTTGCTGCCCTTCCAAAATGAAGTTCTTCGGCAACAGCAACAAAATAGCGGAGATGACGTAATTCCATTTGAACTTATAAGGTGTTAATTAGTAATCAAAAATGTGTTGGACATTCATAAAGCTTAACTTTTATATTGACAGATAAAATCAATTATTTCGTTCGATGAAAACAGCATTTTGGTTAATGTTTACAGCATTTCTGCGTAGGCTTAGTTATTTATTTCGACTAAAAAGACTCAAGCTAAACTTTTTATTAGTTTTATTAGTATTTATCGGTATCATTGGAGCGATCGCTCTATCAAATCCATTACCCATACCTGCAACTGAAGTAAAACTAGCTACAATATTACCTCAAGCAGACAGAGCAGTTCTTTTCTACTTCGACGGCTTGCATCCTGAGGCGATCGATCGTTTCAACTTGCCCAATCTCAAACGCCTCCAGGCAGAGGGAACAACAGTAGAAAAAGCAATTATGACCTTTCCCTGGCACTCTACTACAGGAGCTTACGGGGAGATTCACACTACTTCTTTACCTAATCCGATTACGATGGCGGGCAATTTATTCTTACGACCTAATCAAAAGATGTTACAGGATATGTTTCCTCGCAATATCAATACAGCGATCGCTACTGGCAGTAAGGCTTATGATTCTATCGCTTCTGGCTTTGAAATAGTTAATCTACTGGACGTATCCGATGCCGAACTAACAGATATTATTTTAGAAACGCTAGAAAGACATGACCCAAAATTTTATCGTATTCAACTGCAAGATGTTGGTCGTGCTGGCTTTAAAGTTATTAATGCTACAGATGGTACACCTTGGCAAGCAGATATTTGGCATCCAGATTCACCCTATGAAGAAGCTGCAAGAGAAGCAGATCGGCAGTTAGGTCGCTTTATCGCCAAAATGGAAGAGTTAGGGCGTTGGGATAATACTTTTTTTGTATTTATGGCAGATGGACAGTCTCGTTACGGTTGGCACGTACCCATGGATGAAGAGAGTTGGCAGACACCAATGATTTTTCATGGAGCAAATGTAAAAGCAGGATACACAATCCCTTACGCCGAAATTATTGATGTTGTACCGACAATAGCACAGGCACTTGGTGTAGAACCACCAAATTCAGGGTCTGGTTCTGGTCGCGTCCTAGAAGAAATTTTCCTCGATCGACCAGAAACAAGACCCAACTTACCACGGCGTATGCTGCGTTTTAACGAGCAAATTAAAGAATATTTACTACTTACCGCCGAACTTAGACTTTTATCTGTAAGGGATCCTCGTGCGGATAATATCTTAATGCGAGAACGAAACGCTCGGATCGATGATGCGCCTCCTTTTTTAGGTATCGAACAGATCGATCGCTGGTATGAAACAGGATCTTTTGATGGGCTACTCGAACGTAATGAGGCTGCACTTACTTATCTTCGTGAGCAATTAATTCGGTTTAAAGCTAAGGCAATTTCTGGATAAGAATCTAATATAGTTAACCAAGATAATCATTATTTTCTCAATTCTTATTTGTGTCTACCCAGAAAAAATCATCTCGTTCCTTAGCTGGTATTGCTGGCATTGTCGCCGTTGCCACCTTAGTCAGTAAAGTATTTGGTTTAGTTCGTACTCAGGCGATCGCTGCTGCTTTTGGGGTAGGAACTGTCTCTAATGCTTATTTTTATGCCTATATTATTCCTGGTTTTTTCTTAATTTTACTAGGAGGAATTAATGGGCCATTTCATAGTGCTTTAGTTAGTGTTTTAGCTAAAAAAGAAAAATCAGAAGTTGCCCCCATCGTAGAAACAGTAAATACCCTAGTAACTTGCATACTCCTGTTAGTAACAATTCTTTTAGTTGTTTTCGCTGGCAATATTATTGATATTTTAGCAACAGAAGCATCAGCAGAAGTAAAGGCGATCGCGACAACTCAGTTAAGAGTTATGGCACCCATGGCTCTATTTACAGGATTAATTGGCATTGGCTTTGGTACTCTTAATGCTGCGGAGTTATATTGGCTGCCGAGTATTAGTCCTCTTTTTTCTAGTAGCGCAATTATAGTGGGGATTGGTTTTCTCTTCTGGAATTTGGGCGCTCGTATTAATCTACCTGAGTACGCTCAAATAGGGGGGATAGTTTTAGCTGGCGGGACTCTAGCTGGCACACTTTTACAGTGGTTAGCACAATTAATTGCTCAATGGCGATCGGGGTTAGGTACGCTAAGGTTACGATTTGATTGGCGTATTCCTGGAGTGATGAACGTATTCAAGGTAATGATACCAGCCGTTTTCTCTTCAGGAATGTTACAAATTAACGTTGCTGTAGATTCTCGTTTTGCTTCATCTATTGCTGGTGCAGCCGTAGCGATGAACTATGCTAACCTGATCGTCATTACCCCTCTAGGCATTATTTCCAATATGATTTTAGTGCCTTTTGTGCCAGTTTTTTCTCGTTTAGCAGCCCCAGAAAATTGGCAAGAATTGAAACTACGTATTCGTCAGGGATTATTTTTATCTGCTTTAACAATGCTGCCTTTTACGGCGGTTTTTGTCTCTTTATCAATACCAATTGTCAAGTTAGTTTATCAGCGTTTTAATTTTGATGAAAGTGCTACTAAATTTGTTGCTCCCCTCTTAGCAGTATATGGTATTGGCATGTTTGTCTATTTAGGCAGAGATGTTTTACTCAGAGTATTTTATGCTTTGGGAGATGGAGAAACTCCTTTTCGGATCAGCATCTTTAATATCTTTCTCAATGCTATGTTAGATTTTGTGTTAATCAAACCTTTTGGCGCACCCGGTTTGGTTTGTGCCACTATCGGCGTAAATCTAATTTCTATGAGCATTTTTTTGTATATCCTCAATCGCCGTTTAAATGGTTTACCCTTGCTACAATGGGGATCTGCTTTGAGCGGTTTAATTTTTGCTAGTTGTCTGGCTGGCTTTGGTAGTTGGATAGTTAGTTGGGTATGGGAAAGATTTATTGGCAATAATAATTTATTGTTTTTATTACTACAGCTAAGTTTATCTACTCTGGTTGCTTTTTCTCTCTTTGCTATAGTCTCAATGCAGTTAAAATTGCCTGAAGTGAAGATGTTAGCAACTCGTATTCAACAAAAGTTCAGGAGAGGAGGAGCTAGGTAAAGAATGTTATCCCAAGTTAATTATTTAATTCGATCGAAAGTAGATGGAAAATATTTAGTAGCTCGTCTACAAGAAGAAACCCAGGCAAAAGAAGCTAACTATTTACTGGTATTCAAAGAAGATCATGAAGCCCTAAGTTATATTAATACCCATGGTAAAGATTTTCGCGATCGCTTGACAGTAGAGTCTATTTCTCCTCCTCAACTAAAAGGTTTATTGCAACG
>JASJDI010000323.1 GCA_030065155.1 Xenococcaceae cyanobacterium MO_188.B29
CGTTCGATCGACAGGGCAGTTTCTTGAAAGTTTTGCCACAGTTGAGATAAGCGTAAGAGAGGTCCAGTAACGTAACCAGAGATAATCCGAAAAGCAATTAATTCCCCTAAAGTTAATTTATTGTTTAGTACCAGATATGCCCCTACCCAGAGGACTAAAAGGCTAGAGACTTTGTTGAGAAAATCACTCAGAGAACCAGCAATAGTCGAAAGTTTGACTGCCTTAAAACCAGCAGAGATATAACGACCATACTGTTGTTGCCAAGTCATGCGCGATCGCAACTCAATATTTTGAGATTTAACTGTTTCTATTCCACTGAGAACTTCTACTAGATAAGAATTAGTAGCTGCATAGCGTTCTGCTTTCGTTCTTAACATCCTCCGCAAAATTGGCGAAAATATCAGCGTCAGTAAGATAAATAAAGGTATCACCAACAAAGCCACCAAAGTAAGTAGGGGACTGTAAATTACCATTACCACAACGTAAATTACGGAAAAGATGGCATCTAACACTAAAGTTAAAGCTGTTCCCGTCAAAAAAGAGCGAATTTTCTCTAATTCCGTTACCCTAGTAGTTAATTCTCCTACAGGACGCTTACCAAAATAACTCATGGGTAAACGTAGCAAGTGGTCAATTACTTGAGAAGCCAAGGTTAAATCAATGCGGTTGGTGGTATCGGTAAATAAATAGGTGCGGACACAGCCCAAAAAACCTTCAAAGATGGCAACAAAGATCAGTAAAACACCAAGAACGTGGAGAGTATCCAGGCTATTACCACCAATTACCTGGTCGATGATTACTTGAGTCATCAAAGGATTGACTAAGCCAAAGAGTTGCACAAAAAAGGAAGCAATTAAAACTTCTAAGAGCACCCGACGGTAACGAGAAAGGGCAGGAATAAACCAGGAAATACCAAACTTGTTCTTGGGAGTAGTTGCTCCTTCCTTAAGCAGCAGTACTTGACCAGATTCACCCCAGATATCCACAAAAGTGGCTAATTGCAGATTTTTGATACCTGATTCTGGTGTAGCTAGGACTATTCTTTTTTGACTAATTTCGTAGAGAATAGCAAAGTTATCTTCCCAGCGAACTAAAGCTGGTGTAGGGAGTTTAGGCAAATTATTAGCAGCCACCCCGACAATCTGAGTCTGTAATCCCATAAGATCGGCTACCGCAGCGCAAAAGGGAAGGGAAAGATTGCCTCTCTTTTGCTGATTAACTACAACTGTACGAATTACTTCTCGATGAAAAGGAACGCGGAAATATTCTCCTAACATCTCAAAGCAAGCCATAGTTGCTTTTTCATCTCCTTTCCCCCGCACAAAAGGATATGTAGTCTTTTTATTCTTTCTTGGTTCAACACTAGGTAAAGACTCAGGAGGAGTAAGATAGTCTCTAGCATAAGGAATTATTGCTTCAGGATTACTAGTTACTTTTACTATCTCTGAAACAAAGATTGATTTGGGTATTCCTATCAAACGCATCGAACCCGAACTTATTTGATTCAGCCAGGAGAGATGTTCTTTTGTATCGATTAGTGTCCCTACTGGTAAATTAGGTAAAGAAGGACTAAATTCAAACGGGCTTTGCCCTTCAAGATTAGGGTAACTTGAACCACCACTTACAAACCACAAAAAATCTGAGTCTAATTCTTCTGGATTAGTAGGAGGAACTTGACAGACTACCGCTTCTGCATAAGCTTCCTGTGCTATTTCTTTAAGATCGGTTGCACCATCAGCACGCCGTTCTAATTCTGCTCCTAGTAACTCAAAGACTTCAATTAAAGCACATTTTTGTTGAAACTCATTGGCTAGGTCAGGATATTCTTTTAGTAGAGCATAAAATTCTTGAGTCGGTAAAACCAGACAATCAAGCTCTGATGAGGCGATCGCTGTTTCTGTGTAAACTTCTCTAATTAAACTAGCCCAGCCGAGTATGGCACCTGGTTCTAATTTGGTAATAGTGACTTCTTTCTGACTGCGAGGATCGTAGCCTAAAAGTCGAGCTTGTCCACTACATATAACAGTGATATGTGCAGGAATTTTATCCCGTATCAGAATAGTTTCTCCAAGGCGATAGCGCACTGGTTGCCATTTAGCCGACAGTTTAGCTAAAGCTTCTGGTGGTAATTGGTTAAAAGGAGATACCTCAGCAATAAATTCTTCCAGAGGATGAGTTAGCAAAGTCATAAGCAATAAGTAATATAAGTAGTTATCAACAAATTACAGAGGGGAATAAATGATATATATCAAAAGCTTTATGAGGCTTCTAATTAACAGAAAAATGATTAATCTCGATCTTGATCGCGATTTTTGGCAATGAATACCAAATGTCTAATGTGTTAGCAGCAAATTTTGAGACAGAGGCAAGGAAGGCAGAGAATTATCAACCTCTTGATCTTGTGGTGAAAAGTCAATCTTAATTTGATTAAGTTGCTTGGATAGCCAATTATTAAATAATTCATGCAATAGTCGCCAACGCATCCTATCATCTAATTGGGCTGGAATTAACTTTTCTAGACGGACAATTACAATCCACTCTCCTACTTGTGTAGGTTGCCATAACTGACCAGGTTGACTTAACTTCAACATTCTAGCGATAGTTGGGTGAGGCATATCCATAGGCATTGGGCCAATTAACCCGCCATTTTTTGCCTCTGCGCCTTGAGAATGTTCTCGGGCTAACTCAGCAAAAGATTGTTCTTCTTCTGTTAGTCGATGATATATTTCCCGTGCAGCCCCCCCATCTTGGAAACGAATCATGGAATAGCTGACTTGATCTAACTGCTCTTTGCGTTCGAGAAAGTAAGATTCTAGACGATGTCCCCATTTTTCCTGTTGAAATTTCTGAATTTTTAAGGGACGTAAAGCAAAGGTTTCTAATTCCGATAGGGTGAGATTATTATGTTTACACCAAGTTTGCAGTTCATTTTCTTCTGTTATTTGTTGCTGCCGTTTAAATTGCTCTAGAGCAAAAGCTTTTTCTTCAGGGGTACAGCTAAGAGGAGCTATAGCTTGGTCAATAATAATTTCACTCAAAAACTGGGGCAGCATTTTGTATTTAGTTAAGCGAGGAATAATTTCTGAAGCAGTAATAGTTTGCTTGCCAACTTGTAGAATTCCCGACAGAAAATGTCGCTTGATTTTACTAGCTATATCTTGTAGGAAATTGGCTGCTTGATGATTGCCATTAGCTGTCATGCGAGTTGATACTTGTTCGATTAGTTCGACAAAGTTGCGATCGAGCAATTTTTGGTTATGGCTTAAAACTTTGCTGGCTTGAGTCGGATATGTTAGTAGAACGCTAATCAGATTTTGCCGAGTTTCTAGGTATTGTTCGTTCATAAGTAAAGTAATCTCGTATAATTTGACTAGGAATTACTAACACGACTTGGAAGTTTAAGCGATCGCGCTTCGGTTAGGCTTCGCCCTGCTGGCGATAACAAAATAGCAATTAGGGCAGAGCTATGATGGCAATTATTAGGCGATCGCTATAAGCCAAAGATATTAGACTTATTACTAATTAATCTTCCAAGCCGTGCAATAAGAAAGAACAATTTCTGTTCTTTGTGTCCATCTAAACCACTAAGGGGGAAAGTCATGCTCCGGAGGCAAGCATTTCCCACCCTAGGTCTAGATTAATTAGACTATATCGATGTCGTAGTGTACGTTGAAACCAGCAGGTTTGTTGGCGATTGTTGCAAATTGATAGCCTTTGAAGGATAGCGAACCTGTGGAAGAACTATAGTAGAATTCGCTGGTAGAAGACGCTCCGAAACCAGACTTAGAAACTTGAATCTTGTCGCCTTCTGTCCACTGAAAGTCCTTGATAGTGTCAATGCCTTCATATTTGTTATTGAAAACAAACTTATCAGCACCGGAACCACCATATAGTACGTCGTCACCATAACCACCGACTATCTTGTCATTGCCAGACCCACCAGACATGGTATCGTTGCCAAACCCACCAGACATATAGTCGTTGCCACCTTGACCAGACATATAGTCATGACCATCTTGACCGTACATATAGTCATTGCCACCATTACCATACATGATATCGTTACCACCACCACCATAGAGATAGTCTTTGTCACCATAGTCATAGTAACCATTGTCTCCATAGATCACATCGTTACCACCACCACCATAAACAGTATCAGTGCCGTCACCGCCATAGATCTTGTCCTTACCCCCATAGTAGTAGCTGGTAGTATAATCTCCATAGATCAGATCATTGCCGCCTAGACCAAGAATCGTGTCATCACCATATAGACCTTTTAGGGTATCAGGGTACTTAGTACCTACGATGTAGTCATTTCCATTAGTTGCCATTATATTTAGTCTCCTTTTTTGGATTAGTTTTTGAACTTTGGACAAAATTTGATTTTTAGTCTTTCATTTCTAAGTATGTTGTATTACTTCAATCAATATTTCAGGAAAATTGGGGACTTGGAAAACTCAGTTAAATTTAGGTTTGGACTTTTTGGGATATTGTCAAATTAACTGGACTGAGAAGCCAATTTCAGAATTAATCTGGATTAAAATCTTTATTTCTAAAAGTAGTTTGGACGGTAATGGAAAAGATTTCATTAGCAATTGGTGAGGCAACGATTTTCTATCTCGATTTGCTGGCATAAAATAATAGGCAGGTAACCCGAAGTGAAAGATCTAACGCTATGGCACAAACTACCCTAAACCAAATACTGAAACAGCTTAATACACTTGAACTAGAAGAACTTCAGCAACTTAACCAGACTATTCAAAAGTATCTTGCTAATAAAGAAGAAACTGTCAAGCAAGCAGAATTTCACCAAGCTCTAATTGATTCTGGCTTAGTGAAACAGATTAAGTATCCCTCCTATGAGCCAATTTCTGAGCGACGACTGATTCAGGCTAAGGGAAAGCCTATTTCGGAAACAATCATTCAAGGAATTGAATGCAGCAGCAGTAAATGAAAGATTGGTGATTGAAAACCCCAATAATTACCCTTAGAGAAGACTATTTCTATTTTTTAATTATCTCAACGCTACCCAAAATTGGTTCTGAAGAGATCTCTTCTAAGTTCACATAGCGATCGCTTAAAAGTTGATTCCAAGCTTGTTTAAGAAGAGGATTTTCAGGTTGTTGTAGCCGTAATTGAGCTAACTCTGTTAACGCATCATACCAAATACCTTGTTTAACATAGGTGGCGATTCTGTTAAGAGGTTTTGATGCAGTTTTTAATTCGCTAAGGAAATTCACAGGAAAAGCAACTCTTTCTACGATTCCTGTCAGGCAAGCTGGAGTTGATAAATCATCAGAAGATGCTGAAGTGGAGCAGTTAATATCGAAATACCAACGATATTGTTTGCCTACTTCCAAAGGTTTAACAGTAGAAGGTAAGCTTACACTAACAATTCCTGGTTTAGCTGGCAGTTGAAAACGAGTACGGTAAATTTCATTATCTCCATTCTGGAGAGAAAATTCTCCGTAGGCTGCTTCTGCTTGAGTATAGGGTAGGTAAATCCAGAAAGTCGGGCGATCGCTCGCAGTTAATTTTAAATGATCTTTTCCCGCTAGAGATATAAGTGGTGGTAAAGAGGGTTTATAGAGACAGTCTCCTCGACTTCCAGTTCCTTCATTCGATATAGGTGTTCCTCGATCGGGAGGTTCTTGCTGCGCTGGAATAAAGCTAATTTCTATATGCTCAGAGTAATTATTTGTAGGCTTGTGAGACTGAGCTAATAAGAATCCTGGGTTAGCAATGACGCTAGCAACACTTAAGGCAATCACAAATATCTTGTTGGGTTTTAATTGCCGTATTTCTATCCATTTTGTCAACATTTGCTTACACCCTAAAAGCTCAATTTATAGTTTTGAACTTAGAGTAAATTTCTAAATTCTCTAAGCTTTTATACCAACTTGCTATCTAAAGTGTAATTCTAAAGTGTAATTTTCGTGCTTTATGTTGAGTTGAGTAAAACGCCGATTAACTTTGGAATCGGTAGATTAGAAAGCTAACTTCAAAGTTACGTTTCTGAACACAAGTTGGTATTATTTATTAACTAGGAGTGACAATACAAAAATATGCATAATTCTTAGGTTTTTAGTTCAAGTTAGAAATTAATCGGGAATAACTAGGGAATAATTTTATTAGTTAAGGTCAGTTCGGGTTAAAGCAATTTAACATCATCATTTTATGCTATTTATAGCGTTACGTATTAGTGTTAAGACATAAAAATAAATTTACTAACTACTAACTACTAACTACTAACTACTTTGACCTTGACGATAGCCGATGACTATAAATTGCGACACTGCTTCCCGTAACTACTAAGACTAGTATTGAAGGAACTAGAGGTAGCCAGCATCCATTTACTATTAGTAATATCCAACAACTGATATATAGAAGACTAGCAGCAATTCCTACTGTTAAGAGCGCAGATATAGATAAAGGAAAACGCCAAACTAATAAACCTCCTGTTAAAGACCAAAACCAAATCCAGATAAATTCTTCAGATTTGGACAACCACCAAATTAAAGGTCGTTTATCCAAAACCGCACTAAGAATTTGACTAACCATATGTGCTTGAATCTCTACGCCACTCATGGTGCTTACTGACCAGTTTCCTGTACTATAGGGTGTCCGCCAATTGTGATCGTTAAAACTAGGAGCAGTAGTACCAATAAGAACAATACGGTCTTTAACTAATTCTGGACTAAAGCGATCGCCGAGGATTTCCTGAAGGGTAAGTGTTTCGGCAATTTGATTTGTACTACGATAGTTGAGGAGAATTTGATGACCACTTCCATCAATATTTTGATAACCACCCGTATTAGTTGCTAAGGGTTTAAAAACAGTTTCGCCAAGCTGGAGATAACGATCGAGTGTAGTTTGGGGATAAATTCCTGCTTCAGCTAAATAACGAGTTGCCAACTGCCAATTAAAAGCATATTTACTTTGACAAGGAGAGGACGAACTAACAGCCAGAAGATGACGGCGGAGGATTCTGTCTGGATCGA
>JASJDI010000324.1 GCA_030065155.1 Xenococcaceae cyanobacterium MO_188.B29
TTAATAATGTTATATAGTTTGAATTAATCAAATTTTTATTATTTAGAGTTAACCTCTAATTTAAGTAAGCAATAGCAATTACTTAATATAAAGTCTGCCAAATTATCAATTAATTCTGATCTAAAAAATATAATTATGGGTGCAATCGTAGCGTGTTTTGGGTTATTTGCTGGTAGTGTAGTTATGTTTCTTGCTACTCTAATGCCAGATGAAGTGGGAGTTCAATCTTTCATGATACTGGGGGGGTTGATTTTTGCGTTTAGTTTTCCTCTTGCTCCTTTATTTGTCAAGCTGGGCATGATAGGCTTAATTGCTATCACCTGGCCGTGGTTTGGCGATCGTTTAAGTGGATTTTTGTATCGTCACCTTAAGAAATAAAATTAACTTGTATCTAAAACGAAAAGAGGTGGGACTCTTACCCACCTTTTTTTAGTTTGAATTTTTTTTGTTTTAATTGTTGATAAATCCCAAAGTCAAGCTATCTTCGGCAAGGAAATGATCCAGATGATAGGCTCTTTCTTCAGTTGCTAGTAAGATTTGTTCGTACATATAACGAGTAGCGCGATCTCCTAAACTTTCTGCTTGGGCTGCTAGACGGCGTATTAGTTGAATTAGTGCTTGTTCAGCAGCTAAGTCATTTTTGACCATCTGGCGACAATCATAGATGCCGTCGGTTTCTGGCTCAAAGCAGCATAGGTCAGCCAGCTTAGAGAAACTAGCTACAGGAACACCACCTAATCCATTGAGACGCTCCCCTAAGTCATGGACATGACCTTTAGTAGCCCCATAGCCATCTTCAAAAAACTGATGTAAAGAATAAAATTCTGCCCCTTCGACAACAAAGTGATGTTTTTGGTATTGTAAATACAATGCTTGGAAACTAGCTAAAGCAATATTTAATCCTTCGCAAACTGGTTCAGTAACAGTTTTCTCTAATAATATTGGATTTTCTCCAACTTCACCGAAAGACAGTACCAATCCTTGTGTAGTAGACATAATCTTAGTGTTATCCTCTTGTTCTCATTAAATATCGGCTTATTGATAATGTAATCTTAGCATAAAATTGCTTATTGCGAATAAAAAATCATTATTGAGAATAACAGTCAATTGTTAGGAATTCAGACTATCCCTAATATACTTTATGAGTATTTTTACTTAACACTTACTTAACGTTCATTTAATATTTACTGAAAGTTTACTGTTTAGTCCCTAGTTTGTAACTTTCAAAACAATACTTTATCAGTATATATACAAATAATTCAGTGAAAAAAAGAATTTAATGAGTAAGAATAGCTCAAGTTTGGATAGCAATGTAGTTGAGCAGTTAGAAACAAACCAATTGCTTAACCAAGATCTTGAATCTAATAAGTCTCTTAATATTAGCGATATCATTAATGATAATTCTCAACTCGGTCAAGATTCGGATCTGACTGTAACTTCTCAAGAAAAAAACATCATAAATTCAAAAGATAAGATAGTTGAGCAGTTAGGTGATAATCAAGACCTTAAGGCCGATCTTTTTGTCAGGGATTCTTCTAAGATTCAAAATCTGATAGAGCAGAATTCTAAGCTTAATCGAAGTTTTGGGTGGATTGGAACTTCTCCAGAAGAAATACAAACTGATCTGTCCTCATCTGGCTGTGATTGCCCTGATTGTTGTGGTGCAATTGCTCCTGATTTGGATGAATTCAACGGAATAAGTAATAATTTTAATACAGATACGTCTCTATTTGCTGCTGCTTCTGGAGACGTAACTAGAGTTTCTTATTCAGGGAAAAATGAGATTGACTCTCTAATATATCCAGCTAAATGGACTAGTAAAACCATTACCTATAGCTTTTTTGATGGTGGCAGTTACTATGGAAGCGAAGGTAATGTTAGACCCATAACAGACAAGATGAAGGGTTATCTCCGAGATATATTAGAAAGTTTTGAAAGATATATCGATGTTAACTTTGTCGAAGTATCCGATGCAGGAAACAATTATGGTCAAATTCGGTATATGTTTTCTGATGGCCCCTCTACTGCCTATACGAAAGTTCCCTACAAATATCAAACTTCTCCTAAAGCTGGAGACATCCATTTCAATCCCAGCAAGACGGCCGACTTTAATGCCGGACCTGGTTCTTATCGTTACGAAACACTAGTTCATGAAACCCTTCATGCTTTAGACCTCAAACATCCTGGTAACTATAACGGATCTAGTACTGGTGGTCAATCAGGAGAGTTTCTACCTAATGGTGACGACAACAGTAATAATTCCATACTGTCTTATAACCGTCTTAGAGATACCCCAAACTATTCTGGGACGATAACACCGATGTCTTACGACATCAGATCTATGCAGTATCTCTATGGTGCTGCGGAGTATAACCAAGGTGACACCACCTACAAATTTGCCAAGATTGATGAATATACTGTCGGTGGTGAGTTTTTTGGCAATAAAAACTCTAATTCTAAACAAACACTCTGGGATAGTGGCGGTAACGATACCTTTGATTTTTCTAACTTAAAGTTTGACAGTTCTGGTTATCGTTTTGATATCAGAGAAGGTGGTGTAATCACTTCCCAAAATGCTTATCTCGATACTACCTACAAAGCTCGTGGTAATGGCAAATATTATGATGCTACCTCTAGAGGTACTTTCGTGGCATATGACACTAGCATTAACAATGTAGTCAACTCTAGCAGTAATGACTTAATCTTCGCTAATAGTTCAGCCAATGTTTTCAGTGGCTACAGTAAAGGTAAATCCACTGGAAATGATATTATCAAAGGCTCTGATGGCAAAGATACCCTAGATTTATCAGATTACACAGTTTCTGACTTTACTAACAGCAGAAGTGGTGATGACTTGGTTGTTGATCTAAAAGGTAATGGTTCAATTACTGTCGATGATTATTATAAAGCAGCCGAGAGCGATCGACTTAAGATCTTAACTTCTGGTGATAACCCTACTCCTACCAATGGCTCTTTAGTTTGGGAAAATCAGGGTTTAAGCGATGAAAGGTCCGTAGCCACAGGTACTCAATTTAATCTGGGTAACGGAGTCACGGCTACTGTCAAGTGGCAAACTATTACTACTGATGGTGGTACTTTTGCCGTTCATGATCGAGAACAAGATTATGTCACCTACGACAGTAATACACTAGGCAATCACAATGGTTACTTATCTCTTGGTTTTAATAACAGTAATGATGACCCTGATGACCTAATTCGATTATCCCTCGACTTTAATCAAGCTTTGACAGGCTTAAACTTTAAGCTGTTAGATGTAGACCAAGCTCGCGGTAAGTCTTTTGATGATGGAGTGGAAATTTATGCTGATGGAGTTAACATTAAAGACCTTGCAGGAGTAGAGATCGTAACTGGTAATAATGTCATGGCCGATAATGAACGCTACATGAAGGGTTTTGAAGGTAGAGGCAATACTGGTGTGGATAGTAATAGTGAGGAGGGCAATATCGAGATTAGTTTTGGGAGTACAGAAGTCTCTTCTCTAGAAATTAAATACTTTTCCACCGATGATGCTATCTCTAATCCTGATAGTCAGAAAATCGGTATTAGTGATTTAGATTTCCAAGTTAAATCGACTTAATCAAAAAACAAGAAAATTTAACATCTGTTTTAGTTGTATATATTGAGATAATTTATACAACTATTTATTTTCTGTATTTTGTCTGAATAAGTGCGTAATAATTATTGTCATACCCCATACAGAAAAATTGCCAAGACAGTTCTGATCTATCTTGGATTTGACGTTAAAGTTCCAACAGAACTCTTTTCTATGATTTTGCTCATACCAAGAAGGAATACTTTGAGTGGCTTTTTTGCTTGTGTTTCAGAGAGGATAGTCATATGACTTGCCCAACTGAGTCCAGCTACTTGACGATAGGATAAAGGTACAGGACGAATCGTTGATAAAGGAATGTCAGTAAGGGTAGGTGGATTGGCGACAGGAATCCCACATAGTTCCTTAGTTTGGGTTTTGAGCAAAATCAGGAATCGTTGGGAATTAACAACTAGGTCAGAATTTCTTGCTTCTTCCTTTTCAGAGTTTGAGCAAATAAACTGCTGACGCAAATCCACAACAGTAATATTCTGTGACCCAAAATCAGTCATGCCAATACCACTGTTAGCAACCCAGTTAATAGGAGGGCAAGTAATTGCTTTGAGAACGGCTTCAACTGGCAAAGCGAAAAGATAGTCTGACTGAAGGGACAAGGGTTCTTCTGCAAGAGTAAAAACGACTATCCGTAAAGTATCTGGATTAGTACTGGTACTAGACAATCGCTTGAGCTGAGGTATGGTTTGGAGCATGGCAATCAGATATCTATTAAGGTGGTAACAATAAGGTTTTAGGGTTGCTTAATAAGTTGAGCGATCGTTTCCACAAGTTCTTGGTTGGAATAAGGCTTGGTAAAATAGACTTTAGCTCCCAAAGCTAAAGCCAAGCGACGATGTTTTTGTCCACTTCGAGTAGTCAACATAATTACAGGAATCTTAGCAAAGCGAGTATCTTCGCGCCAATGGCTCAAAAACTCAAAACCATTCATATAGGGCATCTCGACATCACAAATTACTAATTGGATATCTTCTGCATGCTGATTTAATTGAGCAAGTGCTTCTTGACCATTTCCCGCCTGTAGTACCTTATAATTAGCTTTGGTAAGATGTTGTGTTAAAGTTTGTCGTTGAACCACAGAGTCATCGACTACTAGCACTCTCTTAGAACTAGGTTGATTACGGTTAAAAATCTGTGATGACTCATCTTCTGATGTGGAAGTGAGTTGCTCTTCTTCAACAGTTACAACAGGCTTTAAAACAGCAGGGGTCTGATTGGAAAATTTTTGCCTTAGAGAATTGGCTCGGAAATTCGTTTCCCCAGTTTGAGTTACTAAGACCGCTAAGTCTATGACTAAGGTGAGGCTGCCATCTCCTAAGACACTGTATCCCTGAATATAATTTGGTAAAGTTATGGTATTACCAAAAGATTTGATTACCAGTTCCTGTTCGACTAAAATCTGATCGACTTGCACGCACAGTCTTTGTTGCTGATGCTTTAACATCAGCAAGGGTTTGACTGAGTTTTTGGATTTTACAGGAAAAATACTTAAAGAGGTACTTTTTTCCTTGCAGAAAGTAGGATACTGATAATCAATTAAATTATTTAAAGGATCAATAGGAATTAATTGTTGGTCTAATTTTTCACCCCAACACAAGAAAGTCTGCTGATTTTGTCCGATTGTTGACTGTTGATGTTGAATCCGATCTGGTTGAGGCAATAAAACCCGATCGATTACTTCAGAAAGCAATGCATAGACAATACCTTGAGACTCACAGATCAGTAAACGGGCACTAGTCAAATTAATGGGAAATTTCAAGACAAAGGTTGTGCCTTGACCCAAAACTGAATTAACAGAAATTGAACCTTGCAATGGTTGTAACTGACTACGGACTACATCTAAGCCAATACCCCGTCCAGATAACTGGCTGATTTTGTCTGCTGTGGAAAACCCAGGTTCAAATAATAGTTCTGCTAATTGCGCTTCTGAAGCACTAGCAGCTTGTTCTCTGGTTAATAGCTGTTTAGCGATCGCTTTAGTCCGAATACTCCCCCAGTTTAACCCTTGTCCATCATCACTTACTTCTATAGTTGTACAATTACCTTGATGATAAGCTCGAATTGTAATATGTCCTGCTTCTGATTTATTCTGCTGACGACGAATATGTGACGATTCTAGCCCATGATCGTAAGCATTACGAATGAGATGGAGTAAAGGATCGTAAAGCTTTTCAACAACTACCTTATCTATTAGTACCTCAGAACCAATAAGTTTCAATTCTGCTGGTTTTCGGTGAGATGCTACCATCTGTTGCAACATTCGCGGAAACCTATTGAGTACTGTTGCCAAAGGTAGCATTCTAGCTTGAAGTAAATCTTCCTGCGCTCCAGAAAGTAACTGTTTGCGTTTCCCAAGATTAAAGCGGAAATTCTGAGCAAATCCTTCTAAAGCTTCAATTTGCTCGCCCAAGTGCATCATTTGCTCCGTCAAATTCTGAAGCAAAAGGTGCAAATCGCTATAGACATCCATTTCTAAAACATCAAACTCAGGCTGAAAATCAGTTGAAGGTATTCCCTCAACTATAGTTAGAGTTTGCGGGGATTTTGTCCAAGAACTGGAGACAATCGCATTTTTTTGGCGATTTGTTATCCTTTGTTGTTGTCTTCGTTTACTCTCAGAAAGGAGTAGATTGTGATCTGACCAGTCATGAATTTGGTTTAGTTTTTGTTGGCAGTTAAGAAACTGCTCCAAGGTATCTTGAGTCAGTCGATGAATCCGATCTGATTGCAAATGTTGCTGGTTTTCGCTGATTAGAAGTTCCCCAATACTATGACTCAGACGATCTAGTTCTTGAACAGTAACTCTAATAGTAGGAAGTGCTTCTGGTGGTTTAATTGGAGGACTAGAAGATTTTGGAGCTTTTTCTGAAGTGGTAGGTTGAGATTTTGGAGCAGCAGTATCCCAATCTCCCATAAAAATTGACTGCAAAATCCTTTCCATAGGAGAGGTTACGTCTGAACCATTACCAATAGCAAGCTCTTGCATCAGAGAAATAGAAGATAATTCAGCACTCCTACTTTCCAATTCAGAGGTAGGCTCTACTTCTTCCACAGCAGAATTTATCTCCTCAAAATTATCCACCATCGTCAAGAGTTCTTCGGTAGTGGAACTGGAAGAGTCAAATTCTGCCTCAGCACTTGTCTGAATTATGGTCAGGTCTTCTTCCACAGCAGAATTTATCTCCTCAAAACTATCCACCATCGTCAAGAGTTCTTCGGTGGTGGAACTGGAAGAGTCAAATTCTGCCTCAGCACTTGTCTGAATTATGGTCAGGTCTTCTTCCACAGCAGAATTTATCTCCTCAAAACTATCCACCATCGTCAAGAGTTCTTCGGTGGTGGAACTGGAA